>NZ_JAUOEO010000001.1:662000-975500 GCF_030540825.1 Flavivirga spongiicola
TGCTGAAAGTATCGAAACTATAAGTGATAACTTAAAAGATGTTAAACCAAATATCATGACAGCTGTACCTAGGCTTTATGAAAAAATGTATGATAAAATAATCGCCAAGGGAACCGAATTAAAAGGTATAAAAAAGGTATTGTTTTTCTGGGCCGTAAACTTAGGTTTAAAATATGAGCCTTATGGTAAAAATGGCTGGTGGTATGAATTTCAATTAAAAATAGCAAACAAGCTTATTTTTAATAAATGGCGAGATGCCTTAGGAGGAAATATTAACACTTTAGTATCTGGAAGTGCTGCCCTACAACAGCGATTAATTAGAGTGTTTTCTGCTGCGAAAATGGAAATACTCGAAGGGTATGGATTAACAGAAACATCTCCTGTAATATCTGTGAATTGTCCGCATAATGCAGGCATTAAAATTGGAACTGTTGGACGAATTATAGACAACGTTGAAGTAAAAATAGCAAATGATGGAGAAATTCTAGTAAAAGGTCCTAATGTCATGCTGGGCTATTTTAAAGATTCTGAAAAAACTAAGGAAGTCATGACTGGAGACTATTTTCATACAGGTGATATCGGGGAAGTTGACAACGACAATTTCTTAAAAATTACCGACCGTAAAAAAGAAATGTTCAAAACATCTGGTGGAAAATATGTGGCACCCTCATTATTAGAAAATCAATTTAAACAATCAAGGTTTATTGAACAAATAATGATTATTGGAGAAGGCGAGAAAATGCCAGCTGCATTAATTCAACTTAATTTTGAATTTGTTGAAGAATGGGCAAGGCGACATGATATCACATTTCAATCTAACAACGACATCATCACTAATCCTCAATTATTAGAGCGTATTCAAGAAGAAATTGACGATGCTAATAAAAACTTTGGTAAATGGGAACAAATTAAAAAATTCGAAATCACCCAAGATATCTGGTCTATTGATTCTGGTCATTTAACACCTACAATGAAAATGAGAAGAAAAGTGATTAAAGCAAAATATGCAGATTTAATAGAAAAAATCTACAGGTCATAATTTCAAAAAACACTATTAATTACCGCACATGCCTGTTGTTTTAATACCTATAGAAGTATATTCATCATGAATAGCATTTAAAAGAGAGTATTCATCAAATGAGTCTTGTCCCAATTCCCAAATCATAATGCCTCCAATTGATTTATCATTAGCTAGATTAACTTTATATTTAATTGTTGACATGCCATTATAATATGATGTCCCTACATTATCTATATTAATATTGTTTATATTTTCTCTAATGATTTCATTATATGTAAACGTATTAACTGTTGTTGAGTTCACAAAATTATATCCGTAAAAAGGGACTCCTAAATTTAATTTATTACTAGAAATTCCTATAGTGTTATTCCATAATGCTATACCTTCTTTAGAAAACTGTAATGAACTATGCTGACCTGAATTTGAAGGTGCCCAAGGACCTGTAGCATCATAAGACATAATATTTATAAAATCAAAAACACTAAGAGCAGCATCTGAAACATTACTATATCTGGTTTGGGGAAAAGCTACAGTAAGTAATTTATTATGGGCATTTAGGGCTTTATCTAGCTCTATTACAAAACCACTATACCCTGACGTAACATGTTCCCATTCTAAATCTACATCTACACCATCTAAATTATTTGAAAGTACATAATCTACAATTTTAGCAATAAATGCTGGTCTATTATCTGGTATATCTATCAAATTAGACCAATTCATTGTTTGTTCATTTGTTAAACCTGCCCCAGCTAAAGAAATACAAATAACAATATTAGCATTTGCTGACTTTGCATCAGATATTATAGAACTAATACTTGGCATTATAATATTTCCATTACTATCGGGATTTGCAAAGGCTAGGTTTAAATGCGTAAGCTTACAATATTCTATTTTGTTACTTAATGAAAATCTGTGTATAGGCAAATACCCTACTACTCTAGCTTTTTCCATATTAGTCTCTTCAACTTGAGGTTCAACCTCTGTCTTTTCTTTATTACACGATAATATCAATAAAAATAGAATCGAATAATATAATATCTTGTAATTCATTTTATAAAGCTTACTTAAAATATTAAAAGTATTCTTTTTTCTGGCTATACTAACACACTCAAAAATATAAAAAAATTAATTTACTATTTTTATTATGCATGCATAATAAATTTTATTATATTTGGAATCACCAACTAAATATCATGAAAGACAAAACTATTGACTATATACTAAGAACGACATGGCTTACAGTACAAAAAATGTATAATGAAGAAGCTGCAAAATTTGAAAGTACTATGGCAACAGGCTTTACTTTATTAAGTATTGATCCTGAAAAAGGGACACCTTCAACTGCTTTAGGACCAAAAATGGGAATGGAAGCCACCAGTTTATCTAGAATATTAAAAACTATGGAATCTAAAGGGCTCATTGAACGTAAACCCAATCCGGAAGATGGTCGTGGTGTGATTATTTCTCTCACCGAATTTGGCCTTGAAAAAAGGGACTATTCAAGAGATAAGGTTTTAACATTTAACGAATCTATAAGAAATAATATATCAGAAGAAAAACTGAACAGTTTTTACGAAGTAGCAGAAGTTATTAATGATATGGTAACAAATAAAAAAATATATAATCAAAATGGTTAGTAGTATAAAATGAGTAAACGTAGAATAAAAAAAGTGGCCATTATAGGTTCTGGTATTATGGGAAGTGGTATTGCGTGCCATTTTGCTAATATTGGCGTAGATGTTTTATTACTTGACATCGTTCCAAGAGAACTCAATGATAAAGAAAAATCTAAAGGTTTAACACTTGAAGATAAAGTAGTACGAAACAGGTTGGTTAACGATGCACTCGCTACATCATTAAAATCAAAACCTTCACCAATTTATCATCCTAAATTTGCAAACCGAATTACAACAGGTAATCTGGAAGACGATATTGCAAAAGTAGCTGATGTAGATTGGATCATGGAAGTAGTCGTTGAACGATTAGATATAAAACAACAGGTTTTTGAATCACTCGAAAAGCACAGAACTTCAGGAACTTTAATTACAAGTAATACGTCTGGTATTCCTATTAAGTTTATGAGTGAAGGCCGTAGTGAAGACTTTCAGAAACATTTCTGTGGAACGCACTTTTTTAATCCTGCGCGCTACTTAAAATTATTCGAAATCATTCCTGGTCCAAAAACAGATCCTTCGGTTTTAGAATTCCTTAATAGTTATGGCGAGCAATTTCTGGGAAAAACATCGGTAGTCGCTAAAGATACGCCTGCTTTTATTGGAAACCGTATTGGTATCTTTAGTATCATGAGTTTATTCCATGCCGTTAAAGACATGGGATTAACTATTGAAGACATTGATAAATTATCTGGTCCAGTTATTGGCAGACCAAAATCTGCAACATTTAGAACTGTTGATGTTGTTGGTTTAGACACTTTAGTTCATGTAGCAAACGGTATTGCAGAAAACTGCAAAGAAGACGAACGCTTAGAGCTTTTTAAATTACCGGATTTCATCAGTACTATGATGGAAAATAAATGGTTAGGAAGTAAAACTAAACAAGGGTTTTATAAGAAAACTATTTCTGCTGAAGGTAAAAAAGAAATCCTATCATTAGATTTAAATACTTTAGAATATCGTTCTTCAAAAAAGGCTAAATTCGCGACTCTGGAACTTACTAAAACTATCGATAAAGTTGTAGATCGATTTAAAGTACTGGTCTCTGGCAAGGATAAAGCAGGTGAATTTTACAGAAAAAGTTTCGCGGCTTTATTCGCCTATGTTTCTAACCGTATTCCCGAAATAACTGATGAATTATACAAGATCGATGACGCGATGAAAGCTGGTTTTGGTTGGGAACATGGTCCTTTCCAAATTTGGGATGCTATAGGTGTTGAAGAAGGTATAGAAATAATGAAAGCTGAAGGTTTAGCACCAGCTGCCTGGGTGAACGATATGTTAACCGCAGGAAGTAAATCGTTTTATTCTGTTAAAGAAGGGGCTACTTATGCTTACGATATTCCAAAGAGAGTACAAGAAAAAATACCAGGTCAAGATGCATTTATCATCTTAGACAATATTAGAAAATCTAATGAAGTATTTAAAAACTCAGGGGTTGTCATTGAAGATTTAGGAGATGGGATATTAAACTGCGAATTCCAATCTAAAATGAATACCATTGGAGGTGATGTTTTAGCAGGACTTAATAAAGCGATCGATTTAGCTGAAAAAGAATATCAGGGGTTAATTGTTGGTAACCAAGGCGCCAATTTCTCAGTTGGTGCCAATATTGGTATGATCTTTATGATGGCTGTTGAGCAGGAATATGAGGAGCTTAATGCGGCTATCAAGTATTTTCAAGATACGATGATGCGTATGCGTTATTCTTCTATCCCTACCATTTCAGCACCACATGGCATGTCTTTAGGAGGTGCTTGCGAATTATCCATGCACGCAGATAAAGTGGTTGCTGCTGCCGAAACTTACATTGGCTTAGTTGAGTTTGGTGTAGGCGTTATTCCTGGCGGAGCTGGTTCTAAAGAAATGGCTTTAAGAGCTTCAGATACTTTCAGAAAAGGCGATGTGGAATTAAACACTTTACAAGAATACTTTTTAACTATCGGTATGGCAAAAGTAGCAACGTCTGCTTACGAAGCTTTTGATCTAGGTCTGCTTCAAAAAGGAAAAGATATCGTCGTTATTAATAAAGACAGACAAATAGCTACTGCAAAAGCACATGCAAAATTGATGGCGGAAGCTGGTTATACACAACCTGTAAAACGTAAAGATGTAAAAGTACTCGGAAAGCAAGCTTTAGGCATGTTTTTAGTTGGAACCGATTCTATGGAAGCTGCAAATTACATCAGTGAGCATGACCATAAAATAGCAAACAAATTAGCTTATGTTATGGCTGGAGGTGATTTATCGGAGCCTACTTTAGTAAGCGAACAATACTTGTTAGACCTTGAAAGAGAAGCCTTCTTAAGTTTATGTACAGAACGTAAAACTTTAGAACGCATTCAGCATATGTTGAAGACGGGGAAACCACTTCGTAATTAAGAATCTGGACTATCAGATACTAGAAACTAGACTATGGGAAGACATAATTTTAAAAAGTTAAAAGTTTGGGAAAATGGAATTACCCTTGCTAGCGATAATTATAAATTAACAAGAACATTTCCAGATATTGAAAAATTTAATCTGATAAGTCAAATGAATCGAAGTGCTGTTTCCATACCTTCAAATATTGCTGAAGGATCAAGTAAAAGTACTGATAAACATTTTAAAAAATATTTAGAAAATAGTCTTGGATCTGCATTTGAATGGGAAACACAATTAATAGTTTCTTATAACGAAGGTTATGTAGATAAAGGTAAATTTGAAGAATTAGAAAATAAGATATTACAAATTCAAAAAATGTTAGGAAAGTTTATTGATAATCTAAATGACTAGTCTAATTTCTAGACATCTAGATTCTAAATTCTCGTTTTCAAAACACACAATATAACTATGAAGACCGCATACATCGTAAAAGCATACAGAACAGCAGTTGGGAAAGCACCAAAGGGTGTATTTCGTTTTAAAAGAACTGATGAATTGGCTGCAGAAACCATTCAATACATGATGAAAGAATTGCCACAATTAGACAAAACTCGTATTGACGATGTTATTGTTGGTAATGCCATGCCGGAAGGATCTCAAGGTTTAAATATGGCACGCCTCATCTCTTTAATGGGATTAAATAGTGTGGATATTCCTGGGGTTACTGTAAATCGGTTTTGTTCATCGGGTATCGAAACAATAGGCATTGCTACAGCAAAAATACAATCTGGAATGGCCGATTGCATTATTGCGGGAGGTGCGGAAAGTATGAGTGCAGTGCCAATGACAGGGTTTAAACCTGAATTAAATTATGACATTGTAAAAGCAGGTCATGAAGATTATTATTGGGGTATGGGAAATACTGCAGAGGCTGTTGCAAACCAGTTTAAAGTATCTCGTGAAGATCAAGATGAATTTGCTTATAATTCCCATATGAAAGCTTTAAAAGCACAAGCTGAAAATCGTTTTCAAGATCAAATCGTACCTATTGAAGTGAAGCAAACTTATATTGATTCAAACGGTAAAAAAGCCAATAAATCATACACGGTAACAAAAGATGAAGGCCCTCGTGCGGGCACAAGTTTAGAGGCTCTTGCCAAATTAAGACCTGTTTTTGCTCAAGGTGGTAGTGTAACTGCTGGAAACTCTTCGCAAATGAGTGATGGCGCTGCCTTTGTGATGGTGATGAGTGAAGCTATGGTAAAAGAACTAAATCTAGAACCTATTGCACGTTTAGTAAACTATGCAGCAGCAGGTGTAGAACCGCGTATCATGGGAATAGGCCCTGTAAAAGCCATCCCAAAAGCATTAAAACAAGCTGGCTTACAACAAGCAGATTTAGAGCTCATCGAATTAAATGAAGCCTTCGCATCACAATCTTTAGCAGTCATTAGAGAGTTAAATCTAAACCCAGATATTGTAAACGTTAATGGAGGCGCTATAGCACTAGGTCATCCGCTTGGTTGTACAGGAGCCAAATTGTCTGTACAATTATTTGATGAAATGCGTAAACGCAATATGAAAGGAAAATATGGGGCGGTTACCATGTGTGTAGGAACAGGCCAAGGAGCCTGTGGTATTTTTGAATTTTTGAATTAATAATAAAGACTATAGAGAATAGAAAATAGAATTTAAAATGTGTTCAAAACAAAGACATAACTATAAAAATTTAAAAATCTGGAAACTTGGTTTAGATGTTACAAATAATATTTCTGATATTTTATTAGACTTTCCAAAACATGAAAGATATGATTTAAGTTCACAAATTAGTAGGTGTTCTATTTCAATGCCAAGCAATATTGCTGAAGGTTTAGCTAGAACAGATAAATCTTTTAGTCATTTTTTAGATATCTCTTTAGGTTCATCTTTTGAATTAGGCACACAATTATTAGTAGCACATCATAGAAAATATATAAACAACGAAATATTAAAAACTCTAGAAGAAAAAATAGAAGAATTCCAAAGAATGACAATGGGATTTCAAAATAGCCTCAATTAAGAGTCTTTTTTCTATTTTCTTTCTTCTTTAATCTTATTTAAACCTCAAATAAAATGGCAGAAGCAGAAAAAGAATTATTAAGAGGAGGTCAATTCCTTGTAAAAGAAACCAATTGTGAAGATGTATTCACTCCTGAAGATTTCAATGAGGATCAGTTGATGATGAAAGAAGCTGTAACTGAATTTGTTGACAGAGAAATTTGGGCAAACAAGGCACAATTTGAAAAAAAGGATTATGCGCTAACTGAATCGTGTATGCGAAAAGCCGCAGAACTTGGATTTTTAAGTGTTTCAGTTCCTGAAGCCTATGGTGGTATGGGTATGGGCTTTGTAGATACCATGCTTGTTTGTGATTATATTTCTGGTGCCACTGGATCCTTTAGTACGGCTTTTGGTGCACATACCGGAATTGGTACGATGCCCATTACGCTTTATGGCACTGAAGAACAAAAACAAAAATATGTTCCAAAATTAGCTTCTGGTGAGTGGTTTGGCTCGTATTGCTTAACAGAACCTAGTGCTGGTAGTGATGCCAATTCTGGTAAAACAAAAGCAGTACTTTCTGCAGATGGAAAAAGTTACAGTATTACAGGGCAAAAAATGTGGATTTCTAATGCTGGCTTTTGTAGCTTAATGATTGTTTTTGCACGTATTGAAGACGATAAAAACATCACAGGGTTTATCATAGAATACGATCCTGAAAACCCCAATGGTATTACTATGGGTGAAGAAGAGCATAAACTAGGCATCCGTGCGTCATCTACGAGGCAAGTTTTCTATAATAATACTATTGTTCCTGTAGAAAATATGTTATCGACCAGAGGTAATGGGTTTAAAATAGCCATGAACGCTTTAAATGTTGGTAGAATAAAACTCGCAGCTGCTTGTTTAGATGCACAGCGCCGCGTTATAACGGAGTCCATAAAATATGCCAACGAACGTATTCAATTTAAAACGCCTATTTCTAGTTTTGGAGCCATTCGCCAGAAAATAGCAGAAATGGCAACTAATTGTTGGGTAGGAGAAGCTGCAAGTTACAGAGCTGCAAAAAACATAGAAGATCGTATTATTTTACGTCAGAATAACGGAAAAGATACCCATCAAGAAGCTGAATTAAAAGGTGTTGAAGAATATGCTATTGAATGTTCAATTTTAAAAGTAGCTGTTTCAGAATATACACAAAGGTGTACTGATGAAGGCATTCAAATATTTGGAGGCATGGGTTTCTCTGAAGAAACTCCTTTAGAATCTGCATGGCGAGATGCTCGTATAGCAAGAATTTATGAAGGCACCAATGAGATAAATAGAATGCTTTCAATAGGCATGCTCATCAAAAAAGCTATGAAAGGACATGTAGATGTTTTAACACCAGCCATGGCAGTTAAAGATGAATTGGTAGGTATCCCATCTTTTGACGTACCTGATTATTCTGAGTTGTTTTCTGAAGAAAAAAACATCATAAAAAATCTTAAAAAACTCTTCTTAATGGTAGCTGGAGCTGCTTTACAGAAGTATGGTGAAAAAATAGAGGAACAGCAACAACTCATGCTAGCAGCATCAGATATTTTAATACAAATATACATTGCCGAATCGGCTATTCTACGTGCTGAAAAAATGGCTAAAAGAGAAGGTGAAGACCCTGTTAAAGAACAGATTGCTATGGCAAAATTGAACTTATTCCATGCTATTGATGTTATTGAAACTGCCGGTAAACACTCCATCATTTCATTTTCCACAGGTGATGAGCAACGTATGATGCTTATGGGATTAAAACGCTATATTAAATATGTTAATATGCCAAATATTATAGAATTAAGAAATATTATAGCGGACAAAGTAACTAAAGAAAATAAATACTGTTTTTAGTATAAACAAAATAATTAGTGACTAACTCAATTCTAAAAACGCTCCGGATTTATTTTCGAGGCGTTTTTTATTTTACTCTATTTGAATAATACTCTTTTATAAATACTTATGTTAAACTTGGAAAGTATGTCCCCATTTTAAATACCACAAACGTCATAATAATATAAACATAAACTAGTTTAAAACTAAAGATTATGAAAAAACTTATTGTAATTGTGTTAGTAATGACTGCTTCCTTTTTTAGCTTATCTTGTAAAGCACAAGTTGAAAAAACACTAGAACCAAAACTAGAAAACATCTCTTGGATTTCTGGTGATTGGAAAGGAGAAGCTTTTGGTGGACAAGTAGAAGAAAATTGGAGTAAACCCTCTGGTGGTTCCATGATGGCAACTTTTAAGCTAATTAATAATAATGCTGTATCATTTTACGAAATTGAAATAATTCGTGAAGTAGAAAATACACTTATTCTTCAATTAAAACACTTTAACAACGATTTAAAAGGCTGGGAAACAAAAGATGAAACAGTAGATTTCCCTCTTAAAGAAATAACCGCGAACAAAGTTACTTTTGAAGGTATGTCTTTTGAAAAAATAAGTGATCATGAAATGAACGTATATGTTGATATACATCAAAAAAATGGTTCTATAGAAACTGTTAAGTTTAATTACACCAAATAATAGATAATATTCATAATTTAATTTTCAAAACAAACAGTAATCATTTAATAAAGCAATAAACACATGAAGTCAATAGTTTAACATGACTCTGGATTTATTTTCGTTATCTTTAAAGCATTATTTTTTAGCTATGAAATCTATCGTTTCTATTTTATGTATTTGCTTATCATTATCACTCTTTTCTCAATCAAATTCTAATGATAACTCAAATAAAGAACATGCAGCTGCAATTGTACAACAACATATAGCTCCCTTTAACAACAGAAATTTAGAACAATTTGCCAATGCTTTTGACACCCATGTTTTGGTAAACAGGTTTCCAAATGATACCATGTATCTGGGTCGTGACAAACTAAAGGAAAATTATGCGCGTTTTTTTAAAGAAAATAAAAAATCAAATGTCAAAGTATTAAACAGAATGGTACTCAAAAATGTTGTGATTGATGAAGAATTGGGTACAGTAAACTATAAGACCAATCGACATATTACTATTTATGAAACAGACCATGAAGATATCAATTCCATGACTTTTTTACATAACTCTAAAACGACTTCAAATCCCGAGAGTATTGTTAATAAACAGCTAGAAGCTTATAATAAAGGTGATATAGATGCATTTGTAGCAACGTATTCTAGCAATATTAAACTATACAGATATCCAAATAATCTAACCTCCGAAGGCCACGAAGCCATCCGTTCAGAATACGCGTCATTTTTTAAAAAAGCACCAGATTTGAATGCTCAAATTGTAAATAGAATGGTATTAGGCAATAAAGTAATTGATAATGAAAAAGTTACTTTTAATGGTAATACTTTTTATGCGATTGCAATTTATGAAGTTCAAAATGGAAAAATCACAAAAGTCACATTCATTCAATAAAAAAATGAAACATACATCAATATTACTTTTACTATTAATTCCGTCAATTGTTATTTCTCAAACTAATCAACAGTTATATGATATCATTGATGATATATCTGAAAAACGCATTGAAAAAGATATTCAAACACTTGTAGATTTTGGAACAAGAAATACTTTTAGTGATACTATTTCTAACACAAAAGGGATAGGAGCTGCTAGGCGATGGATAAAATCTGAATTTGAAGCTATTTCAAAAGATTGCAATAATTGTCTGGAAGTCTTTTATCAAAAAGATTTTGTTACTAAAAAAGGAAACAATCGTGTACCACATGACGCATGGGTCGTCAATGTAGTTGCTATTCAAAAAGGAACAAAATACCCAAATCGCTATATCATTATGAGTGGTGATATTGATTCTCGTGCTAGTGACACTATGGATTTTACTACGGATGCTCCTGGCGCAAATGATAACGCTTCTGGTATGGCAGGAACTATGGAGGCTGCCAGGGTTTTATCTAAATATTCATTTGAGAGCAGTATTATTTATGTGGGGCTATCTGGTGAAGAACAAGGTCTTTTTGGTGGTGCCGGACTAGCAAAATATGCTCAGGAGAAAGCCTGGGATATTATTGGGGTGTTCAATAATGATATGATCGGAAATATAAAAGGGGTTGATGGTGTTATTGATAATCGCTCCTTCAGGATTTTTTCAGAACCTGTTCCCCCAAATGAGACAGAACGCCAAAGAACACTTCGTCGATTTTATGGTGGTGAAGTAGATGGTATTTCACGTCAATTGGCACGTTACGTTTATAAAACCACAAAAATGTATATGCCAGAGATGAACCCTATGATGGTTTATAGATTAGACAGGTTTGGACGCGGTGGTCACCATCGTCCTTTTAACGATTTAGGATATGCAGGTATTCGTATCATGGAAGCCCATGAAAACTACACGCAACAACATCAGGACATTCGTGAAGAAAATGGCATAAAATATGGTGACGTTATCGCCCATGTAAATTTTGATTATGCAAAAAAACTCACTACAGTAAATGCTATAAATATGGCCAGTTTGGCTACGGCACCACCAGCACCAAAAAATGTTAGTATTGGGGGTATCGTAGAACCTGCTGCTAAATTTAAATGGGATAAAGTTAATGGTGCCAAAGGTTATAAAATTTACTGGAGAAGTACCACCTCTCCTACATGGGATCATAGTAGATATGTTGGAGATGTTTCAGAATTCACATTAGATGGTATTGTTATTGATAATTATTTTTTCGGAATAGCTTCAGTTGGTGAGAATGGTTTCGAAAGTGTCGTTGTATTTCCTAATAAAATCTTTAGAGATTAAGCTTCACGTATTCGATTTAATACCAAATGATTTTGAAAGTTTGACACGAATTCCACTAATTTACCTGCTTACCAGCAGATTTAAACTTATATATATTGACAGACTGAAAGTTTAATTCGTGTTTATGTAGTACACAAAAATCCTCAAGCATAAGAAGGTCAATTCGTGTAAATTTGTGCAATTCGTGTCTTAATTATCAGTTGCAATGTCAAGGAACGTAGTCGAAATCTATAAAGAAATATGAATTTTTAAATCTTTCGACTGCTCCAGCTCCAAACCTGATACAAAAACATAAGTGTTTGATTTTTTTGTTAAATCCATTTATCATTATATCAAACTCACGCTAAATATTAACAAATCCTTAAGAACCTTTTTATTTAATTTTGAGCAAAAGTTAAAATAATGATCTACCGTTTATATTTATTATGCCTTTTCTCAGTAATTTCATGTGTTTCCATAAACGCTCAGGGATTGCTTTCAGAAAAAAATAATTTTACCAGACAAGATACCTTAAGAGGTTCTATAACTCCGGAACGTTCCTGGTGGAATTTAAATTATTACCACTTAGATATTAAGGTAGATCCAGATAAAAAATTCATTTCAGGAAAAAACACCATTCAATATACCGTTTTAGAGGATCATTCTGTTATGCAAATTGATTTGCAAGCGCCTTTAAATCTTACTAAAGCCATTCAGAATGGTAAAGAATTAGAAGTAAAACATGACGGTAATGCGCATTTTATAAGCCTTATAGAAAAACAAAAAATAGGCGATGTGAATTCTATCGAAGTTCATTATCATGGTAAGCCCAGAGAAGCCATTAGAGCGCCCTGGGATGGTGGTATTTCATGGAAAAGGGACCAAAATGGAAACCATTTTGTAGCGTCGTCTTGCCAAGGTTTAGGAGCTAGTGCATGGTGGCCTTGTAAAGATCATATGTATGATGAAGTAGATAGTATGCTTATTAGTGTAAATGTTCCTAAAAATTTAATGAATATTTCTAATGGCCGATTAAGACGTGTTGAACAATTTGGAGATACTAAAACATACCGCTGGTTTGTTAAAAGTCCTATAAATAATTACGGTGTTAACATCAATATTGGTGATTATGCTAATTTCTCTGAAGTGTATAATGGGCAAGGGGGACATTTAGATATGAATTATTATGTGCTTAAAGATAACCTTGAAAAAGCCAAAGAACAGTTTAAGCAAGCGCCTAAAATGATGAAAGCTTTCGAGCATTGGTTTGGTCAGTACCCCTTTTATGCAGATAGTTTTAAACTGGTTGAAGTACCTTATTTGGGTATGGAACATCAAAGTTGCGTGACTTATGGAAATGGTTATAAAAATGGTTATTTAGGTAATGATTTATCTGGCACAGGTTGGGGTTTAAAATTTGACTTCATTATTATTCACGAAGCTGGACATGAATGGTTTGCAAACAACATTACTAATAAGGATGCTGCAGATATGTGGATTCATGAAGGATTTACATCTTACTCAGAAAACTTATTTCTAGATTATTATTATGGAAAAAAAGCGTCTGCTGATTATGTCATTGGTACTAGAAGAAACATTCAAAACGATAGACCTTTAATTGGAAATTACGATGTAAATAATGAAGGTTCAGCAGATATGTACTATAAAGGTGCTAATATGCTACATACGCTTAGACAACTTATTGAGGATGATGAAAAATGGCGACAAATTTTACGTGGATTAAATACAGATTTCTTTCATCAAACGGTTACTACGCAACAAATTGAAGATTATTTAAGTAAAAAAACGGAAATTGATTTAACAGAGTTTTTTAATCAATATCTAAGAACCACAAAAATTCCAACACTTGAATATACCATTGAAAAGAATGTATTAAAATATCGTTGGACAAATATTGTCGATAAATTTGATATGCCAATTCAGGTTAACATTAATGGAAATGACCAATGGCTGTTTCCGAAATCTGATTGGAAAACAATGTCATCAGAATTAAGAATTTTATCTTTTGAGGTAGATAGAGATTTTTATATTGAAGTAAACAAACTTTAGTAATAGTGGAAATTACTGAACTATATTTTAAGACAGATACTGAATGGCGCGACTGGTTGCATGAAAACCATAATGCCTCTAATGGTGTTTATCTCATACTCTATAAAGTAGAAACAAAAAAGCCTTCCATGCGATGGGAAGAAGCTGTAAAAGTAGCCCTTTGTTATGGGTGGATAGATTCCACAGTAAAAAGTTTGGGTAACGGAAAACGTCGACAACGTTTCTCTCCGAGAAATCCAAAAAGTGTATGGAGCGCGCTAAACAAAAGGTACATAAAAGAACTTACTGCCAACAACTTAATGCACGAAAGTGGTTTTAAAATTATTGAAACTGGAAAGCAAAATGGCTCATGGACGGCTTTAGATGCTGTTGAAAAAGGCGTTATTCCAGAAATATTGCAATTAGCTTTTGATAAAAATCCCATAGCCTTTAATAACTATAACAATTTTGCACCTTCATACAGAAAAGGTTATTTATACTGGTTAAATCAAGCCAAACGAGAAGAAACCAGACAAAAACGTATTGCAGAAATTATTAGACTATGTGAGGCTAATGTAAAGGATCGAGGAGGTTGGTAAGTTATATCCCACTTATAAAACTCCCATAGGGATCTTTAAACTGAATACCTTCTGTAAACCTTTGTTTACTTAACTGCTTAAATTCGACCAAGGCCCAAAGCACAAACTCTTTTACAAAATAACTATCCTGTTTAGATACATTTGGCTGATATTCACTCAACAAATCATCTAAAGGAGAAATAGCATCTAACAAGTTTTTATATTCTTTATCACGTAAATCATCCAACAATTCAAAACCATCTTTCTGATTAAAAAACCAGGATATAATAGCATCATAAGGACTTTCATCTTCTTGCTTTTTTAGCTTTTCTATCTTTGGAAAAAATTCACCAAACAAACTCTTAACAGCTTCGCCTATTAAATTATAAGCAACAACCGCTGCTCCCTCCTGCTCGCCTTCATAAACCAATTCTACTTTTCCTGTAATAGAAGGAATAATGCCTACAAAATCACTTAGACGGAGCATGGTCATTTTATCGCCTGATATCAAAGCCCTACGTTCTGCTGTACTTAACAAGTTTTCTAATGCTGTAATACTCAATCGTGCACTCACACCACTTTTAGCATCAATAAAATCATTTTCACGAGCTTCGAATACAATTTGTTCTAATAAATCTCTAGCTAAATCCGGGACTAACACAGTCTGTTTTTGCTCAGCAACTAATTTGGCTTCCTGTTCTGTTATTAATCTAGCCGTTTCAATATCTACTGGGTAATGTGTTAAAATTTGAGATCCAATTCTATCTTTTAAAGGGGTTACAATACTCCCTCTATTGGTATAATCTTCAGGGTTTGCTGTGAATAAAAATTGAATATCTAATGGCAAACGTAATTTGAAGCCTCTAATTTGAATATCGCCCTCTTGCAAAATATTAAATAACGCCACTTGAATTCTAGCTTGTAAATCGGGCAATTCATTAATTACAAAAATACAACGATTGGCTCTTGGTATCATACCATAATGAATCACGCGATCGTCTGCATAGCTTAATTTTAAATTAGCAGCTTTAATGGGATCTACGTCACCAATAATATCAGCAACCGTTACATCTGGTGTTGCTAATTTTTCTGCAAAACGTTCACTCCTATGTAACCAGGAAATAGGTGTATCGTCTCCTTTTTCTTTTATCAACTCTACTGCAAATCGTGAGATAGGTTGCAACGGATCATCATTAATCTCAGAACCCTTAACATAAGGAATGTACTCGTCTAATAAATTTAACATTAAACGGGCTAAACGTGTTTTTGCCTGTCCTCGTAATCCTAAAAGATTGATATTATGGCGTGATAAAATAGCGCGTTCTAACTCAGGAATCACAGTATTTTCATAACCGTGAACCCCTTCAAAGGTTGTTTCTTTATTTTTTATTTTCTCAATAAGGTTGGCTCTCAATTCATCTTTAATAGATTTAGATTGATAGCCTGCTTTTTTTAATTCGCCTAATGTTTTAATGTCCATATTTGCCTCTCCCTAACCCTCTCCAAAAGAGAGGGAACTGTTATGGGGTGTATTATAAGTTAACTTTATTTTTTTACTAAAAATTTATTTTAAAAAACTTGATAAAAGTATTTGTTCCTCCCCTTCGGGGAGGTTGGGTGGGGCTTACCCCCTAATCCTTTTCTTCCTATTCGTTTCATAATCTTCAAAAATCATTTCTCCCAACCCTTTCAATCCGGTATAAAATGCTTTGCCCTGATTCGCATAGGTAAACTCTCTTACAAACTGCATCAAATAATTATCTTGAGCAATCATAAATGTTGTAATAGGAATATGTAAACGTCTTGCTTGCTGTGCCATAGCATAACACTTATTTACAATATCCTTATCTAACCCATTACTGTTTTTATAGTATTGACCATCAGGTAAACGCAAACAGCTAGGTTTTCCATCAGTAATCATAAAAATTTGTTTGTTGGTATTTCTTTTTCTTCGAAGCAAATCCATTGCTAATTGTAAACCAGCAACCGTATTGGTATGATATGGCCCTACTTTTAAATAAGGCAAGTCTTTAATTTCAATCTGCCATGCATCATTTCCAAATACTAAAATGTCTAATGTGTCTTTTGGATAGCGCGTCGTAATTAATTCGGCTAACGCCATAGCTACTTTTTTAGCCGGTGTAATTCGATCTTCACCATAAAGAATCATACTGTGGCTGATATCAATCATCAAAACAGTACTCATTTGTGATTTATGAAGTGTTTCTTCAACCACCAAATCTTCTTCCGACAGATTAAAATCTCCAATACCATGATTAATCTGAGCATTTTTTAAGCTTTCAGTCATAGATACTTTATCTAAAGCATCACCAAATTGATAATTTCGATAATCACCTGTATGCTCATCACCTAATCCTATACCTTTACTTTTGTGATTTCCTTGTCCACTACGTTTAATCTTTCCAAAAATATGATCTAAAGCTTGCTGACGAATGGCCCGCTCGGTTTTTGCAGTAATTGCCATGCCACCGTTACCATCTGGATCTATTTCTTCTTTTATATACCCTTTCTTCTTTAAATCTTCAATAAAATCATCAATCGTATAGTCATCAGTAGTAAGTTTATATTCCTTATCTAATTCCCGCAACCAATCAATAGCTTCATCAAAATCACCAGAAGTATGCGTGATGAGTTCTTTGAAAACTTCAAAAATTTTGTCGAAGGGTGATTGATAAGGCGTTTCATATTTTTTAAACACGAATCCTTTTCTTATGGTTTTATCATTTCTCATACCTCTATAAAAATACTATATTTTTCTATAATATTATATTAACATCTCATTAAGAATCTCGCATTTAGTTTTTCTTATCTTTATTCGGATTAATCTGAATATATAATGAAACGAACCCTTTTTTTATTGACGCTATTAGCTTCAATTTCTGTATTATCTCAAGAATTTTCAATGGACTTATTAAAAAACATGCACCCACGGAACGTTGGTCCTGGTGGTATGTCTGGTCGCGTTACAGCCATTGATGTTGTACATTCTAATCCAGATATCATGTATGTAGGTACCGCCTCCGGTGGTTTATGGAAATCTACTTCTGGAGGTATTAGTTGGCAACCTATTTTTGATAAAGAAGTTACTGCTTCTATTGGAGCCGTTGCCATCCAGCAATCAAACCCAAGTGTGATTTGGACTGGAACTGGAGAAGGTAACCCAAGAAATAGTTTAAATGGTGGTTATGGCATATACAAATCATTAGATGGTGGCAAAAATTGGAAATTAATGGGCTTAGAAAAAACACGTCATATCCATCGTGTTGTTATAGACCCAACAAATCCTAATACCGTTTATGTTGCTGCTATTGGTTCTCCATGGGGTGTACATTCAGAACGCGGTGTTTACAAAACGACTGATGGTGGTAAAACATGGAATAAAATATTATTTATCAATAATAAAACCGGAGCAGCCGATTTGGTTATGGATCCAACAAATCCTAATAAATTAATTGCGGCCATGTGGGAACATAAACGAGACCCTTGGTTTTTTAATTCAGGCGGAGAAGGTTCCGGTTTACATATAACCCATGATGGCGGTGAAACCTGGAAAAAAGTAACCGACGAAGATGGCTTACCAAAAGGAGATTTAGGGCGTATAGGTATTGCTATTGCTGCTAACAAACCCAATACTATTTATGCGCTGGTTGAAGCTAAAAAAAATGCACTTTATAAAAGTGAAGACGGAGGTTTTAAATGGCAAAAAATAAATGATAAAAGCGGTATTGGTAATCGCCCCTTTTATTATTCTGAAATCTATGTAGATCCACAAAACGAAAATCGCATTTACACAGTATTTACATATGTCAATGTTAGTCAAGATGGCGGGAAAAACTTTTCGCAGCTTATGCCGGCTTATGGTGCTAATAATGGTATTCACCCAGACCATCATGCTTGGTGGATACACCCTACCAATGGTGATTTTATGATAGATGGTAACGATGGTGGGTTAAACATTACTAAAGATGGCGGCAAAACGTGGCGATTTATAGGAAACCTACCTGTAGCTCAATTTTATCATATTAACATAGATAATGATATTCCATATAATATTTATGGAGGCATGCAAGACAATGGCTCTTGGAAAGGACCTGCTTATGTCTGGCGCTCGCAAGGTATTAGAAATTCTTACTGGCAAGAAATAAGTTTTGGCGATGGTTTTGATGTTGTTCCGGACAAAGAGGATTCTCGCTTTGGTTGGTCTATGAGTCAACAAGGTTTCGTAAGTAGATACGATTCTGAAACTGGAAATAATTATACAGTAAAACCAACACATCCTGATGCTGATGTAAAACTTAGGTTTAATTGGAACTCAGCTATTAATATAGATCCTTTTAATTCTAGTACCCTTTATTTCGGAAGTCAATTTGTTCACAAATCTACCGACAAAGGCTTAACATGGACAGTTATTTCTGAAGACTTAACAACCAATGATCCTGAAAAACAAAAACAAAGCGAAAGTGGCGGGTTAACGATGGATGCCACAGGGGCAGAAAATCACTGTACTATTTTAGTTATTGAGCCTTCTCCTCTGGAAAAAGATATGCTTTGGATTGGCACAGATGACGGTCGTGTGCATTTCACTCAAAATGGTGGTCAGACTTACACCGATGTTACAAAAAACATTAAAGACCTTCCATCAGGGAGTTGGATTCCTCAAATAAAGGCATCTAATAAAAATAAAGGTGAAGCCCTTTTAATCGCCAATGATTATAGACGTTTTAACTATACGCCTTATGTTTATAGAACTAAGAACTATGGTAAAACATGGCAACGTATTGTCGATGCTAAGGACGTAAAGAGTTATACATTGTCAATAGTAGAAGATATAGAAAACCCCAACCTGTTATTTTTAGGAACAGATGATGGCTTGTATATATCATTGGATGCAGGAAGTAAATGGACTAAATGGACAGAAGGCTTTCCTACTGTTCCTGTAAAAGATTTAATTATTCACCCGCGTGAACATGATTTAATTATTGGAACCTTTGGGCGTGCTGCATGGGTTTTAGATGATATTCGTCCATTACGAGCTATCGCTAAAAATCAGCAAGTCCTTAATCAAAAGTTAGAATTATTTCAACCTCCCACGGCATATCTGGCTGCTTATCAACAACCAACCGGAACCCGCTTTGGAGGTGATGCCATATATCATGGAGAAAACAGAAAAACAGCAGCGCAAATATCCTATTATGTAACCATTGATAAAAAAGAGACGTCTAGTGAAAAGGAGGAGGAAGAAGAAAAAGAAAATGATATTGATGACGAAAAAGAGGGTGACGATAATACTGATAACACGATTGATGAGAACCTGAATCAAGTTCAGGTAAAATGGGATTCGTTAACCATGAAAATTTATGATGGAGACCGCTTAATAAGAACATTAAAGCAAAAAGCACCTAAAGAAACTGGTATGCATAAATGGACCTGGTATATGAATGAAAAAGGCCCTGATAGAGCATCTCGAAGGATTAGCAAAAACACCAATGAACCTGGAGGCGTTAGAGTAAAACCTGGGACTTATAAAGTAGTATTGAATTTTGGAGACCAAACCTCGGAGGAGATGATTACTATCAAGAACGATCCACGTTTAAATAAATCGGACGGTGCCATCAATGCGGTATACAATGCTTCAAAAGATATTGAAAACATGATACAAACCATGGCAGATGTTGTTAAACAATTAGTTGAAAGTAAACAAGTTGCCAAAAAGTATCAATCCGAATTAAAAAAATTGGATAAAGAATTATACAAAGACCAAGTAAAAGCTTCAAAGGATATCACCAAGAAGATTGATGATATTATTAATTCGTTTTTAGGAAAAGAAGATAAAAGACAAGGCATCACCCGCAATCCAGAAGTCGCTATTATCCAGCGTATAAATCAAGCTAATGGTTATGTTAGATCCAGACAAAATGGATTAACCTCAACAGAAACCACACTAATAGAGCATGCAAAAGAAGCTTTAAAAAATGGAGTTGATAAAACAAATACGTTTTTTGATGAAGACTGGAAAACCTACAAAAATTCGGTAGAAAACATAAAATTATTGCCATTTAAAGATGTGAAATCATTTAAAACCAATTAAATATGAATAAACTGGTAACTTTAGTACTTCTGGTTTTGTTTATCTCTTGTAAAAAAGAGAAACAAACGAAAGAAGTCACTCTTAATTTAAAAGAGTACACAATTGAACAGTTCATGGATAATGAAGCTGTAGGTGGAGGAAGTTTTTCCCCAGATAAGTCAAAATTATTAGTCTCTAGTAATCGTTCTGGAATTTATAACATGTACACTGTTCCAACTGCTGGTGGTGACTTTATACCTGTAACGGCTTCAGATTCTTCATCAATTTTCGGCATTTCTTATTTTCCAAATGATGAACGTATGTTATATAGAGCTGATGGTAATGGGGATGAAATTTACCATTTATATTTACGAGACATAGACGGTACCATTACAGAATTAACACCAGATGAAGGGGTAAGAGCTTCTTTTTACGGTTGGTCTCATGATGGAAAAAGCTTTGCTTATGGCTCTAATAAAAGAGACAAACGTTATATGGATATTTATGAAATGACCATTGAGAATATGTCTTCTGAACTCATTTACCAAAACGATGAAGGTTATAGTCTTAATGCTATTTCTAGCAATAAAAACCTCATCGCTTTAAGTAAAACAATAAACACAAATGACAGTGATATTTTTATTTATAATAGAACGGATAAATCACTTACCAAAGTAAACGAAAATCAGAGCAGTAATTCTGCTCAAGATTTCTCTTTAAACAATGAAACACTTTATTATACTACAGATGATGGTGCAGAGTTTTCATATCTCATGAAATATAACATCGCCACTGGTGAAAAGGAAAAGGTTTTAGAAAGACCTTGGGATGTAAGTGGTATTTATTTTACTCAAAATGAGAAGTACATGGTAAGTTTTATAAATGAAGATGCTAAAAATTCCATAGAAATACTGGACATGTCTTCAGGTAAAAACTTAGAGCTTCCAGATTTTCAGAACGGTAGCATAACTAGTGTTGGTATTTCCAGAGATGAAACGATGATGCGTATGTATGTTGGAGGCTCAAATAGTCCATCAAATTTATTCACGTACAATTTTGCTACTAAAGAGCAACATCAACTTACTAATGTACTTAATAAAGATATAGACATAAATCATTTAGTAACGGCTAAAGTGGTTAGATATAAGTCTTTTGATGGTGTAGAAATTCCTGCTATTTATTATTTACCACATCAAGCATCGACTGAAGATAAAGTACCTGCACTTGTTTTGGTACATGGTGGACCTGGAGGTCAAAGCAGGCAAAACTTTAGTTCTCTAACACAATATCTTGTTAACCATGGCTATGCTGTACTAGCTGTAAATAATCGCGGAAGTAGTGGTTACGGTAAAACATTTTTTCAAATGGATGATCTAAATCATGGCGAAAAAGATTTACAAGATTGTGTAGAAGGTAAAAACTGGTTAGCCACACAGCCAGAAATTGATGCCGATAAAATTGGTATTATGGGAGGGTCTTATGGCGGATACATGACGATGGCTGCATTAACTTATACACCAGAAGAGTTTGCTGTAGGTGTTAACTTATTTGGAGTTACCAACTGGATTCGTACCCTTAAAAGTATTCCACCATGGTGGGAATCTTTTAAAGATGCACTTTATAAAGAATTAGGGAATCCTCATACGGCGGACTCCATAAGACTACACAGAATATCTCCTTTATTTCATACTGATAAGGTAACCAAACCTTTAATTGTTTTACAAGGTGCTAAAGACCCTAGAGTTTTGCAAGTAGAATCTGATGAAATCGTCGCTGGTGTTCGTAAAAGTGGCGTCCCTGTAGAATATGTTCTATTTGAAGATGAAGGACATGGTTTTGTAAAAAAAGAAAATCAAATTGAAGCTTACAGCAGCATTCTTAAATTTTTAGATACATATCTTAAAAAAGAAAATGCCTCTATAGATGGTGAAATACCCGTAAAAGAAATAGAAGCTGAAGTAGTAAACTAAATAAAGCGAAAAACGCTACTTAAAAAGTAATCTATTTTGTCATTCAGAGCGCAGCGAAGAATCTTTTTAAAATATAATGCATTATTTATAAAAACATAAGATTCTTCGCTGCGCTCTGAATGACACTTTTAGTCTTTTTTATTTTAATAGATCGGTCTTTATTCAATTCGTTTTAAACCTTCTAATCTTTCAATTTTTATTTGTTTTCCAATAGTAGAAATGAGTCCTTCTTTTTTAAATTGAGATAAGACTCTTATGGCCGACTCTGTAGCAGTACCTACTATATTAGCAAAATCTTCACGAGATAACAAAACACTAAGCGTACCATCTGGATTAACCCCAAAACTATTATGTATGTAAATTAAAGCTTCTGCTAATCGTTGTCTCACAGATTTTTGTGCCATGTTTACTATAATATCATCAGCTTCTCTTAAATCATGTGCCATATCTTTCAATACATCAAATGAAAACTTCGGATTGTTTTGAAGATCTGCTATTATTTCACTTTTAGGAATAAAACAAACTTCCATGTCATTTAAAGCGGTTGCCTGTAAATTAGAATTCTCATCACTTACCAGAGAACGCTGACCAAGTAATTGACCTTTAACAACCATTTTTACTATTTGGTCTTTACCGTTTTCACTTAACTTAGAAAGTTTACAAATGCCATCCTTAACGCAATAAACGCCATTTACAGCATCACCTTCTTCAAAAATGACCGTGCCTTTTTTTATAGTGTGAGAAGTTTTACAATTAGAAATACGCACTAACTCATCTTTAGTCAACGACTTAAGCGAGTTAAACTGTTTGATAATGCATTGTTCACATTTACCCATAACAAATAATTGAAAGTTCTGTAAAAATAGAGAAAACATGACAATTATCATATGATAAAGTGAAATCATTTATGACTTTTGTTGCAGGTATAAATGAGCAAATAATAATGAGCAACAACACATGTTTTCATTGTGGGTTAGATGCTACATCTTCTACAATTACATTTGATAATAAGTCATTTTGTTGTAATGGTTGTAAAACTGTTTACGAAATTTTTTCTGTAAACGATTTAACCTGTTACTACGATCTGCAACAAGCACCTGGGGCAACCCCCAAGGATATTGAAGGTAAATACAATTTTTTAGATAATGCCAAAATTGTAGAGCAGCTACTGGAATTTAATAATGATGGTACTCAAATAGTTACGCTATATGTTCCACACATTCATTGTAGTTCATGTATTTGGATTTTAGAAAACTTAAACAAGCTAAATCCTGCCATAAGTGCATCTATAGTCAATTTTGGTAAAAAAAATGTGCGGGTCACTTTTAATAGCGAATCACTTACATTAAAAAAACTCGTAGCATTATTGAGTAGTATTGGCTACGAACCTTTTATAAGTTTAGACGATTATAGTGTTGGTAAAAAGCACATTGACCGATCCTTAATATATAAATTGGGAATTGCAGGTTTTGCTTTTGGAAATGTCATGTTTTTGTCATTTCCAGAGTACTTTCAAGTGGATGGCTTTTGGATAGAAAAATATAAACACCTTTTTAGATGGTTGATGTTTTTCTTTTCACTTCCTGTTGTTTTTTATTCTGCACAGGATTATTTCATTTCAGCATTTAAAGGTCTTCGATCTAAAATTTTAAATATCGATGTTCCGATTGCTTTGGGTGTTTTGGTATTATTTGTTAGAAGCTCTTCTGAAATTATCTTTGATGCAGGTTCTGGTTTTTTTGATAGCTTAACAGGACTTATCTTCTTTCTATTACTAGGAAAGTTTTTTCAACAAAAAACATATACATTTTTATCTTTTGAACGTGATTACAAATCGTACTTCCCTATTGGAGTTACAAAAATAACAACAGAAGGAACAGAGGAATCCATACAAGTATATGATATTGAAAAAGGCGATCGATTACTTATTAGAAATGAGGAACTCATTCCTGTTGATTGTATTTTAATAAAAGGAACCGCTCGTATTGACTATAGTTTTGTTACTGGTGAATCTAAAATAGTGTCAAAACAATCGGGAGACAAATTGTTTGCAGGTGGTAAACAGTTAGATGGTAGTATTGAAGTGGATGTATTAAAATCAGTGGAACAAAGTTATCTAACACAACTTTGGAGTAACGATGTATTTAAAAAAGACAAAGAATTATCGTTTACAAACATTACCAATAGTATTAGTAAACGCTTTACAATTGTCATTTTATTAATCGCTTTAGTAGCTACCACTTTTTGGTTAGTAACAGATCCAAGTAAAGCATTAAATGTTTTTACTTCGGTATTAATTATAGCGTGTCCATGTGCCATTGCTTTATCCGCCCCTTTCACTTTTGGGAATATTTTACGCATTCTGGGAAAGAAAAAATTCTATTTGAAAAATGCCAGTGTCATTGAGCAATTAGCCAAAATAAATACTATTATTTTTGATAAAACAGGTACCATAACCGCCAATAAAGAAACGGCTATAAATTATGAAGGTTCTCAACTTTCTTTAGATGAAGAAACATTATTAAAAAGTACATTACGAGGGTCTAATCATCCATTAAGTCGATCGCTATATAATATCTTAAATAAGCATGACATACTTACTTTAGATACTTATGAAGAATTTTTAGGAAAAGGTATTGAAGCAAAATACAAAGATCACAATATAAAAATAGGATCCGCTCCTTTTGTTGGCCATACAAGTGATACAGCAACATTAAATACAACTGTTCACGTGAGCACAAATAATAAATATAAAGGCAAGTTTACATTCTATAATGCCTACAGAAAAGGAATTTCTCAACTATTTAATACACTTAAAAAGGAGTACGACTTAGTGATTCTTTCTGGTGATAATGCAGGTGAAAAAGATAACTTAACAAAACTACTCCCAACAAAAACAAAGCTACTTTTCAATCAAAAACCAGAAGACAAATTAGAATACATTAAATACCATCAAGACGAAGGTGCCAATGTATTGATGATTGGAGATGGACTAAATGATGCCGGTGCATTAGCACAAAGCAATGTTGGTATTGCTATTTCGGAAAACGTAAATGTCTTTTCTCCTGCCTGCGATGCTATTTTAGATGCTTCAAAATTCAACCAATTATTTAATTATATAAAATTATCTAAATCCGCTATAAAAATTATTAAATGGAGCTTTTTACTCTCGTTTATATATAATAGTATCGGGCTTTATTTTGCTGTTACTGGTCAGTTAGCACCAGTGATAGCTGCTATATTAATGCCACTTAGTTCTATAAGTATAGTCGCATTTACAACTATAGCGACCAATATTGTTGGACAGAAAATCCCATCCTAAATCCTTCCCAAAGGGAAGGACTTGGATACCGATTAAACATAACAGTTCCCTTTCCTTTGGAAAGGGTTAGGGAAAGGAAATAAATAAACAGAACATGATAAAAGTCATTTTTTAACAATAAGTATGAAAGTAATTTTGAACCATAACTTCAAGTAGGTATGAGTGTTATTTATATTTTATTAGCTATAAGCATTGTTGTAGCTGTTGGTTTCTTTATAGCCTTTATTTGGGCTGTAAAAAAAGGACAGTATGATGATAGTTATACCCCTTCCGTAAGAATGTTATTTGAAGATGAACTCGTTAAAGATAATTCCAATGAAACAACAGATTAATAACTATAATTACGAACATCGCTATCACAAAAATCAAAAAAACCAATCATAAATTTGGCGACTTCATATCGCCTTTAAAAATTAAATAATCAATTATAATATGGAAATGCAGCAATTTCATTACGATAATAAGATCGTTAAAAATTTCATTTACGCTACCATGCTTTGGGGTGTTGTGGGAATGTTGGTAGGCTTACTACTGGCATTTATGTTTTTATTCCCTAATCTAACCGACGGTATTTCATGGCTAAGCTTTGGTCGATTAAGACCATTACATACCAATGCCGTTATTTTTGCTTTTGTTGGTAATGCTATTTTTGCAGGAGTTTACTACTCCACGCAACGTCTATTAAAAGCTAGAATGTTTAATGACACCTTAAGTAAAATTAACTTTTGGGGCTGGCAACTTATTATAGTAGGCGCAGCAATCACATTACCTTTAGGCTATACAACATCTAAAGAATATGCTGAATTAGAATGGCCATTTGATATTGCTATTGCTGTTATATGGGTTGTTTTTGGATGGAACTTAATTGGAACTATTCTAAAAAGAAGACAACGCCATTTATATGTTGCTATCTGGTTTTATATAGCAACTTTTGTTACCGTTGCTGTCCTTCATATTTTTAATAGTTTAGAATTACCTGTAAGTGCATTAAAAAGTTACTCGGTTTATGCAGGCGTGCAAGATGCCTTAGTACAATGGTGGTATGGGCACAATGCGGTAGCATTCTTTTTAACCACACCTTTTTTAGGGCTCATGTATTATTTCATTCCTAAAGCAGCTAACAGACCTGTATATTCTTATAGGCTATCCATTGTTCACTTCTGGTCATTAATCTTTATATACATTTGGGCAGGACCTCATCACCTATTATATACAGCATTACCAGAATGGGCACAAAACTTAGGTGTTGCATTTTCAGTCATGCTATTAATGCCATCTTGGGGTGGTATGATAAACGGGCTTTTAACTCTAAGGGGGGCTTGGGACAAAGTACGTACAGATCCTGTTTTAAAATTTATGGTGGTAGCCATTACAGGTTACGGTATGGCAACCTTTGAAGGTCCTATGTTATCGCTTAAAAACGTTAATGCTATTGCTCACTTTACAGACTGGATTATCGCTCACGTACACGTAGGCGCCCTGGCATGGAATGGGTTCCTAACCTTTGGTATGATATATTGGCTAGTGCCTAGACTTTTCAAAACAAAACTATTCTCTGTTGGATTAGCTAATCTACATTTCTGGATTGGCACACTAGGTATCATTATGTATGCCTTACCAATGTATGTTGCTGGTTTTACACAAGCAAGTATGTGGAAGCAATTCAATCCTGACGGTACATTAGTTTATGGTAACTTCTTAGAAACTGTTACAGAAATTATTCCTATGTATTGGATGCGTGCCATTGGAGGAACACTATTCATTACAGGTATGTTAATCATGGTTTACAATGTTATTGTAACCATTAGGCAAGGTAGCAACGTCGAAAATGAATTAGCTGAAGCACCAGTTTTAGAGCGTGTTACTAAAAAACGTACTGCTAGTGAAGGATGGCATACCTGGTTAGAACGTAGACCAGTTCAGTTAACACTCTTAGCTACAGTCGCTATTCTAATAGGTGGTATCATTCAAATTGTACCTACCATTATGGTAAAGTCTAATATTCCGACCATAGCTAGTGTAAAGCCTTATACACCTTTAGAATTAGAAGGTCGCGATATTTATATTCGAGAAGGCTGCGTAGGTTGCCATTCACAAATGATTCGCCCTTTTAGAAGTGAAGTAGAACGGTATGGAGAATATTCAAAAGCAGGCGAATTTGTTTACGATCACCCATTCCTTTGGGGTAGTAAACGTACCGGACCGGATTTACATAGACTAGGCGGTAAATATTCTGATAATTGGCACTTTAATCACATGTACGATCCGCAAAGTACCTCATCTGGGTCCATTATGCCTCGTTATCCTTGGTTGATAACAGGCAGCAGTAGTAAATTGGATAAATCTATGACTGAAGCTAAAATGGAAGTTATGGTATCATTAGGGGTTCCTTATACTGAAGAAGACATTGCTAATGCGCAGGAAGACATGTTAGCACAAGGCTCACAAATAGAACAAAACCTTTATAGTGATCCTGATTTTGCTGATACGTATGAAGCCGATAAAAAATATGCTTCTGAAAATGGTGAAGACTTTATCGAGATGAAAAACAGAGAAATTGTAGCGCTTATAGCTTATTTACAACGTTTAGGAACCGATATTAAGGTAGAAACAGCACAACAATAACCATCAAAAATAAAACACATGTTAAAATTTGTAAAAAACCATATGGAGAGTATTACAGGTATCGAAATTTATCCGATGATCTCTTTACTCATCTTTTTCATATTTTTTGTAGCCCTTTTTTGGTGGGTCATTACTGCTAAAAAAGATTATATAAAAACCGTAAGCAATATTCCATTAGACAACAATCAAAACGACGATATATCATGAGAAAATTAATCCCATCCTGGATACGAGTTCCAATTGTGTTCTTTATTATTTTTGGAGCTGTAGAATTCTTTATAGACTCAGGTGATAAACCTGCTTTTATAGAATATCCTACCGTTTCATTATTCTTATTGCTAGTACTTCTTATTTTAATCGCTATTGAAGCCATTGTTGGTGCATTAGAAAATGTGATGCTTCATAGATTAGATGAAGAAGCTAAAGCGCGATTTTTAGAAGAAAAAGAAAAGCAATATCAATTTACGTGGTTAAAAAATGCATATATAAAACTTCTTGGGCAAAAGCCTCTTGATGAAGAAGGAGAAATTATTTTAGACCACAATTACGATGGTATAAAAGAACTCGACAATAACTTACCACCGTGGTGGTTATACGGCTTCTACATCTCTATTGTTTTTGCTGCTGTCTATTTATTGAAATATCATGTTTTTAATGGCGATACTCAAATTGATGAATTAGAAACCGAACTAGCAGAAGCAAGAACTGCTATTGAAGCTTATAAAAAAACGGCTAAAGATTTAGTAGATATAAATACGGTTACATTGCTAACCGAAGCTGCCGACTTAAGCGCAGGTAAATCTATTTTCGAAACCACTTGCGTAGCTTGTCATATGGCTGATGGAGGCGGTGGTATTGGCCCAAATTTAACCGACCAAAATTGGATCTTAGGTGGCGATATAAAAAGTGTATTTAGAACAGTTTCTGAAGGTGGGCGTTCTGGTAAAGGTATGATTGCCTGGAAGCAGCAACTAAAACCATTAGAAATAGCACAAGTATCAAGCTATGTTTTAACATTTCAAGGTACAACACCTGCCAATCCTAAAGCACCAGAAGGTGATATATGGGTAGATGAAAATGCTGAAATATTAGAATCTAATTGAAAACAATCTTTATTCCTTGTTCTTGAAATTGAATAAAATTAAGACCTGTCAGGTTTTAAAAACCTGATAGGTCTACAAAAATTAAAATATAAAAACGATTTTGGAAACGCCAGAAAACGAAACATTCAGAGATTCTATAGGTACAGTTACCGAAGAAGGTAAACGTGCCTGGGTATTTCCAAAAAAACCTAGCGGGAAATTTTATAAATACCGAAAGTGGGTAAGTTATGGGTTACTGGCCTTTTTATTACTGTCTCCTTTCATAAAAGTTAATGGGAATCAGTTTTTAATGTTCAATGTTTTAGAACGTCGTTTTAATATTTTTGGATTTCCATTCTGGCCGCAAGACTTTCATTTGTTTGTAATCTCGATGATTATTGGAGTCATTTTTATTACACTTTTCACTGTCGCGTTTGGTAGGATTTTCTGTGGATGGATTTGCCCTCAAACCATTTTTATGGAAATGGTTTTTCGTAGAATCGAATATTGGATTGAAGGTGATAGAGGGAAGCAAATAAGATTATCAAAACAACCATGGAATGCAGAAAAAATCAGAAAAAAAGGATTAAAACTAATTATATTTCTTATTATTTCTTTCATTATTTCCAATGTATTTTTAGCCTACTTAATTGGAAGCGATACCCTCATTCGTTATATAACCGATGGCCCTCTTGATCATGTAAGCACTCTTATTTCATTAACTATTTTTACAGCAGTATTTTATTTTGTTTTTGCATGGTTTAGAGAGCAAGTGTGTATTATTGCTTGCCCTTATGGAAGATTGCAAGGTGTACTTTTAGACACAAAATCTGTGGTTGTAGCATACGATCATAAACGTGGTGAAGCTGAAAAAGGCAGAAAGAAATTTAGAAAAAATGAAGACAGGCAGGCTTTAGGTCATGGAGATTGTATCGATTGTTTTCAATGTGTCAATGTATGTCCTACCGGAATTGATATTAGAAATGGCACACAACTGGAATGTGTAAACTGTACCGCTTGTATTGATGAATGTGACCATATTATGGAAAGCATTAATCTCCCAAAAGGCTTGATTAAATATACCAGTGAAGATAATATTGAAAAGAAAACACCTTTTAAATTAACAGCAAGGATAAAGGGCTACATTGTGGTTCTTTCTATTCTAATTGGCTTGCTAACTGGTATGCTATTTTTAAGAAATGATGTAGAAGCCAATGTATTAAGGTTACCTGGCCAATTGTACGAACATAAAGAGAATAATATAATAAGTAACGTTTTTACTTATAAATTAGTGAATAAGACTACTAAAGACATTGAAAATGTGAGTTTCAAATTGATGTCGCATAAAGGAGGTTTAAAACTAGTGGCTACACACGATAGTTTTGTAGTACCAAGCCAAGGGATTGCAGAAGGCACTTTATTTATTGAAATAAATAATTCGGCATTATCAGGTGATAGAAATAAAGTAAAGATAGGTGTATACACAGATGATAAATTAATTGAGACAACAACGGCTAATTTTTTAGGTCCTAGGAGTTATAAATAGTATGCAGTTAGCTTGGCAATGTATGATTGATTTAGATGTTTATTGAAGTCTTGTAATAAAAAAGCCCGACCCAAAGGGGAATGCTATAATAAAAGAATAAGTAACAGATTTCCTCCTTCGAGGGAATAATAAAAGAATATCGTTATGAAAATAAACTGGGGAACAGGAATTGTGATTGCATTTATAGGTTTTATAAGCTTTATAATGTATTTTATTATAACCATGAATGTAGATGATGCTTATGATCATGATTTAGTGACAGAAGATTATTATGCCGAAGAACTAGAATATCAAAAAGATATTGATAAGTTAAAAAATGCTAAAAATTTAAACGAAAACATTACATATAAAAAAACTGCCGAAGGATTAATTATTCAATTTCCTAAGGCTATAGGCTTTAAAAAAATCACTGGAAAAATATTCCTATATAGACCATCTAACAAACATTTAGATTTTGATACTACTATTTCATTATCTAAACCCAATTTGCTCATACCTGACAATCGTTTGGTAGATGGTCGTTGGAATATTAAAATTGATTGGCAATATAATGGAATTTATTATTTATTTAAAGAATCTATTAATTATTAAATTCCCTGAACAGGAAGACATTAAAATAATCACTAAAAAAATGTTCCTATATAGACCATCTAACAAACATTTAGATTTAGATAATACTATTTCATTATCTAAACACAATTTGCTCATACCTGACAATCGTTTGGTAGATGGTCGTTGGAACAATAAATATTTTTTTGAAACGAACTATTCTCGAGGCAGAGTGTCAAGGAATTCTTTTCAATTAAAATTGATGGACAATATAACGGAGTTTCTTATTTAAAGAATTGATTAATTATTAATTATGCTAATTTCGGCATTCATATTAGGGCTTTTAGGAAGTTTTCACTGTTTAGGCATGTGTGGTCCCATTGCTTTTATGCTTCCTTTAGATCGAACAAATGCTTTTAAGAAGGTATCTCAAATCACTATTTACCATCTTGGTAGACTATTAGCTTACAGTATTATTGGTTTAGTTTTTGGGCTTATAGGTAAGAGCCTGTATATTTTTGGGTTTCAACAACAACTTTCTATTATCACTGGACTTTTAATGATTTTGATTGTTTTAATTCCACAAAGAACATTTAACAAATATAACTTCTCAAAACCTATTTACAAGCTTATCTCTAAAGTAAAATCTGCTTTGGGTCATGCTTTAAAAAAGAAAACTTCCGACACCTTTTTAACCATAGGTTTCTTAAACGGTTTTTTACCTTGCGGACTTGTTTATATGGCTTTATTTGGGGCTATTGCTAGTGGAGACACGTTAAAAGGGAGTCTCTATATGGCTGTTTTTGGTTTAGGGACTATTCCGTTAATGACGGCTGCTATTTACTTCAGCAACTTTTTAAAAGGAACCGCCAGACAAAAAATACAAAAAGCAATTCCTATTTTTGTTGTCTTTATTGGTTGTCTTTTTATTCTTCGCGGTTTAGGCCTTGGAATACCTTACCTCTCTCCAGCTCCTGTTTACGATATGGTTTCAAATAGTATTGATTGTCATTAAACATTAAAAATTAATGCCCTGTACTGAGTTGGCGATTTTTTAAGATATCTTTTAAAATACTTTACAAAATACGAAGCATCTTCAAATCCTAATTCATAGGCAATTTCATTAACTTTTAATGATGTAAAGGCTAATAAACGCTCTGCTTCTAAAATAACACGCTCTGATATTAAGACTGAAGGAGGTTTTGTCGTGATCGTCTTTGTAATCGTTGTAAGTGTTTTAGTAGAAATATGCAATAAATTGGCATAGTCACTAACCGTATAATTTTTTTTATAATATTGTTCTATTAACTCTCGAAACTGTAAATATTGTAATTCATATTGACTAGTTAAACGAATATTTTCTTCTACATTTTGACGGTGTGCTCTCTCTAAAACAATAAGCAACGATTTTAATAAATATCTAATAACTTGCTGGTGTCCAAAACCCTTTGCTTTAGCTTTCTCTTTCTTTATAAGATGAATATAAGAATTAGCCAAATCAATAATCTCTTCTGTAATGCAATAACAAGGTTTACCTTGATTATTAAACACATTATATTTTAGAAAAATATCGACATCAGATTGCATTAAAAAACTTTCATTAAAATGAATGAGCACTCCTTCATGATTAGCATCTTTATCAAAAAAATGTATTTGATTTTTAGAAATAAAGAATATAGAATTAGCTTTTACTAAATGCGCGTCAAAATCTATAAAATGAACACCACCTTCATTATAAATCCATAAAATCTGATAAAAGCTATGCGAATGTGGTAATTGCGCATGTGCACCATTAATCGCTAAATAATCTTTTAAATTAAAAACTTCAAATTGAAGTTTTTCAGGATATCCTTTATGAAGATGGTACTGTTCAATATTTGTAGCATTCTTTTTCAATGTATTTTCATTTTAGCATAATGCTTTCAAGTTAAGAAAATATTAATTTCTACCAGACATGACGCCTCCATCTGTATCCCAAATAGCCCCTGTTATCCATGATGCTTTATCAGACAATAAAAAAGAAATCGTATCCGCTATATCTTGTGCTTTACCGTTCCTTCCTATGGGATGAAAACCATGAAAATTCTGAAGGGCATTATGTGCTTCTTCTTTACCTCCAAAAACACTTTCGTAAACAGGTGTTTCAACCACTGCAGGTGACACCGCATTTACTCTAATTTTATGATTTGCTAACTCCATAGCCAAATGTTGTGTTAAGCTATGTAATCCCGCTTTTTGCATAGAATAAGCAGAAGAAGGTGTTGCTTTTACCGACTGTTTTGCCCACATAGAACCCACATTTACAATGGCACCTCCAGACGTTTCAGACATTTTTTTAGCTACAGATTGTGTAATAAAAAAGAAGCCACGATTTAAATCTAAATAAGAATCATAATCTGCTTTTGTATGCTCTAAAAAAGCTTTAGGTCTAAAAATACCAGATGCATTTACGAGGTAATCCAAATTATCAAATGACGCGATAGTTTCTTTTAAGCTCTCAACCTCTTCCTTATTGGTTATATTAACCTTATGCGTGAACAAATTTGAATTAGCTTCAGTTTTAAAAGCTTTCAACTTATTGCTATCAGTACCAACTACATGTACTTCCACACCTTCATTTAGTAAATTTTCAGCAGTAGCTCTTCCTATACCACTACTTCCTCCTATTATTAATGCTCTTTTATTCATTTTTTTATATCTTAAATTAATACAGCAAAAATAAAACAGGTACTTAATCAACATACTGTTATAAAAGGACAAAGAATGGTAATTTTAGGAAATGCTCATTGCTTTATCTTAAACACAATTTAAGTTAATCAAAAAACCTTTATATTTATAGATGAGTATTTGCCCATTATGATAAAATTATTTTTATATAATTGTTGGCTATGATTTAGAAAACGGGGTAAGTCAAAAACCAATTTAGAGTAAAAAATAAGGTATCAGCTTATAGTAATTTACCAAATGAAAGTAGTAAGCTGTATACAAAACAGGTTATGACAGTCCTATAATTAAACGCTAAAATCTAATTTAAAACTAAAATACCAATTGTAAACGTTACCCATCATCACAAAAAACATAATTCAAAAATGAAAACACTTACTTTTTACCTCCTATTATCTTTGACCTTAATTGCTTGTAATAGCAAAACCTCTTCTACAGAAAAAACCAATAACACGACGACACCCAAAAAAAACTTACAAAAAAGCATCATTGATTTATCGCATACCTATTCTGATGAGACTATTTATTGGGTAACCTCTCAAGAATTTAAATTGGATACCGTTTACAACGGACATACGGATAAAGGGTATTATTATTCCGCTAACAATTTTTGTACTGCAGAACATGGAGGCACTCATATAGATGCTCCAATTCACTTTATTGAAAATGGTCAAACGGTAGATGAAATTCCTCTTGAAAAATTAATTGGAAATGCCGTCAAGATTGATGTGTATTCAAAAGCCATTAACAATCCAGACTATTCAGTAAGCATAGATGACCTTAAAGCTTGGGAAACAAGTCAGAAAACTAAAATTCCAGACGAAAGTATTGTTTTATTACAAACGGGCTTCTCAAAATACTACCCAGATAAAATTAAATATTTAGGGACGGATAAACGTGGGGAAGATGCCGTTAAGTTATTGCACTTTCCCGGACTTTCTCCAGATGCTGCCAAATGGCTAGTAGAAAATCGTAATATTAAATCTATTGGTATTGACACCCCTAGTATTGATTATGGTCAATCTCACTCTTTTGAGAGTCATATTATACTTCTAGGGAAAAATATTCCTGTTTTCGAAAACCTCACTAATCTTGGTAAATTACCATTAGATGGATTTGAAGTCATTGCTTTACCAATGAAAATTGAAGGAGGATCTGGCGCTCCTTTAAGAATAATAGCTATGGTAAATGAGGAACAAAAGTAACTTAAAACAAATCCCCTTTTACGTTTATAAACATATACAAAGGAATAAAGGATACATGTTCTTTATTCCTTTCTTGTTAATAATATATAACTAAATCAAATGACAAAAATGTAGTATCTTTTACTTGCTACGTTTCGTACCCAAACCGTTAGTTGAAATACTAGTTAAATGAGAAGAAGCAAATCAAAAATTGATGTATTCAATAAAGAAACCCTCAAGTTTGTTCAAAAATTTATAACAAACAAAGGTTTACGAATTCTTGAAGTAGGTTGTGGCTCTGGTGATTTTGCCGTTGAGCTTATGAAAACTGGAATAGCTCTTACTGCTTTAGATACTGATAAAAGCGCAGTTGTATCAGCCATAAACAAGGGAGTACCGGCCAAACATCTTGATTTTTTATCTTTTAATGATGCTCCATTTGATATCATTATATTTACCCGTTCACTTCATCATATTCACAATCTTAAAGAGGCTTTAGAACATTCAAAATTACTACTGAAAAAGAAAGGTAAATTAATTATTGAAGATTTTGACCTTGAAGAAGTGGATTTAAAGACATCCAGATGGTACTATGACACTATTTCAATCTTATCTACAATCTATCGAGAAGACAAGTTTTCAAATGACATCAAAGACCCCATCAAAGCATGGAAAGATGATCATTACCACGAACCACCATTGCATACAGGAAAAAAAATGATAAAAAACATTGAGGAAAACTTTAAAATAATTAAGATTGAACGAAATGCATATCTATACCGATCCATTTGTAATTTAGTAGGAGAGCATGAAACAGAATATGATGTTACCAAAAAGATTCTGGAAATAGAAAAAGGGTTGATAGCCAACCGTTTAATTTTACCAAATGGTTTGCGTATTGTGGCTGAAAATTAAATGTACTTCAGCTAACAACAAAGAATTTTGATTCCTATTTTATTTATTGTTTTTTTATTATATAATAGAACTCATGAAATGAAAAATTTGCTTGCCGCAATTTAAATTCAGCGAAGCTAATCTTTCAATTTCACGGGAATGTCAATAACCGTTACTTATATGAAACTGAAATTTTACAAAATCATAATACTGATTTTTATTGGGCTCTATGCCTGTAATAAGCCCAATAAATATTTTATTGGAAAATGGCAAATATTAAATGTTATTGAGAATAACAAATCCATTGATTTAACTGAAAATTGGATACACTTAAAAAACAACGGAACTTTCGAGAGTTATGATGGGAATTTAAAAAAGAAGGAAAATGGTAAATGGACTTATCAATTTAGAGAAAAAGAATTATTTATAGACGGAGAAGAAGAAAAGACAGATAGCGAATGGACTTTATCTATGAAAAATGATACATTATTTTTTTATTCAACATCTGAAAACCTATATCTGATTGCTAAAAAAATAAAATAATTTATAAAACAAAAGACGACCTAAAGTAAATACCCTAGATCGCCCGTTCTCAATAATGAATTACTAGCTATTAACCTAGATTTTAAATGTTATTACCGGTAATGTTGAATGATTTGCAACGTCTTCACCTACACTTCCTTGGAAAAAATGGGACAGTCCTTTTCTTCCATGTGTTGGGATAGCAATTAAATCTGCTCCTATTTTAATTGAGGAACTTAAAATACCATCTTCAACCGTGTAATCTGAAGTATAATGAACAGCATCCATTCTGTCTAAATTTCCATCTGCTTTGGTAAAAAAATTAACAGCAAGCTTTTCTATTTCTGAAGAGTTTTTAAATTGATCGTTTGGTAAATTCACATAAACCAAATACAATTTAGACCCCATCTTATCAAACATTTTAACAGCATTCAAATAAGCTTCAATGGAATCTTCTGAAAAATCGCATGCATAGGCAACCACCTCAAAATTAACTTGAGACACATTATTCTTAACTACCAATACCGGAATATCTGCATTTCGCACAACACGTTCTGTATTAGAACCAATAAAAAACTCCTTAACACCACTGGCTCCATGGGACCCCATTACAATAAGGTCTGCGTCATACTTTTTTGCTATTTCATTAACCTCGCTAAACACCTTAAAGTGCTTAATAATTGGTGTTACTTTAATATCTTTTAGATAATCTTTTTTAAGAAAATCTTCAAATCTTTGTTCTGCTAATTTTAAAAAATAAATTATTTTTTGAGGTTGTTCTCCTCCTGCAGTAAGCATAACTTCAGACATTTCTAACATATGCAACGCTAACAATTCAGCATCATGCTCTTTAGCCAGCTTTGCTGCTGTACTTAAAGCATATTCTGAATGTTCAGAAAAATCTATTGGTACAATAATCTTCTTCATACTTTTTTAGTTTTAGATTCTCTTTTAATGAGAATGTTAATTTAACAGAAGCCTCTTCGCTAAGCATCAAGGCTTTCTTTTCGATTAAACCGTCATAGAAAACAACTGGGTGTTTGGTTGTTTTCTTTGTAATAATAAATCAAAAGCCATACAAATGTTTCTAACAAATGGTTGGCCTTTTTTAGTGATCTCAATGGTATTTGAACTAATCTTGAGCAATCCATCTACTTCCATTTCTTTTAATCTGGTAATAACATCCGATAATTCATCAAAATCGAGATTGTTTTGATCCCAGGTTGTCTTAAAACGGCACATTAGGTTAAGAATATGCTTTCTTATAATTAAATCTTCTTCATTGAGAATATGCCCTCTATAAACTGGTAAAATATCATCTTTTAACAAATCATAGTAGGCCTCAATACTTTTAACGTTTTGAGCAAATCCATACCAGCTATCACTAATAGATGATACACCTAAACCAATCATAGCCTGAGTTTTCGAAGCTGTATAGCCCATAAAATTTCGATGCAAATTACCGCTTACCATAGATTCATATAATGAATCTGTTGTTAGAGCAAAATGATCCATCCCTATTTCTCTATAACCAACTTCTGACAGTAATTGTTTTCCCAATTCGTATTGCTGTCTTTTTAATTCAGCAGATGGCAAATCGGAATCATTAAATCCTCGTTGTCCATTCCCCTTAATCCATGGCACATGAGCATAACTATAAAATGCCAATCTATCTGGTAGTAATGCTTTTGTTTTTAAAATAGTTTCCTTTACGTGTTCTAAAGTTTGAAACGGTAAGCCAAAAATAATATCATGACCAACCGAAGTATAGCCAATATCTCTAGCCATATCGGTTGCCCGTTTTACATTTTCAAAGGGTTGAATTCTATGAATTGCTTTTTGCACCGTTTCATTATAATCCTGAACACCATAGCTCACCCTTCTAAACCCAACATCATAAAGCGCTTGTAAGTGTTCTCGAGTCGTATTATTTGGGTGGCCCTCAAAACTAAACTCATAGTCATTCGCAAGTAATGAGCGTTTTAAAATACCTTTAATCAATCGCTGTAAATTTTCAGGACTAAAAAAAGTAGGTGTACCGCCTCCTAAATGCAATTCTTTAATAATTGGTTTTACATCAAATAATTCTAAGTATAAATCCCACTCTTTTAAAACAGCAGTTATATAGGGTGACTCAACACTATGTTGCTTTGTAATACGTTTGTTACATCCACAAAACGTACACAAACTCTCGCAATATGGCAAGTGAATATAAAGGCTTATACCTTCTTCTGAATTACTTTCTTTAAAGGATTGTATTAAAGACGATTTCCATTTTTTTAAAGAAAATGTCTCATCATTCCAATAAGGAACAGTTGGATAACTCGTATAACGAGGCCCAGCAATATTATATTTATTTACTAACGAATTTAACATACCTAACATTTATGTTTCAAAAGTATAGCATGTAGCACTTTAAAAATATGATATATGTCATAACGAACATTTGCAATTCGATTATTATTAGCTTAATTTCACATCGCCAAAAAAAATCAAAAAAAATGAAAAGAATAATCACCTTATTAATTGTTATTTCTATAGGAATAACTTCATGTAAACAAGAAAAAAAAGAAACAAAAACGGATGTACCAACCCAGGTAGAGGCAACAGAAAAATTTGTAGTTAAACCTGAGGCAACATCAGTAAAATGGACCGCTTATAAGACCACTGAGAAAAAGGGGGTAGCCGGTGAATTTGCTATTTTAAATTTTGAAAATAAAGAAGGGGCTTCACCTCAAGAAGCTTTAAACAATTTAAGCTTCTCAATTCCTGTTAGTAGTTTATTTACTAAAGATGAAACTCGTGATGCAAAATTAAAAGAATTTTTCTTTGGGGCTATGCTAGATACCGAGCTTTTAAAAGGTACCATTAAGTATGCTAATAATATATGCGTTGCTTCAATTACTATGAATGGTGTTACTAACGATTTACCATTAGAGGTTAGTATAACTGATGGCAGACGTGTAAGTATGACCGGTACAATGGATCTTAAAAATTGGGATGCTTTAGGAGCTTTAGAGTCAATTAGTAAAGCCTGTTTTGATTTACACAAAGGGCCTGATGGCGTTAGTAAAACTTGGGAAGATGTGGCTATAGAAGTCAGTACTTTTCTTCGTAAAAGTTAATAAAATACTTTTTTTTATTATATTAAAGCTACTTATTAAAGTAGCTTTTTTTATTTAGTTTTGTTATTTTAGAAGGATTAATTGATATATAAACCTTTAAACAATATTCATAATAGCAAATGAAAAAAATCTATTCTGTTGAAGAATATATTGAGGAACATGCTCATTTTAGTGAGGCACTAATTTTGTTACGAGATATTATTAACAGGACTGAATCTGTCGAAACCATAAAATGGAATGCGCCTGTCTATACTATAAATAATAAGAATGTTTTAGGTTTAGGCGCATTTAAAAATCATTTTGGTATTTGGTTTTTTAATGGTGTATTTCTAAAAGACAAACACAACTTACTTGTAAATGCTCAGGAAAATAAAACGAAAGCGCTAAGGCAAATGCGTTTTGAATCTGTTTCAGATATTGATAAGGATATTATTTTAGATTACGTTAAAGAAGCTATTGAAAATCAAAAGTTAGGCAAAGAAATAAAACCTGATCGCAATAAAAAAGAGACTGTCATTCCCAAGGAATTAAATAATCTATTAATAAAAAATAAGGATTTAAAAAATAGCTTTGAATCTTTATCTCCATACAAACAGCGAGAATATTGTGAGTATGTCGATAGTGCAAAACGGGAAGCGACCAAACAAACTCGCTTAGAAAAAATCACACCCATGATTTTACAAAACATGGGTTTAAACGATAAATATAAAAACTGTTAAACTGTTTTATTTTAGAATACCTATCAATAAACTCTTGACTTTTTTTATTAATTGCCAATGATACTGTTAATAATTTTCTAACATCGCAGTTTCTTATAACATATTTCTAATTAATCTTAAATAAAATGAGCCCGATATAATATATCGAGCTCATTTAAGTTAATTTTTTGTTTAACCATTCTATTTTTAAAAATGTGATATAGTTTGGTTTCTTTTTATGGTTTTAAATAAATTAAACATTGATTTAACTCAGGGTTCTGCTGTACAAGAGAATGAATAAATATTTTAAGCTCTTCAATCTCATAAGGTAGTAAACGATTTACTGCCTTTTGTACTTCTTTGCAAAACAACGTCGCATCAAAACTGACTTTTCTAAGTACAGTTTTAGTATACTCTAGCATTGCTCTTGCCATAATTAGTATTATAAGGTTTAGGTTTGTAAAAAAGTAGATTTGTTTTATAGGTTATGTCTTTTAATTAGTGAACATTAAAATTAATGAAAAATTACATAAGTTTTTTTATTTTAAATAAATTTAACATTTAAAAACGATTATCCCCATCCAATAAATCTCCTAAACCTCCTAAAATACTACCTTCTCCTTTGTCCTTTCCTCCGCCTCGTGGAGCTGATGCTAAAACACGTCCCGCTAATCTACTAAATGGTAATGATTGAATATAAACAACTCCTGGTCCTTGCAGTTTCGCAAAAAACAGCCCTTCTCCACCAAAAATCGTATTCTTAATACCACCAACAAATTCTATATCGTAGTCTACACCTTGAGTAAAACCAACGATGCATCCTGTATCCACTTTTAGTGTTTCTCCCGCTTGCAATTCTTTTTTAGCCATCGTTCCACCAGCATGAACAAATGCCATACCATCTCCTTCTAGTTTTTGCATGATGAAACCTTCGCCACCAAATAAACCTCTTCCTAATTTTTTCGAAAACTCAATACCTACACTTACGCCCTTTGCTGCACATAAAAATGCATCCTTTTGGCAAATAAACTTTCCTCCAAACTCTGTTAAATCTATTGGTGAAATTTTCCCAGGATATGGCGAAGCAAAGGATACGTTCCTTTTACCAACCAAATTATTGTAAAAAGCAGTCATAAATAAACTCTCTCCAGTAAGAATACGTTTTCCTGCTCCCAATATTTTACCCAAAAAACCAGAATCTTTTTGAGAACCATCACCAAAAATAGTTTCCATTTTTATACCATCGTCCATCATCATAAAACTGCCCGCTTCAGCTACTACGCCTTCTTCAGGGTCAAGCTCAATTTCTACATATTGCATTTCTTCTCCGTATATTCTATAATCAATTTCGTGTGCTGTCATTCTTATCGTTTTTTGTTGATTCGTTTATATGTTGATTAGTTTTAGGTTTTGTTACAAAATTCATCAAAATTCCAATAAGCATTATTTATTATTTCACAGACATTCGTAGAGAAAATACTGAGAACTGTTCACTGAATACTACTTACTGATCACTCTTCACCTTAATACTCCATTCAAAATTAAAATTTGAAACTTCTAACCCTTCTTCGTTTACACCAGTAGATTTTACCCTAATAGTTTGCCCCTCTCTTGTTTCTATGGCTTTTTTAATAGCTTCATCTATATCCTTACCATCATGACAAGTAAAGGTTATTCTCCCTATGGCTTTTTTGGTAAATGTTGCTTTATTTGAGGTCACTAACATAGAAATGCGCTTTCCAGATTCTTTAATTTTTGAAACCATTAAAGCACCCGTTGAAAGCTCTGCCGCCATCCCCTGTACAGCCCAAAACATAGATTTAAATGGGTTTTGGTTTATCCATTTGTATCGCACTGTTACCATACACTTATTAGTATCAATATATTTCGTTCTAACCCCACATAAATATGCAGCAGGTAATTTAAAAATTATGAAAGTGTTTAGTTTTCTAGGTGTTATACTCATTCTTAAAAGTTTATTTTTTCTACCCCCAAATAACAACAAACCTGCAAAGACACGCTTTATATTTTGGCGGATTTTTTAAACAATAATAAGGTTTAATTGTATTTTTGCCTTCTTTATTGATTTCTACCAAATGCCCATATTGAGGTTTTTACCGATATTTACCGACTTTATTTAGAGTGTTTAAAACAAATTTAAACATTATTTAATAGCCGTAAATTATCAGGAGTAAAAACAGATCTCTTAATTACAGTGCGGTAGTAAAGCTAGAACAATTATAGCTAACCGTAATGGAGAGCTCGCAACTTTTTTAGAGCAATTAAAGAGTGCTATAAATAGGTGTTTTTAACAAGAAACATTAAAGACTTTTCTAAGTCCTTTAAAAATAAACAGAATACATAAAACTAATTCAAAATACTATTAACTAAAACAGAGGTTTTATGAACATTATAAACAACAATATTTTATTATTAATAAGTCTATTTGGGTGAGATTGGCTATTGGTTATCCCATACAACCTTAGACTCTTTTTACGATTTAATTAAGCATTTAAAAATGTAGTTAACGTTTTTTCAAAAGTTTAAAACCAAATCGTAATGAAAGAAATATCAGTAATAGATATAACAAGAAAAAAAACACCCCTAAGTAAAAGTGGTTCCTGGCTACATCTGAATCATCTTTCAATAAGGAAATTGATGTTGAAATTGTATTAGGTAGTGTGATTAAGATAAAAATCAATAGAGTAAAACCAATCACAACCAATGAATAACCTAAGGCTTTTTTAACCATGAACCAAATATAGTTAAACCAATTTAACAGTAGAATATATGTAAAAAAAGATGAGCCAGCCCCCTGACTCATCTTTAAACTATTATAATACTCATTTTTTAGATTAATAAGACCCCTCAGTGAATTAATTATCCTACTCAATTAAGTATGAGAGCACTAAAATAAATAAGCATGTATAAATAACAACATCAAAAGAAATAAGTGATAGCAATAGATTAATAACTGTAGTTACTCGATAGCTACACAAAACATAATAATATGGACGTATTAGATTACCAAAAAAGACACTTGATAGAACACATACCTTTGATAAACCATTTTGGAAGAATCGTGTCAGAACCAACTTTATTTATACAGGATTTAGAACACTTACTTTCTGGAAGAAAACTTCCTAGTGCCCCTGCTCCTAAAATAATCGCAATCACAATAGAGACAATAATAGTAAACAACATAGAAATAAATTCTAAAGTTAAAAACCTATTAATCATGTTATTAGGAAGAAATGTAAGATATGAAAATATAATTAATCTAAAAATAGAGTAGGCAAAGATGGCTTGGAGCAAAGTGGTTAAAAAACCTTTTAAAGTAATTCACTTTCATATTATTTTTTAAATGTAGTCACCAAGTTTATTTGTTTTATAGTTATTATGCTATCATCAATTTTAGATACATTTATTTCAATTTCAGTATTCTTGTATTTTGCTATGATTTTTTTTCCTGATAGAATATACATCATATTGTAATCAAAAAATGAACAAGGGTTAGTCATGTTATCATTTTCGGGAGTATGCCATTGAACGGTACTACCAGATGTAAAATATAATGTTTCTTGAAGTTTACATTCTTCCAACGCTAAATTAGTACCATTGTTTAGTATTACTTTGTCTATTTCCCAAAGTCCAAATAATAGTGATGAGTTTATATTGTTTTCATCAGTATTTGAACAAGAGGTTAATAGTAGTGTAATTGTAAATAGGTTAATGATTTTTTTCATATTTTATTTAATGAGGTAATCTAATACCTGTAGCGCAATGGAGTGGGAAATAAAAAGATGAACCAAAAACTAGTCCATCTTTTTAATTGCTTATGAATTTTATGGTTATGTTCTTTTGCCTCAAAAACAACAACCTTTTGAATAAAAATAATTAAATCATTGATATTATAACATATAAAAGTAACAATCGGTAACAATTAATTTATAACTGTAGCTAAAAAAAAGACGAACTAATCAAAGTTCATCTTTTTTAACAGGCTTACTAACTCAATCCAAAGACTAAGTGATAGTAAATTATGTATAAAACAAGAAAATACAACATCAAAAATAATAACTGGTAAGACTTAATTAATAGTTGTGATAAAAAAGGCGAGCCGAAGCCCACCTTTTGCTGACTAACTCTCAAAACCTATCTAACATATGTATGAGAAGAAGCCGCTAAACTAGTTAGGCTAACAATGAGTACAACCTTAAAAGCAACAAGTGACAACAATTAATCAATAACTGTAGTTTTCTTAAATTTATACTTATATTAATGCTAATTAAAAGGTTGTTGTACCTTCGTACTTTATGATTATATCTACAAACCAGTGTATTTGTGATAAAGCTTATTCCATCCATTTAGAACACCAATCAAGTAAAATACTTTAAGGGCTAATGTAAAAACGAAAGGCGGGATGTTGTTGGGACAAGCGAGACATTTCGCCTTCATCCTAGTCATAAAATAACCAATCCTAGGTATGTTGATTATCCCTTTCTTATCTAACAAATCATCATGCATCAATCCCATAAAACATTGCATGAAAACATTATGATCTAGTCCAGGTCTGTATTCTACCAAACAGTCGAGTACAGTATCTTTATTGTTTGATGCTACGTGTGCTACTCCGGCAAGAACAGTTATGCTTTCTCCTTCCTTTGCGATACGAGTTTTCCCGCCCATGAATAGTTCAATCTCACCCTGTTTTACATGAAAAACTTCATCTTGATTTAGGTGTATGTGTTCGAGAGGTACATGTCCCTTTGGTTGAACAGTCCACTGCATTACCAGTGCCTCTTTGTTAAAGGAAATAGTCCTGAAGGTTTCTCCAGTTATAGAATTGGTACAGGGTTCGTAAATATTGATTGCCATGTGTTCAGTTACCAAAAAGAATAATTCAACTGCAACGTTAGGCTAGGGTAATTCAACGATCCAAAATTTAAGTCAGAACTTTTTTCTAATGTAGGATTTACAAAAAGATCAATAATCGTTTGCCCAATAAATGAATTGGACTCTATATTAACGGAATTTGCAATGTTAAAGTTATATGAAAAAAGCGCACTAATTGAAATTCTTGGCAAAGATTCGAAACGAAATGTTTTGCCTAACGCAAATTGCAATTGGGTAAGGTCAATTATAGGGTGGAGGATTTTTTCATTATAAAAAGGCCTTAATAAAATCGAATTTTTGATAAGGTTTTCTAGCAAGAGCAAATCACTAAATTGACCTTCTAAGTCTAAGTTGGTAATCAACTCATTTGCTGTGCCTGAAATACTGAATCTTTGAAATTGGATAGATATTAAACCAAAAAAATCGGTTTTAAGATGTTGATAACCTAAACCTATCTCTATCACAGAACCACTATTTAGTCTTTTTTTGATAAAATCACGTCTTGCTTTTTCGTCTGGTTTATCGTTTGGTGCGAAATTAAGTAACAAAGCCAGATATTCTTTTGAGTATATACCCCAACTTGCTTTTATCATAATACCATTTTTATGGATATATTGATACCCGAAAGCATGTTGTATAGGGAACTCTGTTTTTAGAAATAGATGGGAATTATACGAAGATTTTTCGATTTTTTGTCTCTCTTTTTCTTGTGCATAACCTTTTAAAATCACAAACACAAAAAGGAAATTTAACAATATGCGTCTAAATTTTATCATAATTGATCTGAAAAATAGAAACAGATTATTATAAAGAAACATTATTTGTGGAACTCCAATTAATAAAGCTAAACAAGAACATTTTTTTAATTTAAATGATTATTTCAAAAATAAAAGCCTTTGGAAAACTTACAATAAAATAAATGCAATAAACCCTTCTTACAATCTCAAAAACAATAAGTGGTAATATTTAATTAATAACTGTAGAATACGTTTAAAAAAGGAGATGAGACACCCCTTAGTGTCTCATCTAATCTTAGCCGACACCTGTAAAGTTTAAAGACCTACCAAAAAACTAAAAGATACAGATAATGACAGTTTCAAAATTAGTCATGATAACAAGGAGAACAATATCAAAAGCAATAAATGGTAGTAATTAATTAATAACTGTAGGTTACCATTCGCTATCAGGTCCATAAGTGTCGTCATCATCAAAACCAAAAAGATGCCTGTTTCGATAACAGAAAATTATAGTAATAAGAAGAATTAATACTGAAACAATTACATACATAAATCAAAGATAGCAAAACGAAATATTATGACTGAATTAGAGCTTTATAAATTCATTAATAAAAATCATGTCGAATGGGTATAAAAGAGATAATGAAAGGTCGGAGGATATAGTTATTTTTCCTGGCTATTCAGAATTACATGGTTTAAACAAAATATTATCGCCTTGCAGTTACGATGATGGTGGTATTGAATGTGCCTTAATGGATGGGTATGTTGCAATTTGGATGAAAGACATTTGCGAATATCATGGAATTGAATGCTCCAAAGTATTTATTGGTGAAAATTGGGACAGCTAAAAAACAGTAGTTAATCACTGTATCTATTTACAATTAAAGTAAATACGATAAAAAACATAGAACATCCAAGAGCAGAAAACCAAAATAACCAACCAAGTAACAAACTTATTAATGCTCTTGTATAAATATTTTTTAAATAAGCCACTAACCAAATATAGTAAAACTAAAAAAACAGTAGGGTATGAAATAAAAAAAATGCCCAAACGATAGCTACTAACCCGAGGCTATCTTCATATACAAAAACAAATAAATATCCTTTCCTTTTAATGAAAAGGTATCATCTCTATAGATACAAAAAGCAAAATACAAGAACACGTGAACTTAGCGATCCCCTATTTAGTATTTAGAGAATTGAGCGCTTTTGGAGAATCCAGATTTAGTAAAATGCGATAGGGTTAAAGGGATTGGCTCTTGCTGAATTAAATAAGTGCGAGGAGTTATTATAAAACAATAAATAACTGATTTTTATCATAGTTGGAGCCTTGGTGATTATTTACCTTGATCCGCTATAATCAAACAAGTTTTTGAAAATGAAATTCGTCTCAATCAAAAGAATCGCTTTTGGTGAACTGATGATAAAACCACTGATAGTTTTTGTAGTTGGGGCTAATCTTTTTAAAGCTTGCATGGAAATCCTTAATGTTCGTGTCAAAGCAAACAGTCATGTTGTCCTTGTTGGCCACATATAGTTTTTTAATCCTCTCATTCATCGCTACAAATTTACTTTTCGTAAATGATGATAAAGGTGCTCATATTTACACAATGTAACAGAATCAACTATAAATTGTTCTAGCAGGATCAAAAAATATTAATTATGGAAATAGTATTAGAGAAAATCTATCTGAAAATCAAACAATACAAAAGTGATATTCGAGAAATAGAACTAGCGATTGCTTATCTGTCAGATAAAATAATAATAGCTAATCTAGAAGGTAAGAAACAATCTTTGGAAAGGGTTATTGAGGATTTACAAACATTAATACAGGATTATAAATAAAAGCTTTAACAATGGAAGACACAGCAGAAAAATTAATAAAGGATTTCATAGACTGGAGCAACAAATATCCAAGAGAAAGAATCTACTCCATTGATCTAAAAAATAAAATGGAGGAAGAATTGGTAAAACTAGAAAAGAGAGCTAGAGCATTGAATCTATAGTTTTAGCAGCATCATTATCTCTGGCAATATCAATAACTTCAAAACCTTGTTCTCTATACTTATTATAGATCTCCCATGCATAAGACATTTCTTTAACTGTAACTAATATAATATTATGTACACATGGCTATTCTATATTTTCTCTTTTGTATATCACAAAAATCTTCAATTTTTCTAACCAGTACTACTAAACAAGAAATGGTATAATTTGTTTATAAAAGAAAGTACTATCTTCGGCTCTTACATTTGTACAAATACATGAGCAATATTAATACGGTAGAAGACATTTTAGCTAAACTCATTTCATTTCCAGTATTGGGAGGGGAAAGTAATTTAAGCATCATCAATTGGGTTCAAGATTATATTGAATCCCATAATGTAACGGTTCATATGGTTCCTAATGAAGCGGGGAACAAAGCATCTTTACATTGCAGAATCGGACCGGCTGTAGATGGAGGCCTTATACTTTCAGGTCATACAGATGTGGTTCCTGTTGAAGGTCAAGATTGGGATACCAATCCGTTTGAATTAGTTGATAAAGGTGATGGTAAACTTTACGGCAGAGGTTCTTGCGACATGAAAGGCTTTCTTGCAACCTGTCTTGTCATGTTGCCGGAAATAGTAAAGGCCAATTTAATTAAACCCATATATTTTGCTTTCTCTTATGATGAAGAAGTTGGTTGTTTGGCGGCACCAGATTTGATAGAACATATAAAAAAAACCTATGCTGAAACTCCAAAGTATGCACTTATAGGCGAACCTACTCTTATGGAACCTATCGTTGGACAAAAAGGCATTTATATTTTAGAAACGGCTGTTAATGGTTCTGCAGGACATAGCAGCAGAATTAAACAAGAAGTAAGTGCCATTCACGAATCTGCAAGACTTATACTATGGCTAGAAAATAAAATGAACGATTTAATAGATACTGGTCGCATAGACAATCGTTTCAATCCGCCACATACTTCAATTCATATTGGGCAATTTAAAGGTGGTATTGCTCCAAATGTTATTGCTGACAAGGCTTCATTTTTTTGGGATTTGCGTACCATCCCAATGGATGACACCGAAAGTATTATTGCAGAATTTGATGCGCATTGTAGAACACGAGAACAAGAACTCAAAGCTATATATCCCGATTTTAAAATTAAAACTGTGGAAGACCATTGGCCTGTACCACCGTTAGACACTAAAGAAACTGATGATGTGGTGTCAATAATAAAAAAAATATCAGGGCACTCAAAAGTAAATACAGTTGCCTATGCCTCTGAAGCTGGTCAATTTAAAAACGGTGGCTTCCAGAGTGTTATCTGCGGACCTGGCTCCATCATTCAGGCACATAGAGCCAATGAGTTTATCACTAAAGATGAATTGAAAAAAGGAATGAAAATGATTTCTAAATTAATTATAGAAATGTCACATCCTGATTTTACATAAGTCAAAGTTAGAATATTTAGTGACTAGTCGGAAACAGACTATTTTTATCATGAGGAATCTCATTATTTTAAGATTTCTCGTCACTCGTTCCTCGCTCTGTCGAAATGACAAGATTCTTTTGAAAGTTTATAGAAATTAAAGTAACTGTAATAAAATTGCAGGGGTTTAACCTTTAACTTGATAATAAAAAGTCAGTAGTTTTATTATTTTCAAGGCTATTTTCAAATTACGTACGACATTTGTGTATATGAAACACGTGGTCGTTTTTTACTAAGTTATCAAATAGATAGATCATTGTTAAATGTTAATATTTTGTTAAATTTAAGTACTATGCGTAACATAATACCTTCTTTTAGACATATATTTGTATAAGAAACTATTATACGTTTTAAAATCATGTTAGATAATCATCAAAAAAACATCGCAACATTTATTCATTTATCAACCTTCAGCAGGTTTATAATTCCATTTGGAAACTTGATTGGCCCTATTATTCTTTGGGTTGCTAATAAGGATAAATCTGAATTTGTAGATAACCATGGTAAACAGGCTATCAATTTTCAAGTTAGTATTTTACTATACGCACTTATTTTAGGAACTTTAACCATTCCATTTTTTATTTTTAAAATATTTAATGGTATCGACTTTATAGATTTTCATGGGTTTCATGATTTTCATATCAATATTGGTAAGCCTTCTCCTCTACTCTATATTGGTGGTGGCTTAGGGGTTTTAGCCATTATAGGTTTCATACTGGAACTTGTTTTTATTATTAATGCAAGCTTAAAAGCCAGAGATGGTGAGTTATACAATTATCCATTAACAATCAATTTTTTAAAATAATATATACTGAACTCCTATACTGAGCTTAGTCGAAGTAAATTTCAGTTTTTCATCAATAAAATCAATCATAATCAATCAAAAAATGAACAGTTTCATAATATTAAAACGCTTTAGAATATGAAGATAGAAAACACAAAAGCACAAATGCGTAAAGGTGTGCTAGAATTTTGCATACTTTCTGTCTTAAAAGACGACGATGCCTATGTAGCAGAAATTTTAGGCACTCTTAAGGACGCTAAGTTGCTTGTAGTAGAAGGCACTATTTATCCTTTACTAACCCGACTTAAAAATGCAGGACTTTTAAATTACAGATGGGAAGAGTCGACCTCTGGACCTCCAAGAAAATATTATGGATTAACAGAAACAGGAAAATTGTTTCTTAAGGAATTAAATACGACCTGGAGTGAATTACAAAACGCAGTAAACATAGTAACAAGCCAAAAAACAACAAAAAAATGAATAAAACTGTCAACATAAATTTAGCTGGTATATTTTTTCATATCGATGAAGATGCATACTTAAAATTACAACGCTATCTTGAGGCTATAAAACGTTCATTTACAGATTCTCAAGGTCGTTCTGAAATCATATCAGATATTGAAGCGCGTATTGCAGAGCTTTTTAATGATCGCGTACAGAATAATAAAGAAGTTATACGTATTAAGGAAGTAGATGAAGTTATTTCAATCATGGGACAACCTGAAGATTATTTGGTTGACGATGAAATTTTTGAAGATGAACCTCAAACGTCATATAAGCGTAGAACTTCACCTTCTAAAAAACTATTCAGAGATACAGACAACTCTTATGTTGGAGGGGTATCATCTGGATTAGCACATTACTTTGGTATTGATACTATTTGGATTCGTTTAGCCTGGATTATCCTAATCTTTGGAGCTGGTACAGGTATTCTTCTGTATATTTTATTATGGGTTTTAGTACCAGAAGCAAAAACAACGGCAGAGAAAATAATGATGACGGGGGAACCTGTTACTATTAGTAACATTGAAAAAAAAATTAAAGACGGTTTTGAAAACGTAACAGATGTTGCAAAAAATGTCACCGATTCTGTTGGAGCTGCAGCTAAGAATGTTTCAGATTCTGTTTCAAACGCAGCCAAAAATGTAGATTTTCAAAAGCAAGGAAGCAAGATTAAATCAAGTTCTAAAACATTTTTTGATACGCTTGGAGAAGTGATTATGTTCTTTTTTAAAGTGTTTGCTAAGTTTATTGGCGTTATACTAATGTTTACAGGAGCAATAGCCATCATATCTCTAATAATTGCTCTATTTTCTTTAGGGGTTGTTAATGTTATTCATATTCCTGGTCTCGATCTTGTAGATATTGTTAATGCCGGAAATACACCTGTATGGTTAGTATCTTTATTTACCTTTTTCACTGTTGGAATTCCTTTCTTTTTTCTATTCTATTTAGGGTTAAAAATACTGATAAACAATCTGAAATCGATTGGTAATATCGCTAAATTCACTTTACTGGGTCTATGGTTAATATCTACTATTGGTTTGGTAGTTATAGGCATAAGGCAAGCGAGTGAACATGCCTTTAATGAGCGTGTTATTGCTAAGCAAGAATTAAACATCACTGCAAACGATACTTTAAAAATTAAAATGGCAGAAAATGACCTTTACATGAACAGTTATTATAGAAATAATTCGTTTAAAGTGCTGAATAACGAAAACGGAGAAAAAACTATTTATAGGTCAGATATCAGAATCATAGTTAAATCTACTACCGATTCTTTAGCCAAAATAGGTATTGAGAAAAGTGCTGATGGCAGTAATTATGAAAAAGCTATTGAACGCGCCAAAAATATAAGTTACAACTATGCCTTTAATGGAAATGAATTATTATTAGATTCTTATTTAGCTACACCAGCTGAAAACAAATTTAGTGATCAGGAAATTGTTGTTATTCTCTATTTACCAGAAGGAAGTATTGCTAATTTTGGTAATACCACAAAATCATTTTTAAATTATAGAACCTATAACGGGAATATTGTATCCTCAGGTGATACAAATCATTATTTACAAATTACAGATGGGGGTATTACATGTTTGGACTGCCCCGTTGAAAAACCTTCTAGTATAAAGATTGATATTCATGATGATGATTCCAGCGTTAAATTAGATAGTACTGGCTTAGAGATAAAAGACGATGACGTCAGCATAAAAGTAGATGCGAAGGGTCTTTCTGGAGAAGACGATGCTATTAAAGTTAAAATAGATTCAGACGGTATTAATATAAAATCAAAGGACAATTAACAGTTCATCAATAAAAACAAACAACTCAGATATTTAAATTACTAATCAATAATCTTTAATTAGATCTTTAAAAATCATCAATCAAAAAACGAACAATCATGGCAACACTAGTAAAGTTTATTTTAGCAACCATTTTAAGTTTAACACTTTTTTCATGCAACTTCGATATGAACTTCAATACCGGAGTTCGTGGAAATGGAAAGGTTATAACTGAAGAAAGAACAATTAATGAACCTTTTTCAGCTATTAAAGCTACTGAAGGTTTAGATGTATATCTAACACAAAGCGATAACGAAAGTATTTTTGTTGAAGCTGATGAAAATCTACACGATATTATTATAGTAGAAGTAGTGAATGGCACTTTAAAAATACATACCAGAGAAAGTATTGGTAGAGCTTCATCAAAAAAAGTTAAGGTAAGCTTTAAAGATATTTCAAGTATTGTATCTACAAGCGGAAGTGATGTATACGCTACAAATATTATAACTACTGAAAATTTGGAGCTTAAATCGACCAGTGGCAGTGATATGAAACTTGAAGTAAACACATCTGTGTTAAATTGCAAATCTACAAGTGGTAGCGATTTAAGGTTATCAGGAAAAACAGTTAAACTCATTGCAGAAGCTACCAGTGGTAGCGACATTAAAGCTGCTGATTTAATTGCAGAATCCAGCCATGTAAAAGCAACAAGCGGTGCGGATATTACTGTAAACACATCTAAAGAACTTACAGCAAAAGCAACAAGTGGTGGTGATATAAAATATTATGGAAATCCTGAAAAAGTTGACAAAAGTAACAACTCTTCAGGCAGTGTAAGAAAACAATAAACCAACTTTATTTATAGCCAACCAAAAGAGGCTATTTGAAAAGTGTCATTCAGAAGGAGGAACGACTGAAGAATCTAAAGTTTTATTCTATCAATAATTACATGCACATTTTTGTTTGGATTTTTGATCTTAAAATTATGAGATTCTTCGACTCCGACAACTGTCGGAATGCTCTGAATGACACTTTTTAAGCCTTTTCTTTTTTTAATTTTGCAGACAATTGCGTATTATACCATTTTATAAAAACCTTAATATATCTTCTTTGTCACTTTTTTTTAATACTAATAGCAGTACCACCGCCTTCAGCTAGTCTTAAATTTAATATGGTCGTATTTGTAACTTCAAGTTTATCTATAGTTAAAGAGGTCGGATTTTTATTCCAGTGTGCATCTTCCCCATCTTTATAAATAATGGCTTCATAGGTTATATCTTTATTTAAAAAATCTAGGGAAATTTCCAATGCTCTCTTTTCTTCATTGGTTATACTACCAATAAACCAGTTGCCTGTATCACGCTCTTCTCTCGCAATGGTAACATACTCACCTACTTCACCATTCAACACTTTGGTTTGTTTCCAATCGACACCCACATCTTTTATAAATTTTAACGGTTCTGGGTTTGCTTCATAATGTTCCACTAAATCTGCTGCCATTTGTATGGGACTGTAAATAACCACATATAAAGCGAGCTGTTGTGCCAAGGTTGTATTAACTTGATTTTCCTTTTTATACTCGTTGAACTTTATATTAAAAATTCCAGGTGTAAAATCTATCGGACCAGCTAACATTCTTGTAAAAGCTACGATTGGCAAATGTTCTGGAGGGTTACCTCCATCCGCCGACCAAGCATTAAATTCTTGCCCACGTAAGCCTTCTCGTGAAATTGTATTTGGATACGTTCTACGCAACCCTGTTGCTTTTATAGGTTCATGGGCATTTATAGCGACTTGATATTTAGCAGCTTTTTTAACGGTATTATTATATTGATTTACCATATACTGCCCGTGGTGATATTCTCCTTTAGGAAGAATTTTACCCACATAGCCCGTTTTCACAGAATGAATTCCTAAACGCTGCATTAAAGCAAAGGCGGTATCTTGTTGCTTAGCATAGGTTTCTGTGGCCGCTGATGTTTCATGGTGCATAATAATATCAACGTCTTTTTCTTTTCCATAACGAACAACTTCTTCTAAATCATAATCAGGATAGGGAGTTACAAAATCGAATACCCCTTCCCTATCTTCAAAACCAATCCAATGCTCCCAACCTGTGTTCCAACCTTCAACCAAAACACCTTTTATGTTATTTTTAGAAGAGAAATCTATAAAACGCTTTACATTTTCGGTAGTTGCTCCATGATTACCATGTGCTTTTCCAGTATCTACCCATGTACCGCTTTCATCTTGAGTCATTCCATAATCCCAGGATGATTTTCCTAAGTGCATTTCCCACCAAACACCTGTATATTTCATTGGCGTAAACCATGAGATATCGTCTAATTTATTAGGTTCATTCAGGTTTACTATTAAATTAGATTCAATTAAATCGGGTGCATTATTAGTAATTTGAATACTTCGCCAGGGTGTATGAAAAGGAAGTGTTCGCTTTACTTTGTGATTAGTATTTCTTGATCCTACCAAGTTACTAATCATAGATAAATTTTCTTTATCAATTTTTAAAGTCATTCCAGAATAATCGACCAGCGATGCTTCATGAAAACTAAGATGAATACCATCTTTACCTACCATGGTTACCGGTGTATTGACTGCATTTTCCGGAATATGAGTTTGCCCTAAACTAGGGTGATTCCGCTTGCTTAAAGCGTTAATTTCTGAAAACTTGGTGGTACTATATAAATGCTCATAAATATCCCAGTCTCCGGGAATCCAAAACGTTTTATAATCCTCTGTTAAATTAAACTCAGTAAGTTCTTCGGCTATTAGAGCTTCTGTAAAATTCTCTTGTTCCGGTAGTTCATATCTAAAACCTAATCCATCATCATATAATTTAAATACAAGATTTAGTTTTCTATTTGAAGCCGTAACTTCCTCCAACTCTACCTTTAGTTCGTTATAATTATTAACAACATCCAATTGCTCTCCCCATGGCATTTGCCAGGTTTCATTGAATGTATCTGTTCTACTATTTATAATTTTAAGATTAGTTTTTAAAGCTGATGTGTTAGTGAACTGAAACCCTAAATAAGAGGTATCAATAATTGTTTTGCTATTAAACTGTACTAAGTAATATGGGCTTCCTTCTGTGTTTAGTCCAAATTGTAATTGAATATTTGAATTGGGTGATTTTACTTCTAAATTTTTTTTATCAATTGCATGACATGACATTAACACAATTGAAAGTAATAATAGGGCTATTTTTTTCATGATTATTTCTTTTCCAATAAAACGATATTAAATTCTGAATCTATGATTACTTTGCCATTTTTAACTACTATATTCTGATTTGAATATGCATCGTGGAGGGCATCATCATTATTAAACAATTTTGATACATCTAGTATTTTTTCTCCTATTGGCAAATCTAAGCCTACAACAACAAGGTCTTTATAGTCGTTTTTTGAAAAACTTCTATAAAACAAATAGGGTTCATGGGTAATCATTTGATGAATACCAGCTCCTACTGCCGGATGATTCGCTCTAAACTGTCCTAATTTTTGCCAGTGCGATAATATCTTTTTAGTTTTTGCATCGCTTTTTATCGCATTCCAATTCATAAAAGAACGCAAAGTAGCATCCCCTTCTGTACCTTCAATAATTAAAGAGCGTGCAGACTCATCTCCATAATAAACTTGTGAAGCTCCAGGTGATAGTAATAACTTTGTTGCAGTATCAAAAGGCTTTTCACGTGATGCATCATAAGGTTTACCATCATCATGTGACGATACATAGTTAAGCGTACCAAAACCTTTTAAATAGGTCGTTAAATAATTTGAATAACTTTTAAATAGTGTTTCATAATCTTGTTGAGCAGCATGCCATTTAAATTGAAAATTGATTAAACCTTGAAATGCATTATCAAAATAATTCACTTTTTTATCTCCAAAATCAAAGTACTGTCCTGTGCTAATTCCATAATTATAAACTTCTCCTACTAAATAAAAGTTGTTATTATCTAGCACCTTATCAGGATTGCCTTTTTTCCATTCTGCAAAAGCGTAATCACATTCTGTTTTAAATTCTTGCCACACATAGGCTTCTGTGTGCTTTACCGTATCTGCTCGGTAACCATCAATTCCGAATTCGGTAATATAATCGGCTAACCATTTTATAATGTAGAATCTAGGTGCTCTGGGATATCCCGTTCGATTAAAAAAATCATTCAATTCTGCTATTTCCTGTTCATAACGTCCTTCTTTTTTCCATTTCTCTATGAGTTGGTTTGGTAAACTAACAGATTCGTCAGTTTCCGTTTTTATATCCGGAAGATTATCAACAAGTGTACAAGTAATGGTTGAATCGTATGTTTGGTAGTCACATTTAGGACCTGTTCTAACCCAGTTCTCAGGCCAAACAGGATCTCTATCTGTAACAGGACCTGTATGATTTATGACAGCATCTAATACAATTCTAATCCCCTTTCTATGTGCGGCTTCAACTAATTCGTGTAAATCTTCCTTAGTTCCAAAATTTGGGTCTAAAGCGGTCCAATCTCGAGTCCAATACCCGTGAAAACCATAGCTAAGCCCTGTACCTTCATCTGTGCCACCATGAATTTGCTCAACAATGGGTGTCATCCAAATAGCATTGATCCCTAAATCAGTAAAATAACCTGCTTTAATTTTTTGAGTGACTCCTTTAATATCTCCTCCTTTAAAACCTCTAAGCTTACCTGTTTCTGCTGTTCTGTTAAAATTAATGTCATTACTAATATCACCATTGTTAAATCTATCTGTTAACAAGAAATATATGTTTGCACCCTCCCAAATAAATGGTGTTTTAGGTTTAATATGACTCTCTTCTTCTTGTTTTGCTTTACAATTCGAAAGAAATATGGACACTATTATAATAATAATTATTTTTTTCATACTACTGAATTTTTAATATGTAAGACCCTAAAGCGTTTAACTTTACATCTATTTTCCCCAAACCATTTTCAACTATTAGTTGAGATGAAAATTCATTATATAAAACATCGAAAACATTTACATTTCTATTATTTAATTTCCACTCAGATATTATATGACCAGGTATTTCTAATTCAAATTCATAATCATTTTCAGCATCAAAATTTGAAATAATAATTAATTTTTCGTCATTACTCCAACGAACAAAAGACAACAGCTTATCGTTGTAGTTTTCGGTTTTTTCTCTATTATATAAATGAATGTCTGCATACTTTCCAACTAACGCACTACTATTTATTGTAAAGTTTAAAAGCCTTTTATAAAAACCTCGCAGTTGTTTTTCCTCATTTGTTAATTGCCCACCATCAAACTGTTTATTATTCATCCAGCGTTGATGTGCAGGCACACCAACATAATCAAAAATTGAAGTTCTTGTCGGATCTCCAAAACCAGTTTCTTCAGAGCCATCTTCACCAACTTCTTGTCCAAAATAAATCATGGTTGGTGCCGTTGTAGAAGTTGCCGAAACCACCATAGCTGGCTTACCTTTTTTTGCATTTCCAGCAAAATCGGGACTAGATAACCGTTGTTCGTCATGATTTTCTAGAAAATGTAACATATGATGCTCAATATCTTTTAGGTCTTCAAAAATCGGCGGAATGTTATCTGTTTTACCATGGCCTTGAATGACATGTTTTATGGTATCGTATAGCTGAACTTTATCATACAAATAATCCATTTTTCCTTTCTTAATGTAATCTCTATATAGTGAAGGGTTATAAACTTCAGCTAATAAAAAAGCTTCAGGATTTTTCATCTTTATGGAAGAATTCATAAAACTCCAAAACTCAACAGGTACCATTTCTGCCATATCATAACGAAATCCATCGACTCCCTTATCTAACCAATATAAAGCTATATTTCTGAATTTCAGCCAAGAATTAGGTACGGTTTTATCTTTCCAAAATTCAAAATGTTTTTCATAATTTTCATCATCGAAACCTTCAGGCAATTCATCAAAATCTTTATTACCAGCAGGTGAAATGCCGTAGTTGACTTTTACCGTTTCATACCAATCACCCATATTTGGTTTTGAAGCTCTAGAGCCATTACCAGTCCATTTTGTAGGGTTTTCGACAAATAATCCATCAGCAAGGGAATGCTTCTCACCCCCTAAAGGCATATATCCATTTTCCCAATCTGGCACCTCAAACACTTCATCTGGGTTATAATAAAAATTATTATTCACATGATAAGTGACCGAAGTATCATCTTCTTCACCAAAATCTTTAATACCATCTGGTTTTGATATGCTTTTATAGTTTCGAGCCACGTGATTAGGAACAATATCTATAATAACTTTTAAACCTGTTTCATGAGAACGTTTTATAAGTGCTTGAAATTCCTCTAATCTATTATCTACATGTAATGCCAGGTCAGGATTAACGTTATAATAATCTTTAACGGCATATGGTGAACCCGCACGTCCTTTTACAACATCTGGATCATCGTTTGATATACCATATTTAGTGTAATCCGTAATAACATCATGATGTGGAACACCAGTATACCAAATATGGGTCACACCCAGATCTTTAATTTCTTTTAATGCTTTTTCTGTAAAATCATTAAACTTACCCACGCCATTTTCTTCAATAGTGCCCCAGGGCTTATTAGCTGCATTTGTGTTCCCAAACAAGCGTGTAAATACTTGATATACCACTTGTTTTTTTTGAACGGCTTCTTTTTCTACAATTAACTTTTGAAACGGTTTCTTTTCTTTTTTACATCCAACAAACATTCCTAAAAACAATAGAATTAATAAGGCATGTAATTTGTTCATATTGTTACTTTTTAAATTTTATTTTGATCTCTTTTTCTTCGGATGTCGTCCAAATTACGGGAATATTTAGTGTACTTTCTTTAGAATTCCAACTAAATGGAGCTCGTTTACCATCAACTTTAATAAATCTTGGCTTATTTTGAATGTTATGAATAATCAACCCAATGTGTTTTGTATTAAATTGATGATTTTTGCCTACTTCTACTTCAAAACCAATTTCTAAATAGTGTTTTTCAATTTCGGCCTCAAACTCTATAAGTTCGTACATCCCTTTTTCAAAAGCTAACGCTGTTTTTCCATCATCGTTATATAATGCTCTCTTACTTTCCTTAACTGATGCGTGATGATAATAGTGAATTTCAATGTCTTTCGCATCATATGCTTCTGTATTTTGCATAGATTTCGCCATCGGAATAAAAGCACCTGCCCTTACAAACGTTGGTATGGCGTTTTCTTTGGTTTTAATCTTTTTTCTTTGACCACCTTCTATTTTTTCATCTGTATAAAAATTGAACCAATTAGACGTTTTAGGAAAGTAAACCGATTGTTCTTTTTTTCCGGCTTCAAGTATTGGAGATACTAAAAAATCATGCCCCCACAGATAGGTTTCAGAATAATCCTGAAGTGCTTGATTATTGCTTTCTTCAAAAAACAAAGGACGCATTAGAGGGGTTCCTTTTTGGTTGTTTTGATACACCAAATTGTAATTATAGGGCAATAATTTATAACGTAATTTAATAGATTGTTTTGCTAATTTTCTTGCTTTATCACTCCTAAAAACAGGTTCACTTGGCACATCTTCTTGAGCGTGTGGTCTATATATAGGTTGGAATACGCCATATTGTAACCAACGTACATACAATTCATCATCTAGGTTTGCTCCTGCGAAACCACCCAAATCGCTATGCATATAACCTAATCCTTGTATTCCCATTTGTAATGCTATTTCTGGCTGACTTTGCAGACCTCCCCAAGTTCTGTTAACATCACCCGACCATGGAATAAGTCCATAACGTTGTGAACCTGAATAACCGGCACGCATTAAAACAAATGGTCGCCTATTTGGAAAATCACGTTTATAGCCTTCATGAATTAATCGTGCCCAATCGTGACCATAGATATTATGGACTTCATTGGCGGTTCCTGTTTCATGAATTAATTCCGCAGGGTGCACTTCCGGTTCTCCTAAATCGCCCCATATACCGGCAACTCCTTTGTTTGCTAAACCTTTATAAATATTCCAAAACCATTGCGCTGCTTTTGGCTTGTAAATATCAATTAAACCTGTATTTCCAAAATAAAAATCATATGTGTACGGATTTCCTAGGGAGTCTTTGGCTAAGACATCTTTTTTAACAGCTTCATCCCAGCGTTTTGATGTTGTTAAAACAAAAGGTTCTGTAATCGTAATGGTCTTAACACCTTTTCCTTTTAACCTTGATACCATGCCTTCAAAATCTGGAAATGAATCCCGAAATACTTCAAGGTTTCCCATGGTACCCTGAACCTCTTTCCCAAACCAGTATAAATCTAATATAATAGCATCAACAGGTATTTTATAGGCTTCAAATTTCGAAATAGTAGCTTCGGTTTCTTCTTGTGAATGGTATCCAAATCTACTGGAAAAATTACCGAGTGTCCAACGAGGCGGCATGGGTTGCTTCCCTGTTAGTTTTGTATAATTATTGATGATATCATACCAACCATCTCCTACAATAACTTGGTACGTTTTACGTCCAGAAATAGTTTCGTAAGTAAGTGTGTTGTCCTTTTTACTATCCAAGTCTAAAAACCCAATAGGGGCATTATCAAAATGAACCATGTATTTATTTGAAGACAATACGATTGGCAAAGTAAAGTTCATCAATTCGCTTCGGGTTTCATAGCCATAGTGGGCTTTGTTATAAAGTTCCAGGCGATTACCTCTACGGTTCATACCTAAAGCTCTTGCCCCGCCTCCATATAAAACCTCATCTTTTGTAAGGTTAAATTGTATGGTCTCTAAACTATCATTTTTTATATAGCCAGCTTTTTCTGAAATGAGTGGATTGCCTTTATATGAATAGGCTATTTGAAAGGGTTGCTTTTGTATTTTAACTTCAATACCTTTTGTAAAAAAAACACTTTCATTATTAGTAACTACAGGAATTACCTCAACTTTTTGAGGTCTTAATACAACTGCATGAGACGTTCGTTTCACTTCTTCACCTTTAGGGATGAAGGTTGTTTCTACAATATGATCTGTATAAAACTGAATATCATATTTTCCATCGTTCACAAATATCTCTAAACCATAGTCTGTTTGGTTGATATGTTCAAACTTCCGGTTTTCATTTTGCGCTAATGATGTCTTAACTAAAACTAAAAATAGTATGATGAGTTTTAAATATTTCATTTATAGTTTAGTAGTTAAAATAATACTTCCTTTTGTTTTTAGTTCGAGCATATCATTCCAGACAATTGTTTCACCTGTAATGACGTTATTAATAGATTTTCCTGCTAAGCCAACTTCCTCGAATCTAGTTAGATCTAATTCAATGGGTTGGTCATTTTTATTGATTATATGAACAACTGTTTCCTCTTCCAAAATTCTGAATAGTACGTAAACACCTTTTTCTGGAGCAAAATGAATTGTTTTACCCTCATGAATTGCTCTACTGGATTTTCTGAAATTCAAAAGTTTTTTTAGATATAATTGCATCTCTTTTTGAGCTTCTGTTAATCCATTACTTGTAAATGCATTAATGGTATCCCCTTCCCAACCACCAGGAAAATCTGTTCGTATTAAACCGTGGTCTCCAGGTTTTTCAAAATCGTCCATTAATATCTCTGTTCCGTAATATATTTGTGGCGTTCGAGGTAACGTAAGTATATAACTTAAGGCCATTTTTGTATTGATAATATCGCCTTTTAGCTGCGTAAAAATACGGCTCATATCATGATTGTCTGGAAAAATCATAATATCTTTCGGTGTTGCATAATGAAAATCGTTAGCTAAGCCTTCATATATTTTCACCAACCCTTTATCCCAAGATTCGGTTTCATTTAAAGCTTCTACTATGGAATTTTGCATGGCAAAATCCATTGACGATTTTAAATTAGACTCGTAACCATCTCTATTATTAGCACCGTCTTGCCAATACCCAATAAGTAATGGGTTATAACTCCACTCTTCTCCAACAATGCTAAAATTTGGATATTCGTTCATAATAGCTCCTGCCCAATGACTCATAAAATCTTTATCGGGATATGGATAAGTATCTTGTCGAATGCCACCCAAGCCCGCAGTTTCTATCCACCAAATACTATTTTGAATGATATACTGTGCCATAAATGGATTACGTTGATTTAAATCTGGCATGCCGGATACAAACCATCCATTTGTCATACCTTCTTTATCTTTTTTAGACGCATATAAATCTTGATTAGTAGTACGCCTGTGATTGGATGTTACGGTCGTTTCATGTGTCCAAGAATTGATATTCTCTTCATAAATATTTTGATAGTTTACCCAATCTTTAAATGGCAAATCTTTCATCCACCAATGCTCTAAACCACAATGATTCGCCACTTGATCCATGATTAATTTCATACCTTTCTCAGACATTTTAGACGCCAAAGTTTTATACGCATCAAGTGTCCCAAAACGCGGATCTATTTCATATAAATCCGTAATAGCATAACCATGATATGAGCCACGTGGCATATCATTGGTTAATAATGGGCATGGCCAAATAGCTGTAAAACCTAAGTCGTTAATATAATCTAAATGGTCTGTTATACCTTTAATATCACCACCATGTCTTGCATAATCATCGGCTCTATTAATCGTTTTTTCATTTAAATTTTCAACCGTATCATTTTCTGAATCTCCATTAACAAAACGATCAGGCGTAATTAAGTATATAGCATCAGAACTATCAAACCCAGCATAATCCTCTGCTGGCTTGTCTCTCGGTTTTAACTCATACGTTTGAACTAAATCTTCAGCATTCTCAAATTTAAAAGTGATATTAAATTTTCCAGCTTTTGCAGTTTCGGAAATGTCTAAATCAATAAACAAATAGTTCGGACTATCTGCTTTGTTCAACTTTTTTATGGAAACACCAACATAATTAATTTCTGGTATTGATGCAGAGATATTTGGATGCTTAACAAGTAACTGCAGTTCAGTATTTTCAAAACCTATCCACCAATTAGGAGGCTCAACGCGTTCTATATCAGAGAACTCTTTAACAGGTTCATGCGTAGAATTAATCTCGACATTTTCGTTGTTTTTTTGTTTACAAGAAACACTTATACACAAAAGACTTAGAATTATTAATTTAACTGAAGTTTTCATTTCTTATGCTTTTTAGATTCCCGTCTTCACGGGAATGACAATTTCAAACGGAAACTCCGAGGCTAATCCTCGGAGAATTCTTTTTAATTAAACGGTCACCAAGCTATTTGGCTCTATTGTCACCAAGTCATCATTAACTAAAATTTGTAATGCAGTGTCCCCTTCTAGTTCAAAATCGGTTTTATCTTGACACACATTTACTTTTACAATATGGTTTCTAAAATTCACCTTAAATGAATAGGCATCCCATTGTTTAGGTATTTTTGGTATGAATGAAAGCATATTATTTTTAATGCGCATACCTCCAAAACCTTCAACAATACTCATCCAAGTACCCGCCATTGAGGTAATGTGCAACCCTTCATGTACCTCGTGATTGTAATCGTCTAAATCTAAACGCGAGGTGCGTAAATAAAAAGTATATGCCTGTTCCATTCTATCCAATTTAGCAGCTTGAATACTATGCACACAAGGAGATAGTGAGCTTTCATGAACTGTAAATGGTTCGTAAAAATCGAAATGACGCTCTAAATCTTCTATTGAAAATCGATCTTCGAAAAAATAGAACCCTTGTAAAACATCTGCTTGTTTTATATAAGGAGAACGCAAGATTCTATCCCAGGACCACTTTTGATTAATAGGTCTTTGCGATGTATCTAAATCTTCAACAGTAATTAATTCTTTATTTAAAAACCCGTCTTGTTGAAGGTATATTTGATGTCCTTCCGAATAAGGGAAATACATATTATCTGCAACTGCTTTCCACTCTTTTAATTCCGCTTCAAACAGTTTAACTTTATTCATAATTCGTTTAAAATCTAAAGGAAACTCAGTTGCTATTCTATTAATATTTTCTATAGCATAATTAATACACCACTTTGCTAAATAGTTAGTATACCAATTATTGTCAACATTATTCTCATATTCATTTGGTCCAGTAACTCCTAGTATAACATACTTGCTTTTGTCTTTAGAAAACGTAGCACGTTGTTGCCAAAAACGAGCAATTCCAATTAAAACTTCTAATCCTTTATCTTTTATATAACTGTAGTCTCCTGTATAACGATGGTAATTATAAATGGCAAATGAAATAGCACCATTACGATGAATTTCTTCAAATGTAATTTCCCACTCATTATGACACTCTTCACCATTCATAGTTACCATTGGAAATAATGCTGCTCCATTTTTAAATCCTAATTTTTCAGCATTTTCAATAGCTTTTTCTAAATGTCTATACCTATATTCTAAAAGACTTCTAGCCACTTTCTCATCTTTTGTTGCCATATAAAAAGGAATACAATAGGCTTCCGTATCCCAATAGGTACTACCTCCATATTTTTCACCGGTAAAACCTTTAGGTCCAATATTTAATCTGGAATCTTTACCTAAATAGGTCTGATTTAATTGAAAAATATTGAAACGGATACCCTGTTGCGCTTTAACATCGCCTTGTATTGTAATATCAGCTCGCTCCCAAATTGCTAACCAAGCTTGTTTTTGTTTTTCCAAAAGGGTACTAAATCCCATTTTTACAGCTTCTTTTAGTACTTTTTTAGCCGTTGAAACTAATTGTGATTTATCATAATCTCTATCTACAACATAGCCTCCATATTTATGTATTGTATAGGTTTCCTCTTTTTTAACCTGATGCTGGTAACTAAAGGAAGCATAATTAGCATCTGCTTTTATATTTGGTTCTATTAATACTGATTTACCATTTATAAAAACATTAGATTGCATGAACGTACAGGTATAAAAATCTGTTTTCATGGTTTTTGCCTGAATAAACGCTTGATGGTTTTCGTGACTCACTTCTATAGTATCCCAAAACTTATCATCCCAATTGGTATCCTTATTGGTTATTCCACTATCTAAATAGGGCTGAAAAACAATTTCTGCATCATCATTTATAGGTGTCACGTTATATTGAATTGCTCCTAATTCATCAGAATCTAAACTTAAAAAACGTTTTGTTTCAACTTTAATGACACTATCATTTCTTAGTGTAGCAATAAAGCTTCTAGACAACCATCCTTCTTGCATATTGAGCTCCCGTCTAAAATCAGTCACTTTTTTACAGTTAAATAAATCGAGTTGTTCCTCATTTACAGAAACATTGATTCCTATCCAATTTGGGGCATTCAATACTTTAGCAAAGTATTCTGGGTAGCCATTTTTCCACCAGCCTACTTTTGTTTTATCGGGGTAATAAACACCTGCAATGTAACTCCCTTGAAATGTTGGGCCAGAATACTTTTCTTCAAAATTGGCACGTTGTCCCATGGCTCCGTTTCCAATACTAAATAAACTTTCTGAAGATTCAACTCGGTTTGTATCAAACCCTTCTTCTATGATTGACCAGTTATCTGGTTTTATATAATCTTGATTCATGTTTCTAAAATGATATAAAATAGATTTTAGACCGCTTTACTGTTAGGCTTTACCGTCTGGTAATTTTCTATTTTCTAATTATTACTTTTAATTTTTAAGAGAATAAATAACAATAATTACCATTCAATAATAATAATCTTGAAATCTGTTTCTATTATCTCTACTCTTTTATCTTTATTCTTTTATCAATTCTTCGAAAAAATTATTTGGTATCTCAGTTAGATTGCTAAAATTGAAATCGGCTTCATTGAGTGTATCTTCATCTCCAATACCCACCGATATCATGTTAGCTTTATTTGCTGCTTCTATACCTGCGATGGCATCTTCAAAAACGATACAGCTTTCCGGTTTTAGATTAAGCTTTTTTGCTCCAATTAAAAACACCTCTGGATCTGGTTTCGCTTTTGACACACTATTACCATCAACTATTCCCTCAAACCTTTCTAATAATCCAACCTGTTTTAAAATAAGCGGTGCATTTTTACTAGCAGACCCCAGTACATACTTAATACCTCTGCTATCTAGTTTATTAAGAAGGTCTTTGACGCCAGGAAGGATTTCATCTGCATTCATTTTTTTAATGTACCCCAGATAATCTTCATTTTTGCTTATTAAAACAGCTTGTTTTTTATCATCTGATAATGTTACATTACCAATGTTTAATAGTATTTCTAATGAACGCACACGACTTACGCCTTTAAGTAGTTCGTTATGCGTTTCTGTAAATTCAATATGTAAATCGTCAGCAAGATTTTTCCATGCCAAAAAATGATACTTTGCAGTATCAACTATAACCCCGTCAAGGTCGAATATAACTCCTATGGTATTCATTAAATTATGATTGTATTATATCATCAACATCTTTCACTTTTGAAACTAATGCTGCTGCAATTAAGAAACTTATGCCACTCATCAAAAGAGCAAAAATGGCATGATTATTATAGGCATACTTAACTAATGGCCCACCTATTAAAGCATTGATTATTTGTGGAATTACGATGAAGAAATTGAAAATCCCCATATATACTCCCATCTTTTTTGGAGAAATAGAACCTGCTAATATAGCATATGGCATTGCCAAAATACTGGCCCAAGCTATTCCAACACCTATCATTGAAATTATGAGCCAATTTTTATCTGGCATGATATAAATTGAAAGCAAGCCTAATCCACCAATAACAAGTGATAAAGCATGCGTTTTCTTTCTACCAATTTTCTTTGCTATATATGGTAAGGTAAATGCGTAAAATGCAGAAACTAAGTTGTAAACTCCAAACAATATGCCTACCCAGTCTCCAGCATCCTGATACATTGGGCTGCTACTATCTGTATGCAATAATCCATACGTATGTTGTGCTATTGCCGGTGTTGCAAATACCCACATTCCAAATAGCCCAAACCAGGAAAAGAATTGAACCCAGCTTAATTGCCTCATGGTTGCTGGCATTTTTTTGAAGTCATCAAAAATATCTAATAAGCTAGATTTTTCTTTTTCACCATCTTTAATTATGACTTCAGAATGTGCTTTCTCATCTTCAAAACTTGCTAATTCTTCCGGAGAGTATTCTTTTGTTGTTGCTACTGTTACTAAAATAGAAACTATTAAAATAACGGCTCCAATAATGAAAGACAAAATTAAGTTTAAAGGAACTGTTCCTCCAGCAGCTTCATTAGATACACCAAACAAATTGGTTAAAACATAAGGCAACCAGGAACCAATAACAGCTCCAAAACCTATAAGTGCAGTTTGCACACTAAAGCCTAAGGTACGTTGGTCAGTTCTAAGGTTATCACCAACTAATGCGCGGAAAGGTTCCATAGCGATATTAAAAGAGGCATCCATAATCATGAGCATACCTGCTCCAACCCATAGTGCTGGCAAAAAGGCTATGAAGATGTCGGCTTGTGGCATGAGTACCAAACCAATTGATGCCAAAATGGCTCCAACTAGAAAATAGGGTTTACGTCTACCAAATCTTCCCCATGTTTTATCACTATAATACCCAATTATTGGCTGTACAATTAACCCCATTAAAGGTGCAATTATCCAAAACCAAGAGAGTTCATGAACATCGGCTCCGAAAATTTGAAGTATTCTACTTGCGTTAGCATTTTGAAGGGCAAAACCCATTTGGATTCCCAGAAATCCAAAACTCATATTCCAGATTTGCCAGAAACTTAATCTACGCTTTTCCATTAAATAGTATGTTTAAATTAATACTATTTGATAAGCGATATACTTATCAAAACTTATTGTGAGAAGTGAAAATATAAGTTTTGATTTCGCAACAAAGATATGAAAGATTTTATTTTTTCCTAATAAAAAAAATTATTTAGTTGATTCTCTTTCAATAATTTCGGTTTCAATAACCACTTTTATAAAATCAGATTTTCTCTCATCATTCGTGAAATACTGGTCACTTTCAGCATCTATGGCTTCTAATCTATCTATTAATAAATTTGCAGCTTGTTCTCCTATTTTTTGACCATGCTGACTCACAGTTGTCAGACTTGGTGTCGCATGTTTTGACAATACGCCATCTGTAAAGCCAATAACTTGTACATCATCAGGAATCGTTAATCCTAACTTTCTTGCTACCTTCATAGCAGTAACTGCATACAATTCATTTACTGCAAAAACACCATCGATATTTTCATTTATTTTAAAAAACTGAGCGATTTCATTTTCTAAATCTTCCAAATGATTCTCTACATCCAAACTATCATCAATCTTTAATATGAGATTAGAATTTGCATCTATCCCACTAGTTCCCAATGCTTCCAAATATCCCTGAGTTCTTAATCTACCCACACTTACGTAATCCATTGTGGTGATGAGTGCTATATTTTTACAGCCGTTACCAACTAGTTTCTTAACCGCTTTAACCGCACCATTAAAATCATCTACAATCACCTTATCGCAATCTACTTCATTTACAACTCTATCAAACATGACAATAGGCATGCCTTGATTTATGGTTGCATTAAAATGGTGATAATCTTGCTTAAGTAACGTTTCTTTAGAAATGGAAAGAATAAACCCGTCAATACTACCATTGGCAAGCATTTCCATATTTATAATTTCTTTAGTAAAAGACTCATTTGATAATCCAACAATAACATTATATCCTCTCCTATTCGCTATTAACTCGATACCCCGAATGACTGTTGAAAAAAAGTGATGGACAATTTCCGGAATTAAAATACCTATAGTTTTTGTCTTTCTGTTTTTTAAGCTAAGTGCAATATTATTGGGCTTGTAATTGTACAGTTTAGCAAATGCCTGAATTTTTTTGGTGGTATCCTCACTTATTTCTTTACTATTACTAAGTGCTTTAGAAACAGTAGAAATAGATACATCCAATTCTCGAGCAATTTGCTTAAGTGTTATCTTTCGTTTCATGTGTTTATATCTATTGTTTTTTATTTGTCACATGTAGCATCCATATAATCATTGTCCTTGGGTATTGAACTTTTAGTTATGGATGTTTCATTGCATAAAATTTACTTTAAAAAACCCCATAATTATTTTACGAATTTATAAAGATATTATATTATTTCTTAGTATAAATATTATGAATTTTTATCACTTAAAACAATAAATATTGAAAAGTTGTTAACACGAAAACGTTTTCGCTAAGAATTTCGTAATTTATAATTCTCTCTTTACAATTTCTTTACATAGCTTTGGACTGAGGAGTGAAAATATAAATTGACAAACTAACACATTAATTCAACAAAATTGTATGAAATCATTCACTAAAAAATTACTGTTCTTCATGCTTGTTTTACCGGTATATATATTTGGTCAAAATACGCTAAAAGGAACGGTAACAGAACAATCAACTTCTATCCCGCTTCCGGGGGTTAATGTCGTCATAAAAGGGACAACAACCGGAACCACTACAGACTTTGATGGAAATTATAAAATTGAAGTTAACAATGGAGATATTATTGTGTTTTCTTATGTTGGCTACAAAGCACAAGAAATACAATATACTGGTCAAGCTTCACTAAATATACCGTTAGCTGAAGATACTGCTCTGCTTGAAGAAATAGTAATTATTGGCTATGGTAGCGTAAAAAAAGAAGACTTAACAGGTTCTGTTGATGTCGTTTCTTCAAAAGATTTTAATAGAGGAGCCATTGTTTCCCCAGATCAACTTTTACAAGGTAAAGCAGCCGGTGTAAGAATTACAAGTGCTGGTGGACAACCAGATGCTGCTCCAAATATTAGAATTAGAGGAGGTTCTTCACTCTCAGGAAACAACGCTCCTTTAATAGTAATAGATGGTGTCCCTTTGGATAACGGAGGTATAGCTGGTGTGGGCAACCCTTTAAGTCTTATTAATCCAAACGACATTGAAAGCTTTAGTGTACTTAAAGATGCTTCGGCAACTGCAATTTATGGATCCAGAGCTTCCAATGGTGTTCTAATTATCACAACTAAAAAAGGAACTTCTGGAGAAGCAAAATATAATTTTTCTGCCAGAACATCTATTAGCAGTATAAGCTCAAGCAAGCAAATCCCTGTTATGGATGGTAACGAATTCTTAAGATTCGCCAATCTTTATTTTCCAGACGATATAGGAACCATTGGTGTTCCAGTTGGATCGGTAGATACTGATGAGCCTTTTAGAGTTTTTAGTACACCAAGTGGAGATAGAGCTGTGTATAATACAGATTGGCAAGATGCCATTTATAGAACAGCTGTTACCCAAGATTATAACTTTGGGGTAAGAGCTAATTTATTTAAGAAAATACCTTTTAGAGCTTCTATAGGTTATAATGAAACGGAAGGTGTCGTAAAAACAAATGATTATGAAAGAGTTACGGCATCTATAAGATTATCTCCGAAATTGTTTGACAATCATTTAAAAATAGATATTAATGCTAAAGGAACTTCTGTTGACAAAAACGCAGTAGACGAAGGTGCCGCTTTAGGTGGTGCCATATCTATGGATCCTACAAAACCTATTTACGATGCTAATTCTATTTTTGGAGGGTTTTATCAACAATTACAAGCTTCAAACAACCCAAACGACCCAAATGCTAAAGCAGGTTCTGGTAACCCACTTGGGGTATTGTTACAAAGAATGCGACCTGAAAAAGTAAAGCGTTTGCTGGGTAATATAGAATTAGACTATAAATTTCATTTTTTACCGGAATTGCGTGCTGTTGTTAATCTAGGATTAGAAGCTTCAAGAGCTGAAATAGAAGAAACTTTTTCTGAAAATGCTATTAATGCTTATGCTAAAGTAAATGGAGCTCCTGTAGATGGCACCTATATCTTCAATCCCGGTAAAAGCTATGGAGAAAGACAACATATTACAAATGTGACTATGGAGTCTTATTTAGCATATCGCAAAGAGTTTGATGGTCTCTTTATCAATAATTTTGATATCCAAGGAGGGTACTCTTATCAAAATTTTAAAAATGACGGTAATAAAGATGAATTTGAAAACGACCCTTCAACTGGGGTTAGAATTCCAAACATAGATCCTTTAAACCCAAATAACAGATTTTTTAATGAATTGAATTTGCAGTCTTTCTTTGGTAGAGCTAATATCAATTTAGCCAATAAATATTTGCTTACTGCATCCTTTAGAGCAGATGGATCTTCTTTCTTTACCGAAGAAAACCGTTGGGGCTACTTCCCTTCTGCTGCCTTAGCCTGGAAAGCTAAAGAAGAATCATTTTTAAAAGACGTGACATTTATAAACGACTTTAAAATACGTTTAGGATGGGGAGAAACCGGACAACAGGATATTTCCGGACAAGTAGGGTTTTACCCTTCTATTCCTTTATTTGAAATTGGATCTCCAGAAAGTCAATACATTACGGGAGTTAATTTATACAATGCTAAAGAATTTAATCCAGATTTAACCTGGGAAAAAACGACCACTTATAATTTAGGTGTAGATTTTGACTTCTTTAAAAATAGTTTTATATCTGGATCTTTCGATATCTATAAAAGAGAAACCACTGATTTATTAGTATTAACAAATGTACCACCAGGACAAGCATTGAGTGATCAGGTTATTCAAAATGTAGGGGCTACGGAAAGTAAAGGGTTCGAATTAAATTTAAACCTAAACCCAGTACAAAATGACACTTTTAATTTATCACTAAACGGAAACTTGTCTTATAATTTCACTGAAGTTACCGACTTAAAAGGTGCCGAACAAATAAATGCTCCAGATGGTGGTTTAGCTATAGGAACAGGAAATATTTTATTAAGACATGCTTTAGGAGAACAAGCAGGTTCTGCATGGGTACTTAAACAGGTTTATGATGTAGATGGTGATCCTATTTTAGGTTCTTTTGTAGACCTAAACGATGACGGTAGAATTACAGAAGCAGATAGATATTACAGAGCCATACAACCTAACTGGACCTTTGGTTTTGGTATTAATATGAATTATAAAAACTGGGACTTAAGCGCAAGCTTTAGAGGACAGTTAGATGGTGAAATTTATAACTCCAGAAGATTAACTCATGGTGCCATCGACAATGCAAAATCCCTAGATGGCACTTTCTTTGTTAACTCACTAAACTTTTTTACAGGTGATGCTAACGCCGTATTTACAGATATTTTAGACCCTGTTCAATACTCTGATTATTTTATAGAAGGTGCTTCTTTTTTAAGATGTGAAAATATTGTTTTAGGTCACACCTTAACAAATCTCTTAAAAAATGCAACACTTAAAATTTATGGTGCTGTAAACAATCCATTTTTAATTACTAATTACTCAGGACAGGACCCTGAGAATTTCATAGGAATTGATAATGATTTTTACCCAAGAGCAACTGTGTATAATTTAGGTGTAAATATTGACTTTTAAACTATGGAAACTATGAAAAATAACATATTAAAATTACTATTAGGCTTCATAGTTGTTTTTACAACACTGTTTAGTTGTACAAGCGACTTAGATGCAGAACCTAAAATAGAATTATCATTAGATGAGCTTTTAGCCCAAGATCCTAAAGCTGTTGAAGGTATTTTGTCAAGACTTTATGGTTCCTTTGCGCTATCTGGTGCAGATGGTCCTGGTAGTTCAGATATTAGTGATGATGCCGGAGAATCCCCATTTTTAAGAGGTATTGTTAACCTTCAGGATTTTGCTGCAGATGCTATGAAAAATCGTTGGGGTGATAATGGCTTAGACCAATTAACAACCACCAGTGACTGGACGGCTGAAAATAAATTCTTTAGATATTTATATAATAGAATATTCTTTACCATACCACAGTGTAATAACTTACTTTCTATATTACCAAATGTTAATGTAGAGGATAAAGATGCTATCACATCTGAAGTTAGATTTATTAGAGCTTTAGCTAATTTTTACTTAATAGATGTATTTGGTAAAGGTGTACTTGCTACCGAAGAAAATTTCGGGCAAACCGAATCACTTCCAGAAGCTTCCAGACAAGAATTATTTGATTATGTTGAAGCTGAACTTCTGGCTATTGAACCTTTATTATCAACTACAAACACTTATGGTAGAGCAACCAAAGGCGCTGCTCAAATTCTACTGGCAAAATTATACTTAAACGCAGAAGTTTATACTGGTACAGCAAGATATGCTGATGCCGCAACCTATGCAAACAAAGTTATTACAGATAGTCCTTATAGTTTGGCTACAGATTTTGTGAGTATATTTTCAGCTGATAATAATACATCCACTGAAATTATTTTACCGCTCATTGCTGATTCTCAGGTAAGCCAAAGTTATGGAAACACCACTTATATTGTTAATGGTAGTTTAAATGCAGACACTACACCTTTAGCACAATTTGGTGCTACCGAAGGTTGGGGAGGTCACAGATCGTCTAAAGCCTGGTATGGTTTATTTGGAGATCTGGGCACATCTACCGATGTAAGAGCTAGCTTATTTTGGACTACTGGGCATAATTTTGAAATGACAGATTATAAAGAATGGACAGATGGTTACCCATCAGTAAAATTCAGAAACTCCAGTTTTTCAGGTAGTACATTAGCATCCAGCTTTTCTAGTACAGACTTTCCTTTATTTAGATTGGCAGATGCTTATTTAATGTATGCAGAATGTGCCATTAGAGGCGCTGCAGGTACAAGCATGAACACAGCTGTACAATATGTTAATGATGTAAGAACACGATCCAATGCCAGTACCATAACTGAAGCACAACTAACACTTCAGTTTATGATCGATGAACGCGCCAGAGAATTAAATTTAGAAGGTCATAGACGTACAGATTTAATCAGATTTGGAATGTTTACAGGTGGGTCATATTTATGGCCTTGGAAAGGTGGTGTAATAAATGGCACCTCAATTCCAGATCATTATAACTTATACCCCATCCCCTCATCCGCTTTACAAGCAAATCCAAACTTAACCCAAAATCCAGGATTTTAAAAAAAACTAAACTAACAATTATGAAAAATAACATAAAACTTTTATCACTTTTAATTATTGCCTTAATAGGCTTTAATTCATGTGACCAGGATGATGACTTAGTATTCGTTGCTCAAGAACCAACTGAAGGCATAAATTTCTCTAATTCGTTCTTAGATGAATACGTATTAACCGTTGCAGCATCAAACAATTTAGGAGAACGTTTTACATGGAATGATGCTAATTTTGATGTTCCAACAAATGTTACCTATGAGCTTCAAAACTCCATATTAGGAGATTTTACAGATGCGACAATGATTAGCTCTACAGGTGGTAATGAACTCGCTATAACTATTGGGCAAATGTTAGGTTTTGCTGAAGCTGCAGGCTTAGATAATGATCCAAATACTGAAGCACCAAACACTGGAAGCCTATATTTTAGAATAAAAGCTTTTGTAGGAACGGATAATGGCTTAGAAACTTTTTCTGATCCTCAAACTTTAACAGTTGTACTACCTGAAGATGTTAGTGGTGGTGGTGGTGCTTTTGAAGTAGCTTCTTGGGGTGTTGTAGGTTCAGGTTATAATAACTGGGCTGCAGCAGATGGACCAAAAGATGCTCCTTTTTATACAACTTCTACACCAGGCGTTATTGTATCTTATGTAAACTTATTAGATGGTGAAATTAAATTCCGCGAGAATAATACTTGGGGAGGTGATTTAGGTGATGCTAATGGAGATGGTATTCTAGATGCCGACCCTGATAACAATATTGCTGTAACCGCAGGCGATTATAAAATCACCATAGATACTAATGATAATTCTTATACTATAGAACCTTTCTCTTGGGGAATTGTAGGATCTGGTTTTAATGACTGGGGAAATGATGGACCTGATGCAAAGTTCTATTACGATTACACAACAGATACGTTTAAAACCAGTGTAGCACTTCTTGATGGTGAAATTAAATTCAGAATGGATAACAAATGGGATGTAAACTTTGGAGATGCTACTGGTGATGGTGTTTTAGACACAGATGCAGATAACAATATTGCTTCAACTGCCGGACACTATCTAATAACATTAAATCTGAATGATAATACTTATACTATTGAGTCTTCAAATGTATATGGTGTTGTTGGTTCCGGTTTTAACGATTGGGGTAATGATGGTCCGGATGCAGCCTTAACAGAAATCCAACCAGGTGTATGGTTTGCAGAAAACATTACACTTTTAGATGGGGAAATTAAATTCCGTCAAAACGATGCCTGGGATGTTAGTTACGGAGATGCTAATGCTGATAATATTTTAGATACCGACGCAGACAATAATATTGCTTCTACAGCAGGAAACTATGTTATTAGTATAGATTTTAATGATCCTGACGGACCTAAATACCTGTTAGGAAAAAGACAATAAGCATATCTATTATGTAAATATTGAATATTATAAAGAGGTTGTATTATTGACATAGTGCAGCCTCTTTTTTTAAACCATAGCTATGAAAAAATTTACAATACTTTTCCTCTTTCTCTTTTGTGCTTTTAGCCATGCCCAAAAACAAGATGTCACCTATGCTATTTCTCCAAACCCCTTTGAAGAAACAAATAGTATAACCATAACTTTTGAAGGTTCTTCCATAGATGAAGCAGCCTGGGGAGTCACTAACAATGCGCTTTATTTATGGTCCTGGTCCTTCGATTCTAATTTGACAAATCTACAAGATTGCCCAACAAATGGGGATTGGACAAACTCTAACGAAGCCAACCGTTTAACTTACAACTCAGGTACAGATGACTATACAATAACCTTCACTCCTACTACATTTTACAGTAGAACTGGAATTGGCAGAATTGGGTTTCTTATAAAAGCCAAAGATGGATCTGGAAATAAGCAATCTGAAGATTATCTTGCCGATGTCGGTTTATTTCAAGTGTCTTTAACGGCACCATCAAACTCAACAACTATTTTAAATTCAGGTGATAATTTAAGTATTTCTGCCACAAATACAGGTGGCAATGCCGATTATGTTTTAAAAGCAAATGGAGCTACTATAAACACTCAAACAGGTATTTCATCTTATTCTTATACAGATACGAACATAACTATTAATAAAAGTTATGTTCTTGAAATTACGGTAGGCGGGGACACGAAAACCAAATCATTTTCTGTTTTAATGGACCCAGGCAGCGACTTTAGTATTATGCCACAAACTTACTTAGATGGCATCACTTATGATGAAAGCGATCCAACAAAAGCTACTTTGGTACTTTATGCGCCAGGTAAAGATTTTGTTTATGTCGCAGGTAGTTTTAATAATTGGCAGCCTAATGCTTCATATGCTATGAAGCGTGACCCATCTAGAAATAACAAATTCTGGATTACATTAACCGGTTTAACTTCTGGGCAAATTGAAACGTATCAATACTGGGCAGTTGATAAAACACCTATATCAAATTCGCCTGCTTTGGTAAAAACTGCCGATCCATATTCGACATTAGTTTTATCTCCTTTTGACGACCCTTCTATTCCAGCATCGACATATCCTAATTTACCAGCATATCCTGTTGGGCAAGAGCGGGAAGTAACCGTATTACAAACTAACCAAACGCCTTACAATTGGCAAGTCACTAATTTTTCAAAACCAAAAAAAGAAGACTTAATTATTTATGAAGTTTTAATTCGTGATTTTGATGCCGATAGAAATTTTCAAGACATTATAGATAAAATTGACTATTTCAAAAACTTAAATATTAATGCCATCGAATTAATGCCTGTTATGGAATTTGAGGGTAATGAAAGTTGGGGGTACAATACGGCTTATCATATGGCATTGGATAAATTTTATGGTACTGAAGAAAAACTTAAAGAACTTATCGATGTTTGTCACCAAAATGGTATTGCAGTTATATTAGATATTGCTTTAAACCATGCTTTTGGCAGAAACCCAATGGTACGTTTATGGATGAATGATGCTGATGGTGATGGTTGGGGAGAACCCAGCTCTGAAAACCCTTATTTTAACCAAACCGCTAAACATTCATACAATGTAGGATCAGATTTTGACCATTCTAATTCTTTTACTAAGGTGTATACAAAGCGTGTCGTTAAACATTGGATCGAAGCATTCAAGATTGATGGATTCCGTTGGGATTTAACTAAAGGGTTCACACAAAATTGTTCCTCTGGAGACGAGGGTTGTACCAATAGTTATCAAGCAGATCGTGTAGCTATTTTAAAAGACTATGCTGATTACTCCTGGAGTTTAGATGAAACACACTATGTTATTTTCGAACATTTAGGGGGCGATACAGAAGAACAAGAATGGGCTAATTATAGAATTGGAGACCCCATTCCTAAGGGAATAATGATGTGGAGTGAAATGTGGACTGCCTATAAAAATTTAGCTCAAGGACAATCAAGCAATATTAACTTTGATCGTATGGGACATACGGCTCACGGTTTTACAGAAAAACGATCATTAGGTTATCCCGAAAGTCATGATAAAGATCGAATCATGTATGAAATGACAGCATTCGGGATTAACACAAACCCAGCTCATAATGTACGTGATTTAAATACGGCCTTAAAAAGAATGTCTGCACTTGGCGCTGTAACAATTCCTATTCCGGGTCCCAAAATGTTATGGCATTTTGCAGATTTGGGTATGGACGATTCTATATGGACCTGCTCTAATGGTGTTGTTAATTCTGATTATGACGGCAATAATGATGGTGATTGCAAACTTGATACCAAACCTCAGCCTCAATGGGCAAACAATTGGCTTGCCAATAATAATAGAAATAAAATCTATAATGATTGGGCGAGACTTAATAGTTTAAAAATTAACGAAGCTGTTTTTGAAGGTGATTATAATATAACCTCGGGAACTCAAACCCCTAGAATAAGTATTTATACAGGTAATGAAAACACAAGTGGTTCTGAGCTTAAAAATGTTATCATAGTTGCTAACTTTTCAGTAACAAATCAAAATATAAATCCAAATTTCCCTTATTCAGGAACCTGGTACGATTTAATGGATGATTCTGGAAACACTACAATTGACGGCAGTACAACTTCTATTGATTTGCCTCCGGGTGAATTTAGAATTTACGGAAATAAAGGTTCAACGCTATCTACAAATAGTTTTGAAAAGAGCAATGACCTGAAAATACTTCCTAATCCTGTTAAAAACTCTTTTTCAATCAATCAAAATATAAATACACTACATATTTACAGTATGACCGGAAAACTAATAAAATCGTATGAAGGTCATTTTTATAAAGGTCAATCTTTTGACATATCGAACTTATCACGAAGCCTTTATTTAGTAAAAACAACAAATCAACTTGGGAAACAGAACACTATGAAAATGGTTAAATTGTAATAGAAGTGGTTTAAACTTTTTCGGTCAAATCGAAAAAGTTTAAACCACTCCATAGTGTAACAAGTGAAAAGCAAAGAGTTTATTGAAACGAACTTCCCTCATGACAAATCCATAGAGGTCTTTTGCTTGTTTTATATTCAATTAATTGAAACAAGCACCGGAATGACAATTTCAACGGAAACTTCGAGTTAAAATCCCGGGCAATTCTTTTTGATTACTTCCCTAAAATCGTCAATTATATCTGATAAGCTAAATGTGAATTTTCTATTAAAAAATATAAAATGAGGAATCTTCCTTATATATATTTTAATGCAACATGATAGTTTTACCCTAAGAAATAAATACATTTTTTAATAGGTAAAATTATATTCGTAATGAAAAAACTGATTGGATTAGCATTAATAATTTTGAGCTTTTATTCATGTAATAAATCTCAAGAACAGCCACAAGAACAAAAAATCACAATAAAAGGACATGTAAAATTCCCTGATGCTAATGATAAATTTGGTATTACACTAAATAAGATAAAAGATACTGATGAATTTAAAAATGAATATGAAATAGTTAAAGAAATCAAGTTAGATTCGAATAACAATTATTCATTTGATTTAGAAGTTGAGAACCCTGAATTTTACAGACTGGATGTATACAAACAACAACGCGTTGAGTTTTATGCCGATGATGAAGATTTAGAAATTAATTTTAGAGGTATAGATACCGCAAAAATTAAAATAAAGAATCCGCCGCATGTGCATATTGCAGGTGGTGAAAAAAATAACGCATTAAACGCATTGCATTGGGCTCGTTATCAAAACTATCAATATATGATAGCTGTAGGGCAACAGCAATACAGAGCATCATTGTCCGATAGCAAAGCATGGCAAGAAGATGCTGCTAAAGGCTGGGATGTTATGCACGATGTTTATGAACGCGATATTAAAAACATTATTGCCATGTATAGTGACTATCCTACGGTTGTAAAAGCGATACAGAGTTTATCCTGGAAAAGGCATCAAAATTATATGGTTGAGCAGTATGAAGCGTTGGCTGAAAAATTTCCAAATGTAGCATACATTCAAAATGCCAAGGCAGATTTGTTAGAAAAAATAGAAGATTCAAATAAAACTAAAATTGGTGCAGTTGCACCCGATTTTACATTTCCAGATATGGATGGAAATGAAGTATCTCTTAATTCTTTTAAAGGAAAATATGTTTTAATAGATTTTTGGGCATCTTGGTGTGGACCATGTAGAAAAGAATCTCCTAATGTGCAAAAGCAATATCAACTATATAAAGATAAAGGTTTTGAAGTAGTAAGCGTTTCTATTGATAAAAAGGAAGATGCTTGGAGAAAAGCTGTTAAAGAAGACAATCTTAAAGGCACTTTATTATTAGCAAAAGATTCTAAGAAAATTATGAAAGATTATGTTTTCTCCGGAATCCCTTATATGGTTTTATTAGATAAAGAAGGCAAAGTAATGGCTTTAAACCTAAGAGGAGAAGCTTTGCAAGAAAAATTAAAGGAAGTCTTTAATTAATTAATCAGCATTTAGATTTTTTTTAAAATCACTAAACATATTAATACAAAAAAATGAAATTATTTAAAATTATATTACCATTACTTTTTTCCTTTGCTACTGTATTTGCAGATAATAATAAAGATAGTGTCGATGGGAAAGCATTTACAATAACCGGTGATTTGACTAGTTACTATACCGAAGGAACAATTAAAATTGTAGGATATCCAAAAAAGGCAGAAACTAAAAAAGCATCGACTGGCGGAGGTGGAATGATGATGGCTATGGGAGGTTCAGCTTCTAATGAAATAGTATATGCTGAGGGGCCAGTTACAAAAGGAAAGTTCAAAATATCAGGTGAAATTAGTGGAGCTCAAAACGTTTACATTTATATCAGCGCTAAAAACAAACAAGGTAGCACCATGGGTGTTATGAAAGGCATGAATTTTATTCTTTCTTCTGGCTACTTTAAAATGACATTAGGCGATAGACCAAATATTTTCTCTATAACTGGTGGAGATACAAGATTTAATGATGTTATTTTTGCTTATAAATCGGCACCTGAATTTTTAGAGTTACAAGAGAGTTATGGAAAAATTTATGCAGATTATAATAGTAAAACTAAAGCTGAAAAAACAAAAGTGAATGACGAAGCTGTTCGAATTTCAGGAGAAATGATTGATTTTGAATTAGCTCATTACCTTCAAATTGCTAAAACTAATAAGGATAAAGAAATATTGTTAATGATGCTTGACTGTGCTGCTTATGGAGGTCCATGGACTGAAGAAACATATAAAGCATTGATCAATATTGATGTAAAAGATACTCGGGTTAAGGATGTTATTTTTAAAGCAATTAATGCTGGAAAATCAAGAGCTGCAAAAAGTAGAGTTGGAGTAGGAAGTGATATGAACTCTTTTTATACAGAAACATTAGATAAACAAGCTATTTCTCTTAAAGAAGTTTGTTCAAGAGAAGAAAATAAATTTGTATTGTTAGAGTTTTGGGCTTCTTGGTGCGGACCTTGTCGCTCAGAAATTCCACATATGAAAGAAGCTTATTCTGAATATAATAAAAAAGGGTTTGAAATATTTTCATTTACTATTGACGATTCAAAAGCGGCATGGGAAAAAGCATCAAAAGAAGAAAACCTTCCTTGGATAGATAGCGGAATGGGAACAAAAACAGGGCCAAAAGATTTATATGGCGTTACAGGAGTTCCAGCTAATTTTCTGATAGATACTTCTACGGGTAAAATTGTAGCAATAAATTTGAGAGGTGAAAAACTAACAAAAAAACTGAAAGAAATTTTCTAGGTTACTTTTTAATAGCAGTTGTAAAAGTGTGTTAATTTTTATTTTAGCACACTTTTTTTATACGTTAAATTGAAAAGGGGTATAAATAGTTTATTTAAACAGTGTCTAGAAGACCTACCGTTAATCTACTTCAATTTTACGCTCTCTAACTTCAATTAAATCGAAATTATCCTCTCTTTTGAAAACTACTCTATGGACACAAATAATTAACGCATGAAATAAATAATAGAAGTTAGACACAGATTTTCACTAATTAATCTGTTTATGGACAGATTTCAAGCCTTTAAAGACTAGGATTCGTGTTCATGCTTAGTCCAATCTATAAACCGTAAGGTATTAGATTCTTGTCTTTTTTAAAGATGATATTACGCACGGTAGTAAAATTCAAGAAGGGATGAGTTCCAATTTTAATAATACAAAGCACTAATACAGATATTAGGTTGAGCCTTTTGTTCTAAGTTTATGCTAAGCGTAGGCGCAGTATTCTAAACTAACTAAAATCAGGATCTATTAAATGAACTCATCTTGACTTTTTCTATTTCCTAAAAAATGGCTAAAATTCGCCCGTATTTCGTTACTTTTATTATTCGTAGCGATGCTATGCCTTTCAAAAAGTGCCTAATATGGACAAATTTTATCTCATTTTCGGTTAAACATTAAAAGTCAAGATGAGTTCAATATCAATTTTTAACAATTAAAATTTTAGATGTATTACTTGTTTTAAGAATATATAATCCAGTTACAACCGTTTCTGGAAGTTTTAATAATGTCGTATTGTTTAAGGAATTAAATTGGTTGCTAGCTATTTGTATTAACCTGCCATGAATATCAAAGAGATTAAATTCGTCTGTTGCCAAGGTATTTTTAATATAAACCTGATTGTTAGTAACTGGGTTTGGATAAATTAGAATATCTTTCTCTGAAAGATCTGAATCTGAAGAAAAATAGGGAATCGCAAAGTTATAAGCATCAATACCTATTTGTTCACCAATTAAACGACCAGGAATATCATCTGCAGGCGGATGTATACCTCCCCAAATTCTAGAAAGACTTGTTTGATCTGAAGCATCACGATAGGTTGCCCATTGTAATTTCACATCCACGGAGGGACCTTTTTCAAAAACCAAAAATTCATCCTTTTTAGCAATAAATTCTCCCATGCCACCAGGAAAAAAAGCATCTCCAGTTATTAATGTCATCACTTCTGCAGCAGCTCTGGAAAAGGTAGAATGCCCGGATACATATCCAGAAAAAGGTGGCGTCACAAAAGAAGGCCTTTGGTAAGGCCACCAGTTTTCTGCTAAAATCCAACCAACACCAGCGACATCTGATTCTGGATTATTTATGAAGTCATGACCTCGCCATGCATATACTTTTATTTTTCCAACGTGTTCATTATTCGCACCACTTAATTCATCACCTGCTTCTACAACTTCAATAAAACCATTTTCTAAAGGAATTCCTGCTGGATTATAGTTTGCTAATGATTCATCGGTGCTTTGTCCTAGTTCACATAAGTGCCTTATTGCAGAAATTGGCCTTATGTAATCATACCATCCTTTTATTCCCCAAGCTGTAATGGCAGAATCGTGAAGCGCACCTCCCAAAATAAAATACGCTTTTACATCCCATTCAAGTGGGTTTAATTCATTGCCTTCACCATTGAATTTTCGTGTAAAAAGCGTATGATCTGTTACATAATTAAGAATTGTAAACCAGTGACCTGGCGGTGTTTCAGAATCTGGACCATCTGCCCAAAATTCGGCTAGAACTCTTGCGTAATCTGCTCTGGGAACCATTTGCGTTTCATAGGGTTGGTTCGTAACAGGGTTTATACTGTGTCCAATACTAATATCACCACCATCAATGGTGTCATAAAAGTTAGGGTAATCTTTAAAATTTTTTGGAAATAAATTAATGTCAATATTCCCGATAGATTTTGGTGAGACATCCCATAAAATGCCATCTGATGGGTCTAAATGAGAGCTCCATAAAGATACCAAAGAGAAATTCCATTTATATTGCTCATTAGAAACTGTTTGTGTTTCTGTATTTAACTGCGGTGGCATTTCCGGATCGTGATACATCACATAATCGTTGCCGTTTCTTTGGCGAGTTGTTTTTTTGTTGCTAGATAATGCAAATGGGGACACAGATCCCCATTCCGGACTTAAGAACTCTGGGGTTGACCCCGGAATTAAATTACCGCTTTGATCAATAAATGTATTAAAAGTTAATGGTTGCCAACGATTAGGGTTTGTTATGTTAGTCGCTTGCCCTGATGGATTAAGAACAATTGGCGGGTTTGCAGGTTCGTAAAAACTATTATCGTAATCACTTGACTCTCTTGAATTATCTGAAAGACCGTAGTTAATGAGTACCTGACCTACATAATTTCCAAAATCAGCCGCATTACCAGTAAGATAAGAAGTTGACGTATAACTTGAATCGTAACCTAATTGTTCCATAAGCATGTCAAATCGCGCTAAAGATTCTTCGGCACCCGGTGAGTTTTGAAAACGATGCGTTAATAAACGATAAACCGCATAACTCATGGCTTTTCTTATTGAGACTTCATGGCTTTCTGCAGGTGTAAAGTCTGTTAACTCATTTTGAAAATTATTGACTTTATTTCCTAATAGATAAGGTTTAGCCTGTTTGTTGTAAACGGCCCAAACATCATAAAGAGCTACCGATGTGTGAAAAAGGTTTCTAGCATGTACTGTAGGACGTGCATAATCATTCCTTATAGCTTCAAGTAATGCTTCATTCCAAATTCTTGCGACAGAAATGTTTTCTGAAACATTGGCTACACTTAAAATTACATCCAGATTATTTACTAAACTATTACAGTTGCCATCAGTTTCTACAACTGATATACTCCCCTTTTGATGTAATCCCCATTTTACTGAAATACTATTAGTATTCTGACCACTAAGTAATTCACCTCCTTCTATAGTCCACTTAAGTTGAGAACCAATAGTAGTTGGTGTATAATTATAAGTTTCTATTTTGTTAAATGCAGATTGCGATGCTCCTAAAATTTCGTTTGAAGCTAAATATTCGCAGCTACCATCATCAAGTGTTGCTAATGGGTTGTAATTACATGAATTAGGATCTGTACATCCACTTATTAAAATGTTTTCATCTATTTGTAGTGTGGAATCTCCTTCTTTAAGAATGTATCTATGGTTTGTTTCAACATTTAAAAATGTTTGTTTTGAGGATGAAGACCAAATAATTTCAGCACTATCTATAACGGTATTAGCGGCCAAACCAAAATGTAAAACTAAAGAGTGTTGACTACAGTGACTCCCTTGACCATGCACTTCTTGAATTAATTTTTCGCCATTAACGGTTAAAATTACTTTAGCCCCCATAGCATCTTTATTAATACTAACACCTTCTAAATTAAATTGCACCCAATTTTTATCGTTAGAATTATTAGGGTTTAGTTGATTTACAAAAAAAGTTGATTTGGAATTTAAATCGCCATTCATCTCCTGTACAACAACCATGATATCAAGGTCACCATCTTTGTCAAAATCGCAATAAGCCATACCACGTCCTCTTCGAGGGTCATCAATCCCGGCACTTGTTGAGATGTCTGAAAATGTAGAATCTCCGTTATTTAAATATAGTTTATTAGGATCACTCTCTCCGGTGGGTAAAAATGATGAAGGTACTCTTCCATTGGCAACAAATAAGTCTAACCAGGAATCATTATTAATATCTAAAAAAGCCGTACCCCAGCCAGTTGTTAATGCATTGCCACCAAATTCTGAAGTATTTGTATTTTCAACAGCGGCATTTGCTGTAATATCCAAAAACACAGAACTCCCATTGTTTTCAAGAAGTACGTTTCTGCCTAAATTTGTTACGTAATAATCGAAATCTGAATCTTTATCAATATCGCCATAAGCAATTCCCATAGCATAAATGCCAACGTTGGTTTGAGATACGCTAGAAACATCAGAAAAAGAAGCGTTTGGGTAATTGTTTTGATACAATGCGTTAGAGAGAATGTATGCTCCAAAGTCGTTAGCAATGTATAAATCTTGATCATCATCTTGGTCGAAATCTGTTGGTATTACTGCTAAAGCGCAACCCGAGTTGTCTATACCCAATGCTGCTGATTTCTCGGTAAAAGTACCATCGCCATTATTTTCGTAAAACAGGTTTTCAAAGCAATCATGATCAAACCCGGTAATTTCTCCCTCGGCGTTATAGGTAAAACGACGTTCTTTAATATAATTAACGGCATAAATATCTAAAAAACTATCTTTGTTATAGTCTATCAAAGAAGCTCCCATAGTAAAACTTTTTTCTAGTAAACCAGACGTGAGCCCTCTTTCAGAAAATGTACCATTCCCATTATTAATAAAAAGAAGATTCCTTTCAAAATCTCCTAAGTTTCCTTTTCCATTCCAAGTGGTGACGAAAAGATCTCTATAACCATCATTATTTATATCTCCACTTACAGCAGCTGTCGTATAAAAGTTTTTAGTTATTTCAAACCCTGCTGATGGGACTTCTACAAATGTTCCGTTTCCAAGGTTACGATATAATTTGTCTTTTGAAAGACCGCTAGTTAAATAGAGATCCTCCCAACCATCATTATTATAATCAAAGAAAACACAGCCTCCACCCATATGTCCAAATTCATCAAATACATGATCTATTCCTGAAGCTTGGTCAAGTCTTTGAAAAGTTTGCGAAATTGACGTATTCCATATTAAGAAAATGGATAGGAAGACTATTTTTTTCATGATTATTTATTCCTTTTTAACTAAACACACCAAAAAACATATTGCTTTAATAAAGCTTCATATATTTCCATACTTTACACATTTAGAGGCAACAAACTTAAATGAAAGTGTAAAAAAAAATGTAAGGACAATTCCCTATTTTTAAATGAATGTAGGTTATATTGAAGAACTATTCCGTTGAATTATACAATGATTCAATAAGTAATTTGTTTTTAATAGCGATAGCTTGCAGATTGTTGTAACCACTAACATCAAGTTTTTTTGCAATGTTAGTTCTATGATTGTCAATTGTTTTTGGGCTATTGAATAGTGCTTCAGCTATTTCAGAAGTTGACAAATTTTCTGATATTTTATAAAGTATTTTTATTTCAGTTTTAGTTAGTTCACTAAGGTTTCTTATTAAGTTTTCAACATCTATAAATTCTTCTTTATGTCTCTCAAAAAAGGCTTTGCAATTTCTGCCTGTATAATAATTCCCCTTTTTTAATTCATTTAAACATATCTTAATTTCTTCATGCATCCCATCTTTAAATAAAAACCCATTAGGCTTTAATTTTTTTGCTTTAATTAGGGTTGGAATATCCATACAATTGGTAAGTAAAACCACTTTCTTTTCAGAGTAATTCTGCTTTAATCTTTTTAAGGCTTCCACACCATTTACAACAGGCATTTCGAGATCCAGAATAAGATAATCTACCGCTTCAATATTATCCAAAGCTTCCTGTCCATTTTCAACATCAAGTGTTACTTCAAATCCTTCAAAAGAGTTAATAAGAATTTTTAAGCCCAAACGCACAATATAGTGGTCGTCCGCAACAAGTACTTTTAGTTTTTCCATGGCTTTTTTAATTGAGTGGATTTAATTGTAAAATAAAAATAGACCCAGAAGGTTCATTTTTTTCGTAAATAATTTGTGAATCTATTTCAGCAAGCATTTTTTTACATAAAGATAAACCAATACCATAACCTTTTTCTGCATTTGTACCTAATGCAGCAGGAACCCTCTCAGTATTTTTTATCAGAAGATTATGTATATCTTCATTAAATCCAATGCCAGAATCAGCAATTTTAATTTCAGTTAAACCGTTTAAGGATTTTATTATTTCAACATTTATAGTTCCTTTTTTATTGGTAAACTTTACTGCATTAGAGAGTATGTTTCTTAAGGCAAAATCTACAATGTTTAAATCTGATTTAATAAAATTCAGTTTCACATCTGGAGAAAAATTAACAACTAATTCTTTAGCAACAATCGAGCTTTCAATTAATTTTAAGTTCGTGTTAATCAAATCAATCAAAGAAAGGTTACTTTTTTTTACTTTAACACCCGAAGACTGGCTAATAGTCCAATTTAAAAGATTATTTAAAAGGTTTAACAGATTACTTGTGCTTGATTCTATAACAGCTAAGTTTTTCTTTAATTCATCTTTATGAATGGTATTTAAATTATGTCTTAAAATAAATAACAAGTTGTAAAGATCGGTCATAGGGCTTTTAACATCATGAGCTATTATAGATAACAACTGATCTTTAATTTTATTTAAGCCATGAAGTTCTTTTCTCTGAGCCTTTATTTCTTTATTTATCAAGACTAACTTTTCGTTTTGAGAATTAATTTTTTCGTTTCGTTGAGAAAGAAGTTTTTGAGCTTTTTTGTTTTGAATATAGGATCGTAGTATTAAAATAAGAACTAGTAAAATTAAAGCTGATAGTATAATTAACCCTTGAAATTGTTGTTGTTTATTTTTTAATTTTAAATCGTTTAGAGCAAAGTCAATTTCTAATTTTTCTAGATCCCGCTCTTTTTGCTTAAGGGAATACTGAACTTGAGTTTGTTCTTTTTGAGTTATTAATTGTATCTCTTTTATATCATTATCATATTTTAAATAGCTCTCTAAATACGCTAACGAAAGTAAAGTGTTTCTGTTTTGTTTTTCAATTTCATATAAGCCTTTATAAGCATCTTTTAGCACGTTAAGGTTTACTATATGACTTTCATTGTTAATGACTTTTCTATAAAATAAACGAGCTTCATTAAACTTTGATTGTTCTTTATAATAAATTGCTAGGTTTAATGATGCTCGATAACCTTCCTGTAAAAATGCATATTTAGAAGCAATTTGTTGAGCTTTACTATAATTATTAAAAGCAATGTTTTTATCATTTTTAAGATAATGAATATCGCCTAAATGCAGTAGCATGGTACACTCTTCTTTTTTTAATCCTAGTTGACGATACCCTAACAGCGCATCATTATAGTGTTCTATTGCAATATCTAATTTATTTAAATCTACATGGGTTTGCGCCATTTTTTCTTGAGCCCTAAAAACCCTAAAAGTATTGTTATTATTAGTAGCCTCATTTAAAGCATTTGTAAACGATTCAATAGCATCATTATAATCATTTAAATTATAGCTAACAGTACCAATATTCATGTAATATTTATAGCGATCAACTTTAACCTTCAAATCATTTATAATATCGTAGCAGTTTAAATATAACTCTAAAGATCGTTTGTAGTCCCCAATATTATTATAGAGTAACCCTAAATTATTTAAAATGGTAAACTCATTATCTTTATCCTTTAACTTTATATAAAGTTTTAAAGCTTTTTTATAGGATTCTTCAGCCTGTGATATATAGTTTAAGTCGTTTTCAACCAGGCCTCGAAGTGTAAAGTATAAGGCTTTGCTCTTTTCTTCTACTTCTAAAAATTCAATATCATTAAGAATCAACAAAGCATCTTTATAACGTCCATTTATAAAAAGGGCTGTTATATAGTTTGTTGCTACCTTAAACTTTAATGCATTCGATTCAGTTTCTTCGAAGAATGAAAAAGCCTCTTTAGCGTAGCTTAAGCTTTTAAGTGGATTCTTGTTTATGCTTTGAGAATAGTTAAAATTGAGAGTATTAATATCGTTTATAACAGAAAGAGAGTCTTTCTGTTTTTGCCCATACGAGAATATAGCCAATAAAAAAAAGCCTATGAAAAAAACAAGAATGTATTTACGTGGTTTCATTTGCTATTAGGTAGCAACAAATATAACGGAATATTCATTATATTCTGGTAAATCAAAAAAATGAGGAATTATCCCTATGTTTTTTTTAGTCTTCTGGTATAAGTTTGCTGTCACAACATAACCTGTTTAATAACAGAAGGTTAAAAAAGACTAAACTAATAACTATCTAAAATTTCACTAAACATTATGAAATCAAAACAAAAATTAAAGTATCTATTTTCATTAGTACTATTATTTGGACTACTGTTTACAACAAGCTGTGATAAAGATGACGATGATCCTCAAACAGATTTAACTGGTCTGATTCAATTCGGATTTGTAGAAGAATCACTTAGCGATTTCCCTTTTGGTGTGGATCAAAGTACCTATGTCATAGAAAATGATGATCTTTTACCATATCAATTTGATGTCAGTAACTTAACGGCAACATTTGTTGCTATTAAAGGCTCTACAGTAACTGTAAATGGTGTTGAACAAATAAGTGGTGTAACCACCAATGATTTTACAAATGATGTTATCTATACTTTAACAGCCATAGATGGTGTATCACAAAGAACATATACGGTTAAAGCAAAAGTATCTCAAGTAAATCCAGAAGAAGTACAATGGAATCAAGTAGGCGTAAATGCATTTGATGTAGATTTAAGCTCCCAGAAATATTTCTTTCTTAACGGTAAGCACTTTCTAATTGTTGGAAAAGAAGGGAAATTTGGAGTATCTAAATTGTATAGTTCTACAGGTGGGAGTAATTGGACAGAAGAAACACCAACGGGAGACTTTCCAACGGGTTCAGATCATAATATTATTGTACAAAATGGTGTTGCTTATGTTGTAGGGTTTGCAGAATTACTTGATCCTTTTGGAATTGGAGATCCTCAATTTTTTCAAAAAGGATTAACCTCAGATTTATATACAACAAGTGATGGTATTGAATGGACAAAAGTAACTGGAGCATTAGCGATAGATACAGGAGGCTTTTTTGGACCAGAATCTGTTGCCTCAGTTAGGACTCCTTCATTTTCTGTAGATGGTACAATCTATGGTATTGGAGGTAATCAAGCAGTTTTTAGTAATCTTGAAGGTTTCAAGCCAGATGCAGTCTATACCCCAGCAGCAGCAATCGCTTCTAAAACATTAATATCTACAGATGATGGTGCTACTTTTGAGTTAACTGACGATTACACAGCAGAAATGACAAGAAGAACATATGCAGGTTCATACATGTATGAAGGGAAAATGCATATTGTTGGAGGATTGGATTTAGAAGGTGTTCCTTTAAGTGATATTTGGTCTTCAACAGATGGTGTTACCTGGACGCTGGTATCTGATGGTGCCTTTTCTGCCAGAATGAGAACAAGCGTTGTAGCTTATGATGACAAGTTATGGATGTTTGGAGGCGCCTTAGCCGATGGCACTTGTACTTCTGAAATTTTAACATCTGACGACGGTGGTGTTACTTGGGCTTTAGTTGAAGCATTTCAAGCGCTACCAGACACTTTTACTCCAAGATGTAATTCTAATATTTTTGTCGATGCTCAAGGAAATATCTTTATTATAGGTGGACAAACAACTACTGTAGTTGACGGAAAAGCTGAATTTAGTACTTTAACTGATATATGGTCAGGTAAATTAAATAAACTAAACTAAATAATCTACGTATAGTAATAAGTAATGTGGAAAATGTAAAGTATGCTACTTTATTTAACAAAATTTATACTTCGCATTTTCCATTTAAAGACAGTTTTTTGTTTCATTACTACATAGCTATAATCATCGATTAATAAAATATAAAGAAATGATTAAAAACATAATTTGTATAATAAGTGCTATTTTATTTTGCGCATCATCATCTTTTGCACAAGATATTGTAAAAGCGCAATCTGTTAAATCAATAGAAATCAGTGGAAAGATTCTTGATGAAGCAGATAATCAGCCTATTTTAGGAGCAACAATATTGGTTAGAGGCACCACAAAAGGGGTCGCTACAGATTTTGATGGTAGTTTTTCAGTATTGGTGAATATTGGAGATATATTAATGATTTCTTCTTTAGGTTATGGAACTGAAGAGTATAAAGTGGTAGACGAAAAGGAAATCACAATCTATTTAAAAGCGAGTCTGGAAACTTTAGATCTCGTAACCGTTGTTGGTTATGGTGTTCAAGAAAAACGAGATTTAACTGGATCCATTGGATCTATTAAAGCCAAAGATATTGATAAGACCATAGTAAGTATAGATAATGCCTTAGCAGGAAAAATATCAGGGGTACAGGTCATATCAAGTTCTGGCGTTCCAGGAAGTGCTACAGCAATAACCATTAGAGGGATTAGTACTTTAAGTGCAGACAGCAATCCACTAATTGTAATAGATGGTGTTCCTATTTATGGGTCTAATAGAGCAAATAATACCACAGGTTTTGAAAGAGGTGTTCTTCCGGGAATAGGTTTTGGAGGAACAAATGTTTCAAACCCTTTAAGAAATAATTTATCGGAGTTTGAGAGAAATCCATTATCTATGTTAAACTTAAATGATATAGAATCCATTGAAGTTTTAAAAGATGCTTATGCTACTGCCATATATGGTTCTAGAGGTGCCGCTGGAGTTATATTGATAACAACAAAGAAAGGTCATTCAAAAAAACCTAGAGTTAGCTTTAATCACAGCACTACTTTTAGTGACCCGATAGATACACCCGATCTTTTAAATGCAGAGCAATATTCCGAAATTTATAGGTTATCCAATCCTAATTATAGCGACGGCACTTCCTTTCCGTTTACCGGACAGGATAGTAATTGGTTAGACAATGTTCTTAGAACTGGTGTAACTAGTAACTTCAATGTATCTCTATCTGCTAATACTGATAAACTAAATTATTTTTTTAGCACTTCGTATTTAAATCAAGAATCATATATTGTTAATCAGGATTTTAAAAAGTACAATACCCGATTAAATATTGATTATAATATTACCGACCATATAAAAATCGGAGCAAACGCTAGTTTAAATTTTTCAGATAATGCCGCTTTAAATGCACCAAGTATTTATAGAAATGCTGTTTTAAAAGCGCCAAATATTCCTCAAACAGATGATACGGGAGCTTACTTTTTTGGAGCAGAGCCAAATATTTCAGGAATTGTAAATAATCCTTTAGCACAAGCATATAGAGATATAAATAAAGTGGAAGATGATAGGATTATAGGTAACATTTATGCCGAAGTTAAACCATTTGGTTGGTTAACCTTAAAGTCTGAAGTTGGGATAGACCATTATAATTCCGAAGCTTATAGCAGATTAATAAGTAGACCATCTATTGTAGGTGGAAATGCTACATCTAGAAAGATTGAAAACAAAAAGTTTGTCATAAACAATACGGCAACCATTGTAAAAGTATTTGATAATGTACATGCCATTAATAGTGTTATAGGACAAAGTTTTGAAACCTCTAAGGAATGGTCTTTTGCCACAGATGCACGTGATTTTGCCAACGACGATATTTTAGATATTAACCAAGGAGGCACTGTTAATGTTTCAGACCCTCTTTTAAGAGAGTGGGCATTGTTTTCAGTTTTTGGGAGGTTAAACTATCAATATGATCATAAGTATCTAGCAGGAGTTACTTATCGTTTAGACGGATCTTCTCGATTTGCTAAAAATAACAGATATATAGGTTTTCCTTCTTTTTCTTTAGGTTGGAGAGCATCTAACGAAAACTTTTTAAAGAACGTATCCTGGCTAGACGAATTGAAGTTTAGAGGAAGCATTGGTTTTGCAGGTGTGGATGGTAATAGTGGTGTCGGAGGTTATTATGGAAACCAAGGACAATACCAGCTATTCAGATATGGTAACAACACACTTCCTCAATATCTTGACACTCAGATATTACAGGTTATTCAACCTAATAACCCAGACTTGGAATGGGAACGAACAAGAACACTCGATTTGGGACTTGACTTAAGTTTGTTTAATGACAAAATAAATCTTACAGTAGATTATTATCATAAAAAAATAACCAATTTACTTTACCAATCCGCTGTGCCATGGTATCAGGGTTATGCTTTGCAGGATCAAAACATTGGAGATATGGAAAATAAAGGGTTTGAAATAACCCTAAATACAGAGAACATTAAAACCAAAGATTTTACATGGACTACAAACTTTAATATCTCAAGAAATACCAATAAAATTTTAAAGTTAAACTTTGGTGGTAGTGATGAAACAGGAGCAACATTTGGATATAAATACTTTGAAGAAGGACTTTCTGCCGGTCAATTCTTTTTATTCGATTGGGACGGCGTAGATGCCTTGACAGGAAACCCGGTTTGGAACCTTCCTGATGGCACACAAACCCAAACACCACCAGCATCGTTGCCTAATTCATCTCAGTATAGAAGACCTATGGGAGATGCATTACCAGATTTTTACGGTGGTTTTACGAATTCTTTTACTTATAAAAACTGGAATCTTGAAGCCTTCTTTTCGTTCTCATCAGGAAACCAATTATATAATGGTACAAAAGCGTTACTCTATACCTATACAACAACTGATGCTAATAATTTAAGTGCAGATTTGTTAGACTATTGGTTAATTGCAGGGCACCGTACAGATATTCCTCGATTTGATAATGCATCTATTATTAGGAGCTTTTTTGGAGGCGTTGATTATACCTCGGGAAGAGATTCTGATAGGTTTTTGGAAGACGCCTCGTATTTAAGGCTAAAAAATATTAAACTATCTTATAGTTTACCAAAATCAATATTAGATAAAACATTTTTTAGAGATTTTTCCATATATGTACAAGGAAGCAACCTATTAACATTTACAAACTATTCAGGACTAGATCCAGAAGTAAGTGCCTTTGGTTCTTCCGCGTTAATAAGTGGGTATGATGAATTAACCATGCCTCAAGCAAAATCGTATAGTATTGGTATAAATGTTGGATTTTAAAATATATAACAGATGAAAAATATACATATAAAAATAACCTCTTGTATTTGCCTTGTATTCGCCTTGGTATCATGCGATAGTCAGTTAGATTTAGCCCCTACAGACGTGATCGTTGAAAGAGAAGTATTTGCAACGGCTCAAAATGCAGAACAAGCATTATCAGACGGTTATTATAAGCTATTTGAAGCTTCGGTGGGGATGACTCACTTAATACCGGATTTTTCGTTACCCTATGTTGGTGTACCAGATATCGCATTTTATTCAGATTTTTATGGTGGAAACTTAATAGCGACGAATTCACAGGTTGAAACCATTTGGACAGAATATTATGAAGCTATTAATGTAGCCAATGTGTTTATACAGCAAATACCTCTTTTTGGCCAGTATGATGAAGCTACAGAGTTGCAACACATAGGAGAGGCTAAATTTTTAAGAGCCTACTCTTACTGGGCATTATTGTCTTTTTATGGAGACAAGGCGCTTATTGGAAACCCAGAAGGCTTGTGTGTGCCACTTCAATTAGCACCTTTTAATGGTGCTAAATTAGAACCTCAGGATATAAAGCCTAGAAACACTAATGACGAAGTATATACTCAAATTATTAAGGATCTAACAGAAGCTATTGAAGATTTGTCAGAGTCTCATGGTGATAATGTAAAAACCCGCGTTCGTGCAACTAAAACCACAGCTTATGCTTTATTATCCAGAGTACAACTTTATAAAAAGGATTATCAGGCTTGCGCAGATGCTTCAGCTGAAGTGTTAGCAAATACTAATTATAAGTTAGAACTAGGTAGTTTACGCAACTTATTCCCACTAAATGAAGATGGTACAGTTTCTAATTTTAATGACGAGGTCATTTTTGGATTTCCTGTGAGTTCAAATGGGGGCAATTTTCAATTCGGTATTCATAATCTATTTTATTATAACAGAGGTCTTTATGCAGATTCAGATTTTATTAATACTATGGATCCTGCGGACAAAAGAAGGACAGAATTGCTTTTTGATGGGAATCCACTAAATACAACAACTAATGTTGGTGAAAAAACAACGTTTAAATATAATAACCCAGATTCAAGAGATGATATTATTGTGCTACGTTTAGCTGAAATCTTGTTGAACAGAGCAGAAGCTTTGGCACAGTTAAATGACGTAAATTCAGAAAGTGTTTCTCTTCTAAACCAAATAAGAGAACGTAGTGGAATAACACCTGTTCTAGAAAGTGATTTTGCATCAAAAGAAGAACTATTAACGGCATTATACGATGAAAGGCATATAGAAACCGCTTTTGAAGGCCGTAGTCGTTTTGATTTTATGAGGACCAATAGGCCTTTAAGAAATCCTGTACTTACAGATGAACAAAAAACATTTCCAATTCCCCAAAGAGAAATTGATATATCTGGCGGGGTATTAGTTCAAAATCCTGGTTACAATTAACAGAAATAAATTTTTAAAGAACCATAGTTCAACAGTTATAACTAAAAGAATTGGTACTTAAATTATGAGTATCGTAAAAGAACAAATGAAAATAATATCAAAAACAATAATTCTAGTTTTTACTCTAATTTTAAGTACCTCTTTGAATGCACAAGAGCATCATATAAATTTTTTAAAATCAGCAAAATGGAAAAAGGTTTTAAAACAATCCCAAAAGGAAAACAAACCTATTTTTGTTGATGCCTATACAACTTGGTGCGGGCCTTGTAAAGTTATGGATAGAGAAGTATTTACGGATAAAGAAGTCGCTACTTTTTTCAATGAAAATTTCATTAGTGTAAAGATGGATATGGAAAAAGGAGAAGGCATTCAATTAAAGCTGGATTGGGATATTAAAGCGTATCCAACACTACTGTATTTTAATACAAAAGGAAAAATAATTCATCGGGTAGTAGGTGCTTACGGTGCTGCTGAATTTTTAAACTATTCAAAAATGGCAGTAGACGAAAGCAAGATGGCCATAAACTTGCAAAAACGATTTGATGCGGGTGAACGAAGTGGTGTTTTTATGTACGATTATTTAGTGTCTTTAAGATTAGGATATCATCAAGAATTAGAAGCAAAAGTTGCCAATAATTATTTAAGTGCGCTATCAAATGAAGACCTTTTAAAAAAAGAGAACTGGAATATTATTAAAAACTTCATGAAAGACCCTTCAACAAAAGCTTTTCAATATTTAGTTAATAACATAGAAAAAGTAGCCAAAATAAATGGCGCTGAAGAAGTGAATACTAAATTATATAAAACTATAGATAAACAAATCCAAACATGGTCTTATTGGTACGGAGATAAAACATTTGAGACAGAAAAAGAGGAAAATTTACTTAAGTTTTTACAAAAGTCTAACTATGATAAAGCACCATTTTTACTTGGTAAACTATTAGCTAATAAGTATAAGAGGCTAGAAGATAGCGTGCAATATCTTGAAACATTAGATTATATTGTAAAATTTAATTTAGCTCAAAACTCTAGTACCATTGTTCATTATGCAAATACTATTATAAATAACCATGAAAGTGAAAGTGCATGGGCTAAAGCTTTAATATGGTTAAACATCGCTGAAGGCAAAGAAACTAAAATAGAACATAAGGCCGCAATTTTAACAGCAAAAAGTAATGTATTAGCAAAACTAGGAAATAAGTCTGAAGCTGAATTAGCTATATTGGCTGCTAAAAAAGCAGATAAGAAAGCTGAAGCTGCTGGTACTAAAATACATTCTATACCTGCATTTAAAATGACCGGTGGAGGTGATCCCCAAAAAAAAGACTAATTAAAAATTGATAAATTATAAGGCTTCCTGAAAAGCAAATTTCAAGCATTTTCAGGAAGTTTTTAAAAACTATTAAGTATATTTTATAGTAACAAGATGAAACATATTTATATTCTATTTGCTATCCTTTTAACATATAGTGTAGGGCATTCTCAAATGGCAGCGGCCAAAGAAATTCCTCCAAATGTTAGTCATCGCATTAAAATAAAGGCACCCGTAAATGCTGTTTGGGAGTATTTATTAAAGTTTGAAAATCTATCAGAATTTGGCTCGGAAATAGTATCTAAAAGTACAACGAAAGGAATTGGATTAGGTTCTTTACGTGATGTGGTTTTTAAAGATGGTACACAGCGTTCTGAAGAAGTGGAAGTTATAGCACCTAGATTTAAAAAAATAGGTTTTAAAGTTTTAACTTCAGACAAAATATTTTCAAGGTATTTTTACGTTTTTGAGATTAATAGAGCCAATGATTTTGAATGCTTTGTTACTTTGAAATCATATTATGGCCTTAATAGTGAAAAAGAAAGTAATCAAGTTAAAAGAAAGGTTAAAAAAGAACTCGAAACCTTACTTAAAGGTTTGAAACTATATTTTGAAAATTAAATTTTAACATACAAATCAAATATTAACAATACTTTAATAGTTATATTTAAGCTCATTATAAGATAATAAAATATAAAAATATATTTTTGTGGCCACAGGCATGATATGAAAACAGTTGTAGAAAACATACAAGATCAAATAAAAGCAAAGGATACAGCTGATATTGTGCCAGCTCATAAAATTCTGGATATTGCAACAAAAATTGAAAGTAGTGAAGGCGCTATCATCCCTAAAGAAGCCATTGCTTGGATAGAATTACAGCCTTCAATTAAAATTGAAACGAAAGACAATACTCCTGTACTATCATATGTATTATATGGCATCTTTACACTTGCCGTTGTAGTGGCTATTAAAATCATTTTTAATAAACTTAAATCACGTTCTGCATAATTTTCCTTCCATTTACGCTTGCAACATAACAAATCGCTTCTTTTTACAGTTTTATTCGGTTCTTTATATAAAGACATAACATGTTGTATACAAGCTTCCATCTAAGAATTTCATATTAGAAAATGATAGGATAAATCCTATATAAAATAATTACATACTTTTGCCATAGATAATTCTATCCATGCAAAGTAATTCAAAAACAAATGATGATATACTAATCGATCGTCTAAAAAAAGGAGATAAAAAAGCGCTTACGGAGCTCTATAACACCTATTGGAAACCTTTGTTTATCTCATCTTATAATTTATTAAAAGATAATGAATTATGTGAAGAAATTATCCAGGATGTTTTTATCGATTTATGGAATAGTCGAGAGAAAATTCAAATCAAAATTTCTATAAACAGTTATTTATATGCCTGTACACGGTATAAAGTTTTTTCACAGTTTAGAAAAAACAAAATTATTAGAGTAGAACTTTTCGAAGATTTAAATAAACGATTTCAATATGCAACGCCAGAAACAAAGCTCATGCATCAAGAATTAGTTGAGCAAATTGATGCCATAGTAGAAACATTACCCCAAAGATGCAAGCAAGTATATAAGTTAAGTAGAGGTGAACAATTAAGCCATAAAGAAATAGCTGAACAACTTAATATTTCAACAAAGACGGTTGAAAATCACATTACAAATGCTCTTAAAATCTTAAAGATGTCATTAGGTCACTCGTTTAGCATTGAAATCTTGTATCTTATAAGTCAAAACCTAAATTGAGTCCAGAATATAGCTTTGATAGGCTATAGTTTTTCTTCTTAAAGCACTTCAGTTTTAAACTTTTTATAGTACCATTTTCCATTTGAAATTACTGGAATAAAACACGCCTTTTTCCTTTATACAAATTATAAAATTAAAATTTTCCTGATTTTATTTAGGGGATACCCGATTTTATAGACACTATAGATATATAACCCAAAACTAGAAATTAAAAATCAATGAATACGAATGATGTAAATAATCAAGATTTTCAAGAGTTAATTGAAAAATATCTAAATGGTGAAACCACTCTTGAACAGGTAAAACAACTTGTAAATTATTATGAAAGTTTTCAACAAAATCATGAATGGGTTGAAACGTTAGGTCCTGAAAGTACCATTAAAAATAGAATGCTTATCAATATTCTTGAAGTGCTTCAAGACGAAGATACTGAAACTGTTAAAGTTATTCCTTTTTATAAAAAAGCACTATTCAAATACGGCGTTGCGGCTTCTATAGTCCTACTAATTTCTTTAGCTTTTATTTTTAACAAAGGTCATTCAGAAATTGTTGAGCCCATAATTGTAAACAATAATATTAAAGTTGGTACAGATAAAGCAACACTTACTCTAGGAGATGGTACAGAAGTAGCTTTAGAAAAAGGTCAAACTTATATCGCTGCTAACTTAAGTAGTAACGGAGAGGAATTGGTCTATAACGATTCAAAAAATATAAAGCCAGAAATAGTATATAATTATTTAACTATTCCCAGAGGAGGACAATATGCTGTTAAACTGTCTGATGGGACACAAGTATGGCTTAACTCTGAATCTAAACTTAAATACCCTGTAAACTTTATTAAAGGTGAAACTAGGGTCGTTGAACTTGTTTATGGTGAAGCCTATTTTGATGTGTCACCCAGTACCGATCACAACGGTGCAAAATTTAAAGTCCACGCATCATATCAAGAAATTGAAGTCTTGGGAACTGAATTTAATGTAAGCGCCTATAAAGATGAAACTACGATTTATACCACCCTAGTAGAAGGAAAAGTGGCTGTTACTAATGGGAATACTTATAGCATATTAAGCCCTGAACAACAATCGATAATTAAAAACGGTATAGCGGGGATCGAAATCGTAAAAGCCGATGTTTATTCGGTAACATCATGGCGGAAAGGAATTTTTAGTTTTGACAGAATGCCCTTTGAAAAGGTTATGAAGGTATTAACCAGATGGTATGATATTAATGTTGTCTTTGTTGATTCAAATCTTAAACAGGATCATTTTACAGGAATACTAAGAAAAAATCAAAGCATAGAAGAAATTTTAGAATCCATAACCACAAATAATATAGCCTATGAAATAAACAACAACACTGTAATTTTTAAATAAAAAAAGGGAACGAGGTTCAAATATCTCACTAAGCAAACCTCTATTTCCCCTAAACATTAATTAATAACTTATTAACTAATACAACAAATTTATGGAAATTAAATTAACCAATGTTCTTTCTTTTAAAAGAAAAAACGTGCTAAACATTATTATGAGAACATTTATATTCTTGTTTTGCTCAACTGTTTTTAGCTTTTCTTCTACCGGGGTATTCTCTCAGAACACAAAAATTGAGATAGATACTGATAAAACCATAACGATAGATGAGGTTTTTAGCATTATAAAACAACAGACAGATTTTAACTTTATCTATAAGTCTGATATATTTAAAGATTACCCAAAGATTGATGTAAAAAAGGGAATTATAAAAGCCAATAGATTGTTAGAGAAAAGTCTTTCTAAAGGAGATTTTAAATTTAATATCTCAAGTAAAAACACGATCATTATCAGACAAGCTTCAGATCTGCAAAGTATAAATGTTTCAGGACAAATTACAGACGCTAATAAGCTCCCTTTAGCCGGTATTACAGTTTATGTTTCTAACAGACAACCAGCAACTGGAAAAATATCCAGTGATTTTATAATTCGAGGTACGACCACCGATTTTGATGGTAAATTTTCGATTAAGGCAGATATAGGCTCTTATTTAGTGGCCTCAGGCCTTGGTTACGAAATGTCTTCACTAGAAATTGTTGCATCACAAACGGTTTATAATTTTGTCTTAAATGAAAAAACAGATGTTTTAGATGAAGTGATCATAGTATCTACAGGTTATCAAGAAATTTCAAGAGAAAGGTCAACTGGAGCATTTGTTGGTGTTACCAAAAAACAACTTGAAAAACCAGCTTCTAGTATTTCAGAACGTCTTGTTGGTCAAGTAGCAGGACTACAAAGTACTATAAATGCGGATGGAAGTATAGATTTCGAAATCAGAGGACAATCAAGTCTATTCGTTGGTGGACAACCATTAATTGTTTATGATGGTTTTCCAATTGAAGGTGGTTTTGAAACCATTAACCCGAATGATGTAGAGAGTATTACCGTGTTAAAAGATGCCGCCGCCGCTTCTATCTGGGGAGCCAGATCTGCTGGAGGCGTTATAGTTGTAACAAGTAAAAAGGCCAAACAGGGTAAAACTTCCGTTTCTGTTTCCTCTTTTATTAAAGCATCTCCAAAATTAGATATAGATTATACCACAGGTTGGGCATCTTCTAGAGAAGTACTAGACTATGAGCAACGAGGTTTCGATACGAATTTTTTTGGCAGTGTTTTTGGAGGTCCTCCAAGCGCTAGTGTATTTGCAGTTAGTAGACCATACTCTTTAGGAATAACTGCTATGAATGAAGCACGTTTGGGCAGAATAACTGATGCCGAAAGAGATGCCACACTTACTAGATTGGCCGACTCTAACAATAGAGGTCAAATAGAAGATTTTTTACTTGATGTGCCAATGACCAAACAATACAATGTGAGTGTTTCTGGCGGTACTGAAACAATGAAAAATAGATTAACATTACTTTTTGAAGACAACAACACCTTTTTTAAAGGCACTGAGTCAAAAAAATATCAAATAGATTTTGCTTCTAATGTAAAGCTAAATAAAAGACTTCGTTTTGACTTTGCAGGTATGCTACAAGGTACAGATGGTGACAATAATGGCACCAATCTTAATTTTATAAGGTCTTTAGCACCGTATGATATGCTAGTAAACCCTGATGGCAGTTTAGTTGATATGTCCTATTTAACATACTATAAGCCAAATCTAGATGCCTTTGTTCCAACTGAATTATTCCCAGATTCAGACTGGTCGTTTAATCCTATCAGAGATATCAATGAAAAAGATTTAAACACAAAGCAATTAAACTATCGTATTCAGGCGGGTTTAACACTTGAAATTTTGGAAGGTCTAAATCTGTCGTCTAAAATACAATATGAAACCTTTAAAGTTGAGACCGAAAACTATTTTAAAGAAGGTTCTTTTGATGTGCGCCGATTTGTGAATGAAACGTCGTCTTGGAATTTTTCACCAAGTGCACCAACACAAAACGTTCCTAGTGGAGGTGTTTTACAACAAAATGAATCAACGACTAATGCATATAATTTTAGGAATCAATTAAGTTTTAATCGTACCTTTTTAGATAAGCACACGGTAAGTCTTGTTGCGGGTTCAGAGATTACAGAACGAGTTACAAAGTTTACTCGGAATCCAGATGCTTTTGGTTATAATGGAGATAAGCTAACAACAGCAGAAATAGATGCACCAGATGGTGCCACACTATGGAATGGCTTTCCGTTTAGATTTGCCGGGTTTTTCTACCCTTTTCGAGCAACTAATAATGTGCATTCATTTAGCGAAAATACAAGACGTTTCTTTTCGTTATATGGTAATGCTGCTTACACTTTTGATAATAAATATACAGTATCTGGTAGTTATAGAACAGATGCCTCTAACATTATTGCAGATGATCCTTCATTAAGATATAATCCGTTCTGGTCTGTTGGTACTAGTTGGAATGCACATAATGAAAGCTTTTTACAAGGTACCTCTTGGTTAGATAGATTAAAAGTTAGAGCAACTTTAGGTTATAATGGAAATCTTGCTGGTTCAGATTCCTTTGAGCCATTAATCTCTTTATCTCAAACGCCTGATATATCTTCAGGAGAAATTGAAGCATCTATTTCTAGTTTTGGTAACCCTAATTTAAGATGGGAAAGAACGAGAACCTTAAACTTAGGTCTTGATTTTTCTATTTTAAATCGTAAACTTTATGGGTCTCTGGAACTTTATAATAGAAAAAGTAGTTCCCTTATTGTAACCCAGTCAATATCTGCTGTTAATGGTACAACAAATCAACGATTTAATAATGGTGAGATGGTTAATAAAGGTTTTGAAATTACTTTAGGAACCACGATACCAATAAAAGGGAATGATATTGTTTGGTCTGGTTCTGTAAACTTTGCTCATAACGATAATGAAATAACAAAGTTTTTTAAGTCTGATTATCAATCTTTTGACCTCGCTTGGGAAGTATTCTTTAACGATAATACTACGGCGTTTGTAGAGGGGTATGATGCTAATACCATGTGGTCATACCAATATGCAGGGCTTACAAATGTAGGTACAGATGCAAATCCTATTTTAAAGCCAAGTATTTTTATAGAAGATGGTGAACAAGCTACGTTACTAGGTTTTCCTCCAGGAGAAGCAACTAATTATTTTAAACCTCAAGGAACAACTAAAGCACCTACTATCGTTGGGATGAGAAATTCATTTAAAATTTACGACTTTGACTTTTCTTTTATTGTAACAGGTAAATTTGGTCATGTGTTTAGAAGACAAGGGTTTAATTATTCGGGTATTACAGGGGGTAACACATTTGTAAATACTAAATACAATGAGGTAGCCAATGGAGACCCTAATCAAATCATTCCAATTCCAGATTCTGAGGGGCGCTATTTCTTCTACGATCGCTTTTATAACAACATGGATTATTTAACTGCAGATGCCTCACATATTAGATTCCAGGAGATTAGCTTATCCTATGCATTACCCAAAAAAATAACGGATAAACTCGGTATAAATTCTCTAAATATTTATGCGCAGGCTAACAATATAGGTACCATTTTATTTAATGATTTTGGCGAAGACCCAGAGTATCCTATAGGGAATTTAAAGCTCCAAAAGTCATTTACTTTTGGAATGAATTTTAATTTTTAAAACAAAAAACTATGAAAATTTATAAGCTCATATTAGTACTTATACTAACCAATATATTTATTAGTTGTGATGATTTTTTAGAGGAGGCACCATCAAAAACAACTGCAATTGTACCAGAAACAATAGAAGATCTAGAAGCTTTGTTTAATGATTACGGTAGATTTGGAGGAGAAGGAGCTGCAGAAGTTGTTTATACAACAGACGATTTTGCTTTAATTCCGGAATTAATAGACGGATTACCTTCTGCAATAAGTATTAAAGATGCACAGCATGGCACATGGGACATTGATTTTATCTCTACGGATGATCGTCCGTATTGGCCTGAAGAATGGAGAAAAGTCTTTACTGCAAATTTGGTGCTATTACAATTGCCAAATGTAAGTGGTGATGAGAATCAAAAGAAACAATTGGAAGCCGAAGCACATTTTATACGGGCTTACAGTTATTTTCAACTCGCTAATGTTTATTGCCTTCCTTTTTCAGATGCCAATAAAGGGGAGCTAGGATTACCTATAAAAATAAGTACCAGTTTTGAGGAGTCTGTTGCCAGAACCAACCTTGATGAGACTTGGGCATTCATTGAAGCCGATTTAATGAAAGCTTTAGAGCTAAATCGTGAGTTAAGTACTGTAAATGGTTTTGATAGAATATGGCGAGCAAATACAGCAGCTGTTAATGGCTTTGCGGCACGTTTTTATTTAGCAAAAAACGATTATGCAAGTGCGCAAAATTATGCACAAAAAGCATTAGATGAGCATAGCACCCTAAGAAATTATAATACAGATATGAGTTTCTCTACAATACCTACTGAGGCAACTGTGATTATTGGAGGGGTACCTCAAAATGTGGCTATAGATTATCCGTATACTCATGATTTACAAACCATACCTGATGATAAATTTGGATGGGGAGAATCTTACTATTATCGATTCTTAGAAAATGGAGGCTGGAATTATTATCCTTCTCCGGAATTATTGAGTATTTATGATCAAACGTATGACTTGAGGTATAAATTTCATATTGTTGAAGATTATACATATGATAGAGGCGCTACAGATCCTGCTTATAGTTACCCGGGTTACATATTTTTCTTTAAATCGGATATTTTAAGTGGCCCATCAGTACCAGAAATGCTTTTAACAAAAGCGGAATGTCAAATACGTCAGGGAGACTTTAGCGGAGGTATAGCTACAGCTAATATACTTAGGGCAGCCAGAATGGATGTTGCTGCTCCTGCTAACTTAAGAGATTTAAACGCCGGTTCTCAAGCAGAAGCGCTTACTAAAGTATTGGAAGAACGACGTAGAGAAATGCCATTTGTACATAGGTGGTTTGATATAAGGCGTTTTAACAACAATAGTGATGCTTCAGACGATATTGTTATTACCAGAACATTTTATCCTTACAATGTTAGTACAATACTCACTAGTGAAACGCCTATTAATTATACGTTGGATAAAAATTCCAGACGTTTTGCAAGGCCTCTTCCTGTTACTGATATTATAGCATCTGAAGGTGTTTTACAACAGAATGAATATTAATTTTTCTTATAAGTTTTTAAAACTTATACAAGAATTATTGTTATTAATAGCTAATCTAACCTCTAATTTTGAGATTGGGTTGGCTATTAACTTCAAACTCAAACTAGTTTACTGCTACATGTTGTGTATCCTAAACAAAAATCAACATGTTAGCCTTAACTTGAAATGAGAGGTTAAAGATTTTGAATTTCATTTATGTATTAAAAACATAAGTAAAGAATACATCGAATAAATATCAATTGGATGGTATAAATAATGAAGTTTTAATAATACAACTTAATAAAATAACACTAATGAAAAGAATAAGTTTACAAGTAATAATAAATAATTCAACTGGAATTATAATATTGATGTTAATGATTTTTTTAGCAAGTTTCGGTGTTTTTGCTCAAACTGAAACAGCTAAACTTCTTGAAACCATAGAAACGTACCCCGATAGTCTACCACTACATCAACAATATATTAAAGAATCAGGTTTATCGGAGGAAGCCTTAGAAGATCAATATAATATTTGGTTAAAAAAATTCTCAAAAAGCGCTACTGTACCTTTTGCCTTAGGAGAAGCCTATTATAGAAAAGAACTTCCTGCCGCGAAACTTTTATTATTAAAAGCTCTTGAACGTGACCCCGCTTTAGACAAAGCCTATTTTTATTTATGGATCGATGGTGAACGTTGGGGTGATTTTGAAAAAAGTCGTGAATACCTATTAAGAGCCAAAGAAATAGCACCGGATAATCCGAATTATGCATTTTACTATGCTGGAACTTTTAGCAATACCAATCCAAAAAAATACCGTGAATTAAGTCTGGAAGTAGCCCATAAATTTCCAAAAAGTGAACGAGGTGCGCAGTCTTTGTATTGGCTAGCAGAACGTTCGTCAGACAAAGTCGAAAAAAAAGAATATTACGAGCTTTTAAAAAATAATTTCCCGCCTGAAACTTATTCATGGTCTTCATCCGGAATGTATAGTTATTTTGATTTGTTGTTAGAAGAATCTTCAAAAGAAGCAGTCTTACTTGCTCAAAATATGGTTGACATTTCAACGAGCGAAAGAGACCTGAAAACATGGAAAGCACAAATGATAGTAGCTAAAAATGTAAATAAGGCTAAAGATTATATGGCTCAAGATAATTCAAAAGAAGCCATGGCTCTTTTAGAAAACACAACGCCATTAAGGTGGTCTAACGCCAAAGATTTGATCTTACTTTTAAAAGCAAAAGCCATGGACAAATCAGGAAAAACCAAATTAGCTTATGATGCGCTTAAAATGTCTTATGCTAAATCTCCCGAAAAAAGGGTGAAAAAGGTGTTAAAAAAATATGGTTTAAAGCTTAACAAAAGTTTAAAAGATATAGAAAATGATATTTGGTTTGTTCGTGATACCATATCGGAACCAGCTACAGACTTTACCTTGAAAAATTATTTAACTCCAGGTAAAACCACACTTTCCGATCTTAAAGATAAAGTTATACTACTCACCTATTGGTTCCCTGGATGTGGTCCCTGTCGCGGTGAATTTCCTCATTTTCAAAGTGTGGTAGATAAATTTGAAGGTCAAGATTTGGTTTATTTAGGCATTAATATTGTTCCAGATCAAAACGATTATGTCATCCCTTTTATGAAATCGAGCGGTTATAGCTTTATCCCATTAGAGGATTATCCCGATCGTGACAAAGGAAATCTTGATAACCGCGGCGCTGCACCAATGAACTTTATTATAGACCGTAATGGTAATTTGATGTTTTCTAATTTCAGAACAAATGAACATAATCAAGACGTATTGGAAGAGATGATCGCTTCACTTCTAAATAGAGATAACGGTTGATTGTATAAGACCTCAACTCTATGGTATTTTGATCTAATTTTCAGATTTTTCACTTATCTGTAGATTAAGCAACTTAAAATTTAACTAGAATTTAAGAAACCTAAGATAAGGGTATCTTGCAAAGTTTATGACATATAAATAACAATAGAAAAATGAAAAAATCAATTTACATAATAATATTGACCATTTTCAGCTTCAGCTGTAAAGAAATACCAACTAAGAAAAACAAAACTGTAATATTAAAAGGCTCTATAGTTAATTACGATCAAGACACCTTGTATATGGGCAATGTATCTTCAAAGTTTATGCTTTTTAAAGAAGATATTCAATCCTTTCCATTACAAGATAAAACAGATTTTGAGTACCGCTTTGAATTAGATAAGCCAACCTATTTTCAAATAGGACGTACTTTTTTATACCTGTCTCCTGGCGATAGTTTAGTTGTTAATCTAGATACCAGAGATCGTACTTATGCTTCTTTTAGTGGAAAAGGGGCAGAAGCCAACAACTATTTAAGAAATGTACCTTATCCAAAAGGTGGATCTTTTTGGGGAGACAGAGACATCTCTTCAAAAATAAAGACCTTTGAGGACATGCCTGAAGCATTTAAACAATCGATAGATAATCGTATGTTGGAACTTAATGGTTTAACCAATGTTTCAGAAGATTTTAAACGATTGGAAAAGGCCCGTAGTAAATTCGACTATGTCAACTCATTGAACAACTTGTTCTATTTATATTATGGAAAAGTGAGAAAGGGTGAAATGACTCAAGAAGAGATGAATGTGAAAATTGAAGAAGCAAACAAATACCTTATACCATTTAAAAAGCCTTTTTTAGACGATTTTAATGATACAAATTATTTGCAATTAGAAGTGTTTCAATCTTTATTATATTCATTAAAAGAAAAAGATTTTAAGACTATACATGAACTTCCTGCATTGAATACCATTTTACAGGATTACCTTGTAACCAATGAACTTGTAAACACGTTAAAATTTAATGGGTATTCAAATCAGATAGGAGACCAATTAAAAGAAGGGATACAAGAAGTTACAAATCAAGATTATAGAGCGGTATTGCAAAACCTACAAGCTGAATATGAAACCATTACAAAAGGAAATCCTGCTTCCGATCTTACCTTTACAAAATTAGACGGAAACACTATTAAATTGAGTGATTACAAAGGCAAAGTTATTGTACTGGATTTATGGGCAACATGGTGTGGTCCTTGTATGAAAGAAAAACCATTTTTTGAAGACCTTGAGAAGGTATATCACAGAAACAACAATGTTGAATTGATTTCACTTTCCATAGACACAGAAAAAGTTTGGCGTGGTTATTTTGAAAAAAATGAAGTGGTTGGAAACCAATTGCAAATCAATAGAAGTCAACTGTCAGATTATAAAGTGGCAGGTATTCCTAGGTTTTTTGTGATCGACAAAAACTTTAATATCGTTGATGTCTTTGCTCCATTGCCATCAAGTGGAGAATTAGAAAAATTAATTAATAAATATATATAATATGAAAAAATATGTAACACTTGCTCTAGCACTTTTAGTTCTTTGGTCTTGTAAAAAAGAAGAACCTGTCGACTATGTGCTTCTATCTGGAAACATTAGTAACACCAAAGGCGGTGAGCTAAATATAAATTCTTTAAACGGGTATACAAAAACGATCAATGTAAAAGATACGGGCGCTTTTTCAGATACATTGTATATAGAAGAAAATGGCTTGTATAATTTACGCTTCGAGCAGGTTAGATTTACTCCCTATTTATCTAAAGGCTCAAATATTAATTTAAATGTTGACGCTACACAGTCTTCAAGTACATTGAAAATGTCAGGAGACCATGAAGAATTGAATAATTATTTTGCATATAAATCAGGAAGAGAATATGATTTCATGATGGATAGAGAGGCAAGTTATAATATGGATGAAGCTACATTTGAAACCAAAATAAAAGATTTTCAAAAAGACTTAGAGCATCATTTAGAATTGGTAAAAAATATTCCTGAAGACATAAAAACTAAAGAAATACGCGCCATTAATTACGGAAGATTAGCTAAAAAAGGTAATTACGAAAGAATGTATGGTTATTTAAACAAAAACAGAGATTTCAAAGCCTCTGATGCTTTTAAAAAAGAATTATCTGAAATAACTTTTGATAATGGTGAAGATTACTTGTATTCATCAGATTATCAGCAAATGGTTAGTCAAAATATAAGAGAAAAAGCTTATAGTTATTATCAAAAAGACTCGTTGCCTTATCCCGAAGCTCAATCTAAAGCATTGATAGAAGTCAAAAGTAAAATCATTAAAAATGCAGAATTGTATAAAAATATTTCGATGAGATTGCCAATGTCTAAGGACAAAGACAAGGATTTAAAAGAATTCTTAAATGCATCTACTAACGAAAAACATATAATTAGTGTAAAAGAATTGTTTGAGTCACTAAAGGTATTGGATAGAGGTCAACCATCTCCTAAATTTGAAAATTATGAAAACTATGCAGGAGGCACCACATCGTTAGACGATTTAAAAGGGAAGTATGTTTATATAGATGTTTGGGCAACCTGGTGTGGACCTTGCAAATATGAAATTCCGTTTTTACAAAAAGTTGAAGAACAGTATCACGATAAAAATATTCATTTTGTTAGTATTTCAACAGATCAACAAAAGGATAAAGATAAATGGAAAAAAATGATAGCTGATAAAGCATTAGGAGGCATTCAACTAATAACAGATAACGATTTTAATACAGCATTTATAAACGCTTATAAAATTAGAGGAATTCCTCAATTCATTCTTTTAGATCCAGATGGAAACATTGTTCAGGCAAATGCACCAAGACCTTCTGATGAAAAACTTATTGCATTATTTGATGAATTAAAAATTTAAAAAAATTCAATGAAGATTTGATTATTTCGATTGATTATAAATCACATCGAGTAATCTGACCAAGATGATTCTTTTAACCGAAAAGAACTCCTTGAGGCTTCCATAAAAAAAATGAATTTTTACAGCACTTAAAAATAAGGAATCTTCCTTATGTTTAACAGTCTAGTATTAAATATTTTTACGAAAATAACTTGCGCATTTTTTTAATAATTTTTTTTTAAGAGAGTTTTAACAAAGTCTCTATAGGGGTTAATAGATAAAATGTCGACTTAGTAATAAATACAGAACAGTTTTAATAAAAAAATAATTATAGATGAAACGTATTTTAGTGCATGTATTAGTTAGTGCCTTTTGTTTTAATGCTTCAGCACAAAACTTAAATTTAAATGATCCGTTACCGATAGATCAAAGTATTAAAAAAGGTGTTTTGCCCAATGGCATGACTTATTACATTCACAAGACAGACGTTACAAAGGATGTAGCCAGTTATTATATTATTCAAAATGTTGGTTCTGTTCTAGAAAATGACGAACAACAAGGTCTGGCGCATTTCTTAGAGCATATGGCGTTTAATGGCACCGAAAATTTTGCTGGTAAAGGCATTTTAAACACATTGCAAAAGCATGGGCTCGTTTTTGGAAGAGATATTAATGCTTATACCTCTTTTGATGAAACCGTATATAACATAAATAATATTCCTACTACACCAGAATTAATAGACACAGGCTTATTAATATTACATGATTGGTCAAACTATTTATTATTGACCGAAGAAGAAATTGATGCTGAGAGAGGGGTTATTAAAGAAGAATGGCGTACAAGACAAAATGGAGGTATGAGAGTGCTTCAAAAGTCATTGCCTACCATGTTTAATAATACAATCTATGCCAAACGTTTGCCAATTGGCTTGATGGATATCGTTGATAATTTTGAATACAAAGCTTTACGCAATTTTTATCATGACTGGTATAGAACAGATTTGCAAGCTATTGCTATTGTAGGCGATATTGATGTGGATGCCATGGAACAAAAAATAAAAAAGCTGTTTTCAAAAATCCCTAAAGTGGACCATGTAAAAGAGCGTTTTATAGTAAATATTCCAGATAATGATGCCATGCTATATACCATAGCAATGGATGAAGAAGTGACGACCTCGCAAATAGGTTTTGGTATTAGACATCCTAAATCTTTAACAGATGAAACCGTTGCAGATTTAAAGCAATCTCTATTAAACAATCTGGTAACAAGTATGTTATATGCTAGAATAAGTGAGATTACTCAAAAACCAGATGCGCCATTTTTGGCAATGCAAGTTGATTACAGCAGTCATTCTAGATCAACAAATGCCTTCAATGTTAGGGTTTATCCAAAGCCAAATGAGCAACATAAAGCTTTCAAAGCCGCGTTAGAAGAAGTAAATCGTGCTGTAAAATTTGGATTTACTACCGAAGAGATAAACCGGGCTATGCTTCAGTTTAAAAACTATTACAAAACTCAAATAAGTAAAAAGGATGATAAATCTCATCAAGCCATCGTTTCAACAATACAACAAAACTATTTAGAGAATGCTGCTATGACAGATATCGCAAAAAACTATGCGCTCATAGAAACGATATTTGATGCTTTAAGCAGCAAAGAAATTCACAACAGACTTAAAGAATTATATACAGCAAAAAACAGATTTTTAACAGTAACAGGTGTTAAAGGAAATAATAATTTAACTAAGGAAAATGCTTTACAGATTATTAAAACTGTAGAAAACGATAACACACTTATTCCCTATTCAGATGGATTTTCTGGAAAAACACTTATTTCTAACCTAAAGATTAAAGAAGGAAAAATAACTAAAGAAAGTAACAATAAGTCTTTAGGCTCAACTACTTTTGTTTTAAGTAACGGCATTACAGTACATTATAAATTTGCTAATAAAAATAAAAATGATGTGAAATTAAACGCCTTAAGTCATGGTGGTACATCTTTAATAGAAGACAAAGATTTACCCTCAGCTAACCTTATGGGCAACTTAGTCGGCATGTCTGGTTTAGGAGATTATTCTTCAACAGATTTAACTAAAGTATTAGCAGGAAAAACAGCTTCAACAAGTATTAGTGTTTCAGGCTTATCAGAAAGTATTAGCGGTTCTTCAGTAACAAAAGACATTGAAACCATGTTACAAATGGTGCATTTACGTTTTGTAAAACCACGTTTTGACAATGATGCTTTTAAAGTACTTATGGGTAATATTGATAATTATATTATTAGAAGAAGTAATGATATAAATCAAAAAATTAGTGATAGTGTTACCGTTGCGCTTTACGGAAAAAATAATCCAAAAGTACGCTTATTTACGACAGATTATGCGAATGATATTTCTTTTGAAAAAATTAAGGAAATCTATTTAGATAGGTTTAATAATGCATCTGATTTCGAATTTTTTATAATAGGGGATGTTCAAAAAGAAACGCTTAAACCTTTATTAGAAAAGTATATTGCAAGTATTCCAACAAATGGTACCACTGAAACCTGGAAAGATAATTCGGTTGATTGGGTAAGTACATCTATTGATAAAGATGTATATTTAAAAATGGAAGACCCTAAAAGTTCTGTAAGAATAGCTTATAAGAATGATTTTAAATATAGTTTAAAGAATAAATTAATAGCACAAACAGTCGGCGATATTCTAAAATTAAGATTTACCGAAACCTTAAGAGAACAAGAAGGCGGAACCTATGGAGCAAGTGCTTATGCTAATATATCCAAAAAACCTACTCAAGAAGCCTCAATTAATGTTACTTTTGATTGTAATCCAGACAAAGTAGAACAATTAGTAGCTATAGTTCATAAAGAACTAAAGAAAATTGCAAATGGTGACATTAATCAGTTAGACTTAGATAAAACAACGACTAACTATTTAAAAGAGAGAAAGCAACAACAAGATTATAACAGATATGATATGCGCTTACTTATTAATTACTTTAGAGAAGGATATAATATGAACAGTCCAGAAAATTTTGAAGCTATTGTGAAAGCTATAACTGTTGATGACATAAAATCTTTTGTTAGCAAAGTGCTTTTAAATGCTGAAACATATGAAATAATAATTAAGCCTTTAAAGTAACACATGTTACATATAAACATGTCCTTAACCTTATTTTTGGAAATAACATAAAAAAAACGAAATGAAGAAACTACTTTTAATATTTGCCTTTGCTATTAGTGCCACTACATTTTCACAAATTCATGACCCCGTAAAATGGTCTACATCTGTAGAAAAAATATCAGATACGGAATATGAATTGCTTGCTATCGCCACAATAAGTGGAGCATGGCATTTATATTCTCAAAGTGTTCCTGAAAATGGTCCGATTCCAACAAGTTTCACTTTTGAAGGTAATTCCAATTATCTAAAAAAAGGAAATACTAAAGAAGAAGAAGGTCATACAATTCTTGATCCTGTTTTTGAAATGCAAATTAAATATTTTGATAAAAAAGCATCATTTAAACAACGTATAAAACTAAAAGGTAAAAAAGAGTTTAATGTCAATGCTGTAGTTGAATTCATGGTATGCAATGACACCCAATGTTTACCTCCAAAAGAAGTTGATTTAGTTTTTGAAATAAAATAACTGTAATAATTTAAACTAACCATATAATCTTTCTCTCAACCTTGTTTTCTTAACAAGAAATTATTTGAATTAGTCACTCAACAAAAGGAAGATGTAAAGGGTTGTTGTTACAACAACCCTTTTTTAAAACAATAAAAATGAAAAAAACGCTTTTATTTATTATTCTATTAAGTTCATGGTTTGTAAATAGCCAAATTCACGAACCGGTAAAGTGGTCAACATCTGTAGAGAAGCTTTCGGAAACTGAGTACAAATTAATTTCAAAAGCAAGCATTGAATCAGGTTGGCATTTATATTCACAATCGGTACCCGAAGACGGTCCCATTCCTACTAGCTTTATTTATGATGATGCCAATGGCGCATTTAAAATAATTGGCAATACCTCAGAAGAAGAAGGTCATACTGTTGACGATCCGGTTTTTAATATGAAAATTAAATACTTCGAAAACAGTGCCGTATTTGAGCAGAAAGTTGAAATTCTAGGCGATAAATCTACTTTGAATGCTTTTGTAGAGTTTATGGTTTGTGATGATGAGAAATGCTTACCACCAACAGAAGTTGATCTGAAGTTTATTATATCGGATAAGAAAACTGTAGAAAATAAGGAAGTTGCAGAAAACAATACATCAGAAAAAGATGCACCAAAAGAAGGAGAGTCCAAAAAAGGGTTATGGGCCATATTCTTTATAGCCTTTCTATCAGGATTTGCAGCATTGTTAACCCCTTGTGTATTTCCCATGATACCTATGACTGTAAGCTTCTTTACCAAGCAAAGTAAAAACAAAGCCCAAGGTATTAGAAATGCTATAATTTATGGTATTTGTATCATCGTAATATATGTATTATTAGGAACAGCGGTAACAGGGATATTTGGAGCCGACGCTCTAAATGCATTAGCCACAAATGTTTGGTTTAATATTATTTTCTTCTTGTTATTAGTCATATTTGCAGTCTCCTTTTTAGGGGCCTTTGAAATTATGTTGCCAAACTCTTGGGCAAACAAAGTAGATTCACAAGCAGATAGAGGCGGTCTTATTGGTATCTTTTTTATGGCCTTAGCCTTAGCGATAGTGTCTTTTTCCTGTACAGGACCTATTGTAGGAACCTTATTAGTAGAAGCTGCATCAAAAGGAGGATTAGCACCAATAATAGGTATGTTAGGGTTTTCATTAGCCATAGCATTACCATTTGCACTATTTGCAGCCTTCCCAGGATGGTTAAACTCTTTGCCAAAATCAGGAGGCTGGTTAAATACAGTAAAAGTAGTATTAGGATTTTTAGAATTAGCATTAGCCTTTAAATTCCTATCACAAGCTGATTTGGTATTACAAGCTCATTTGTTAGAACGTGAAGTATTTTTAGCCATATGGATTGCCATATTTGGAGCTTTAGCCTTTTATTTGTTTGGAAAAATACAATTGCCACATGATTCACCATTAACACATATTTCGGTAGGACGATTAAGCATGGGACTCATCGTATTGTCATTCACTATTTACATGATTCCAGGATTATGGGGTGCTCCATTAAACTTAATAAGTGCTTTTCCACCACCACAAGAATATAGCGAATCCCCTTATGGCGTAGGCTTCACTAAATTAGGAGGAGGATCAGCATCAGCATCCCATGATGATTTACCAGAAGGCGCCCATTTATTAGCCCCACATGATATACTAGCTTTTAACGATTACGATAAAGGGTTAGCTTATGCGAAAAAAATAGGCAAACCAGTTATGATAGATTTTACAGGATGGGCCTGTGTAAACTGTAGAAAAATGGAGCAGAACGTATGGCCAAAACCTGAGGTTTTACAAATACTAAAAAACGATGTTGTTTTAATTTCATTGTATGTGGACGACAAACGAAAGTTAGAAGCAGACGAGGTTACGGACTCAAAATTAAGACCAGGGAAGAAGCTAAAATATATTGGACAAAAATGGAGTGAACTGCAAACTATTAAATATAAAGCTAACTCTCAACCATTTTATGTTCTTATGGACCATAATGAAGATAATTTAATAGATCCTGTAGCCTATACACCAGATGTTGAAGAATACCTTTCATGGTTAAAAAATGGCATTTCAAAATTTTAAAAATAAATAGATTCTCATTCGTATGGGAATGAATTAAAACCAAATTCAATGAAAAAAATAGTTTATATATTATCAATAGCTCTAGTATTTGTGTCTTGCAAAGAAGAAGCCCCTAAAGATTATGTGACCCTTTCGGGAACCATTACAAATCAAAATTCTGACTCTTTAATCGTAGCACAACGAGGCATTATCAAAACAATTAAAGTGAGTCCAGAAGGCGTTTTTTCAGATACGCTTAAAGTAGAAGCAGGTCACTATATTTTATTCGATGGCAAAGAACAAGCTAAAGTGTATTTAAAGAATGGTTACGATTTAAAAATTAAATTAGATACTAAAGCCTTTGATGAGACCATTAAATATGAAGGTAACGGCGCCGAGGCTAATAACTATTTGGCTCAAAAAGGTTTGCTAAATGAGACATTAATCAACTTTGAAGAATTGATGGCTTCGGATAAAGCTGGCTTTGATAAAAGTTTGAATAATGCAACTATTGAACTTAAAGCTTTATTGGATAAAACTCAAGGCTTAGATTCTACATTTATTGCCGGACAAGAAAAGGAAGTTGAAATGACTAAAAAGCAGCTAACTATGATGTATGATCAAAAGCAAACATTGTTGGCACTAAAAGGTCAAGAATCGCCAAAATTTGTTGATTATGAAAATTATGCAGGGGGAACAACATCCTTAGACGATTTAAAAGGCAAGTTTGTATACATTGATGTATGGGCTACATGGTGTGGTCCTTGTAAAGCAGAAATTCCTTATTTAAAAGAAGTAGAAAAAGCTTACCATGATAAAAATATAGAGTTTGTTAGTATCTCAGTAGATAAAGCAGCAGATCAAGCGAAGTGGAAAGAAATGATTGCTGAAAAAGAATTAGGAGGTATTCAATTAATTGCAGATAATAATTTTAAATCTGGTTTTGTACAAGATTATAAAATCAACGGTATTCCAAGGTTTATACTTATAGATCCTAACGGAAATATAGTTTCTGCAGATGCTCCTAGACCATCTAACGAGAAATTAAAAGATTTATTTAACGAGTTAAAAATTTAATTAAGTAGTTCCTACTTAATTATTCTTTATTGTTTTAGTGAGAAGAGTCACTTTGGTCTTTGATTAAATCAAAGTGGTTCTTCGTTAAAAATTTAAAGCTGTGAATTTAAGAACTAGTGCTATTAAAAGCCTTTTTAACAATAAAAAAGAAATGTCTAACCTTGAAGCTTATTTTAAACCCTTTAGGGATGAGATTGTCGGTATAGATCAAACCTTCGAGTCACCTTATGGTAAACAGAAGATTATTTATGCGGATTGGACCGCCAGTGGCAGGTTATATAAATCTATAGAAGAGAAGTTATTAAATGATATAGGTCCTTATGTAGCCAATACACATACCGAAACTTCCATAACAGGTTCGGCCATGACATTGGCCTATCACGAGGCCAGAAACATCATTAAAGGGCATGTAAATGCTTCCAACGAGGATGTCCTCATAACTGTCGGAACAGGTATGACGGGTGCCATTAACAAGTTTCAACGTATTTTGGGTTTAAAGGTTAACGAGAGCTTAAAAGAACATACACAGGTTCCGGAAGCTTTAAGACCTATCATTTTTGTATCCCATATGGAACATCATTCCAATCAAACGTCCTGGTTGGAAACCATTGCCAAGGTTGAAGTCATTCCTTCAAATGAAGCAGGCCTGCCATGTGCCAAAAACTTAGAAAAACTCATTGCAAAGTATAGGGACTGCCCCATAAAAATAGCAGCCATTACGGGGTGTTCTAACGTAACAGGCATTAGAACCAATTACCATGAAGTAGCAAAAATCATGCACCAGAACAATGGACTGTGTTTTGTGGATTTTGCATGTTCGGCACCATACATAGACATAGATATGCATCCGGAAGACAAAGAAGCGTATTTGGATGCCATTACTTTTTCTCCACACAAATTCTTAGGAGGGCCAGGGGCCTCGGGCGTGCTGATCTTTAATAAAAAATTATATAAGAACCTGGTACCGGACAATCCGGGAGGCGGCACAGTATCCTATACAAACCCCTGGGGGGATCACGATTATATAGACGACATAGAAACCAGAGAAGATGGTGGAACGCCAGGGTTTTTACAGGCTATAAAAATTGCGCTATCCATTCAACTTAAGGAGAAGATGGGGGTGCAGAATATCTTGGACAGAGAACATGAGCTAAATGCCATCATTTTTGAAAAACTCAGAGCTATAGAAAATTTAACCATATTGGCCCCCGAGCATACCGATAGGCTGGGCGTATTCTCGTTTTATATTGAAGATGCTCATTATAATTTAATAGTCAAGCTTTTAAACGACCGTTTTGGGGTACAGACCAGAGGAGGCTGTTCTTGTGCAGGAACTTATGGCCATTATCTATTAAATGTGGACGAGCCGACCTCTAAATCTATTGAACAAAAGATATTAGAAGGTTGCTTGATAGAGCGTCCGGGCTGGGTAAGAATGTCCATCCATCCTACTATGACCAATGCCGATATTCACTTTATCTGTGATGCTATAAAAGAAGTGGCAGAGAATTATGAGAACTGGGGAAAAGATTATGAATACAACGCTGTGAAAAATGAGTTTATTCATAAAGGAAATCATAATATTGAAAAGCAGATAACACAGGAGTGGTTTAATTTATAAAAGAGACAATAGAAAAAATAAATGTCATTCAGAGCATTCCGACAGTTGTCGGAGTCGAAGAATCTTATATTTTGTAAATCAATATGATTTTAAGAGATTCTTCGCTGCACTCTGAATGACAAAATTACCAGAGAAATAAAAACATGTTATTTCTCTACATGTTTCTCTACAACATTTATTCTCAGAATAACTGGAAAACTTTGTGGTGGTTCACAATAATCAATGTTACAAGCCTGATAGGTCACAGTTCCTTTAATTTTATGTTTGCCTGGAGTAAGCCCTTTAGTAGACATTAAACTTTGCTTCATCACGACTCCACTCCCCTTATATACTTGACCAGTAATGCTGTTACTTGGAGTTGGGATTTGTATTTCATCAGCTGTCATGCCTTCGGGTGCTTTAAACCCAATAGTGCTAACTATATAGCCTTTGGCTTCATTAGCTCTATTAGGGGCATAAATATGCCAGCCTGTTTTCATGTTAAAGGTGACACTTATATCTATGTTTTGACCAACTGCAACCTCCTTAGGAGCCTCGACACTATAAGTCACAGATCTATCACTACTTTGAGCCACAACCGTAGTCGATAAATAAAGCAGTATAAGTACCGCCATCATTATTTTTACAATACCTTTAATCATCTTTATTATTTTTGTATATATACCATGATATGGCTATGCATAAAACTACTACTCGTTTGTTCGCGACCATAATAAGTTTCAGTTACTGTTTCTAAAAACGGTTCTAATTCTTTTCTCAGCTCATTGTACTGCTTGCTTTTATCGCCTCTACCGAATACTCCCGATTTATAACGATAAATACCAGGCTCTAAACCAATCTCTTTATCTAGATCTGCCATTTGTTGTCTCAGTGCTGTTACTCGTTTTTGCTCCTTTTTACTTAAATCTTTTCGTGGTGTACTTCTATTGAACCAAGTGCCTACCAATAGATCCATTTTACCATCCATATTATAATCGGCCACATGAACTTGGCTACGAGCCCCGTGTTGTGGTGAGCTGTCTTCTGGCATCCATTGCTCCACCGCTCCTGCTTCTAACAGCACTTCACGAGAGTTAAACACTGGAGCACCTTCTTCGCCACTATTGCGAAGCAAATAAACGCGACCAGTAATAGTGCCCAATAAAATATCTTGCAAACCGTCACCATCCCAGTCTGCCACTGCTGGTGCCGCATGGGATTCCTGAATGGCACGTTCACCAGCTACTTTAATTTCGTAGGTATCTGGGTAGTAATTCTTCGTTAAAAAGGAAGGCTGTGATGGGATGGCGCTACCTGCAGTTACCGACCCAATAGATGGCATATTAGTTCCTAAGCGTAAAAATAGTTCACCACTGTTTTTGCCAATACCACTACCAATAATCAAATCAGGTACATCATCATCATTCCAGTCTGTCCATGCGACATTCGATCCAAGGTTATTAGAGGAATAAAGGGTATCAATAAATTCACTTCTTCCAATTAATGGAATTCCAGCTTGATCTACAAGCGTCTGCCGATCTGAGAAACGCGTACCGCCTAAGCCCTTAAACCAATAGGCAAGTCCACCGTAACTTCCGGAAGCCAGATCCAATATACCATCATCATCTACATCTAAGAGTTGTGGCCCTGCCGCTACACAACACCAGTTTGGTACCATGGCGTCCTTGTCGCCAGCAGAGAGTAACACTGCGTTACCATCATACTTTGGATCTGAATTCGTGCCATGGTTTTGATAGAAACGAAATTTCCCATCATAAGATCCAACAATCAAATCCCTTTTACCATCACCATTCAAATCAGCCAGAAATGGTGCTGCATGGGCCATTGGATCCACATCGGCCATATCAAGAATGGAGTCTCCTGCCTTGATAAGGAATGACTCTTTGTACCAATCTTGTACTATAGTGCTTTCTACTGATTTATTTTCTTGAGCCGCCATTTTATTGGTAAACGAAATTGATAGGATGAAAGCTATATATAGAATTCTTTGTGTTTGCATGTTACTTTTATTTATTAAAATTTGAAGATTTTTTATTTGCTAATTAAGTAATGTCATTAATTGCTCTTTCAATTCAGGATTAGAAGGTCTCTTAGCATCAATATCTATAACCTTTCCTTCCTGATCAAATAGTAAAAAACGAGGAATACTATTTACGCCATATTCTTTGGTTATTCCTGAACTAAATGCACTATCTGCTACTAATTGTACACCGGTTAAATTATTGTCCTTTACAAATGACTTCCATTTGTCCTTGTCCTTTGGTTTGTCTACTGAAACACTTACAAATTCAATAGCCTTTCCATGAAGTTCTTTTTCTAACTTTTGAATGTGTGGTATTTCTGCTTTACAAGGACCACACCATGTAGCCCATACATCAATGTATACATATTTCCCTCTAAAATCCTTGAATGATACCTGTTCCCCTTTTATGTTCTTAGCTATGAAATTATACCCTAGCGCTCCCGCTTCGTATTTACCCAATTTACTCTCCAATGCGTCTAGCTGTTTACGAATAAAAGGATTAGAGTTTAATATTTTTTTATGCTTCTCAACTATATTATAATATGTATCATTGAGTGCTTTAGTGCGTTTTAATACTTCTAATAAAACGTATGCGCGGAGGGTATCGTTAGAAACACTTTCTTTTATCCACCAATAACTATCAGGTTGTGATAGTTGTGTATCTAAAAGAGCCAGCCTGCGATACTGAAAAAGCCTAAGCGCTTCCATGCCTTCTGGTATTTCAAGAGCCACTGCAGATTTAAAAGTGTCCATAGTCACAAATTCGCTATAGTAATCAGGAATTTCTTCCTCTTTAGGGTATTTCCCTCGCATGCCATACAAAAAAGACAGGGCTGTTCTTATTGTTGTCATATCTATGTGTGCATGCATCAGTCTATTAAAATTTGTGTTTTTACTAGCTACTTTTTTATGAAACGCTTGCATTTTTTGTGAAAATTGCTCGTAAAATGGAAAGAAATGCTCATAGGCGTTTTTTTCAGAGTGATTTCCTATTGAATAGAAATTTAAGGTATCTGTTAAAGCAACCCATTCAGAAAGAAGCTCATTTTCTTTATCTGGAACCTGAGGCATTTTATAACCTGTGCTATCTAATTCAATATTAAAAGTCTGCCCCTTTTTAATGTACAAAGGGATATGGTTAAATACATAATTATATTTCTCAGTTCTCAGGTGATAAAAACCTTCAGATTCGGGCAGTAAATTAAATTGAAAATTATTGTTAGCATCAACAGAAGCAGAATCAACTACTTGCAATTGTCCATGATTCATTTTATATAATTTCAACTTTTTGAAATCAGAAGACATTTGTGAGCTACCTTGAATGATGGTTGACTCTGTTTTTGTTGATTCATGGGACTGTTTGCAAGACAGCATGAAACACACTGCTAAGCACATTGTAATTATATTTCTAGTCATTCTTATTTCTTTTAATTTATTAACTGTTCTAATTGTGTTTTTAATTCTGGATTTGACGGTCTCTTGGCATTTGAATCGACAATGACACCATCTTTATCAAATAGCAAAAACCTAGGTATGGATTTAATTTTGTAATCTTTCGCAAGGCGAGAATTAAAAGCATCTTCAGCAATTAACTGTATTCCGGATAATGCTTCCTTTTCAACAAAATTTTTCCATGTTTCATGACTTTTGGGTTTATCCAAAGAAATACTTACAAACTGTATGTCTTTATCATGTAGCTCTTTTTCTAACTTTTGAATGTGTGGTATTTCAGCTTTACATGGCCCACACCAAGTAGCCCACACATCTATATAAACATATTTTCCTTTAAAATCTTTAAACGATACTTCTTTACCTTCTATGTCTTTATAAGTAAATGGGTATCCTTGGGTTCCTGGATCAATATTTTTTATTTTAGATTCGAAGTCAGCAATTCTTTTCTCAACATATTTACTTAGTACGATATCTTTTCTAAATGGTTCGATAAAATTTAAATACTCCTTGTTATAAGTTTTAAACGACCTTAGATTATTTAAAATATAATATCCTCTTAGCGTGTCATTTTCTATATCATTCACCATCCAGCTTAATGAGTTTTTATCTAACTTAATACCTGCATTCAGACTTCTATGAAGTTGATGACTCCCAAAAGCGCGCATCACACCAGGAAGATCAAGTATCATGGTTGATTTGTAATTATCCCCCTGCATCAGGTTCTGATAAAATTTAGCCGATTTTTCTTCAGGTGAATTAGGAAATGTTAAGCAGATAATAGCAGCCTCTATATCTAAATTTATTAATGCATGCATGAGCTCATTAAAACGCCCATTTGAAGTATTAACCTTGTCGTGATACTTTTTTACTTTATCAATATTTTTTTCATAAAATGAGAAAGCACTCGTAGGTTTTTCATTTGAATTTGCAGCAAAATTGGGCGTGAACTTTTTTTGTTCTTCCATCCAATTAGTTAATACTTTATTTTCTTCGTCAGAGCTTTCTAACAATACCTTTCCATCAGATTTGGCTGTAATTTTTATAGCCATGTTCTCTTTTATATAAATAGATCTTTTAAAAGGTCCAATATTTAAAACGTAAAAACCCTCTCCGTCTGGTTTTATGTGAAAACCAAATTGTTTACCCTCATTTAATTGGCAAGTACTTATTAATGTTTGTGTACCGTGTTCAACTTTATACAAGCTGACCTCAACTTTATCAGATGTATCAAACATACCTTCAATAGTGGTATATCCATTATCTTTACTTGATGAATCATTTGCGCAAGACACGGCAATACTCATAATGAGGATTAAGAATAATAAATTAGATGTTTTCATAATTAATGTTGTTTTTAACTTCACGCTTTAAATACCATTGCTGATAAATAGTTTATTTATTTTTTCTTTCTCAGAAGGTCTTGGAGCATCATAATCAATAATGTTTCCTTTTGGATCTAAGAGAATAAACCTTGGGATTCCTTTTATATAATAATCTTTCATAAAATCAATATTCCCTGCATTTGGTGAAAGTAATTGAACGCCTCCCATATGCTTTTCTTTAATCATAGCTTTCCACTTTTCTTTATCTTTTTGAGCATCACTAGAAATACTTACAAAGACAATATTCTTGTCTTTATATTCTTTGGCTATTTCTTCTAAATAAGGTATTTGATATTTGCAAGGACCGCACCACGTAGCCCACAAATCTATATATACATATTTGCCTCTAAAATCTGAAAGTGATGTTGTAGAACCATCAAAGTTTTCGAAATTCTCAAAAGAAGGTGAAGAGGTTCCTTTCTTTAATTTTTGCGATATTTCATAAGCACTTTCGTAGTTAGATCTATAGATATTAATCATTCTTTCATTATCGCTTTCCGCGCCTATAATATCTTCTTCAGCAATATTTTTGTATGATCTTAGAAGCGTTGTATATTTCTCTTTTAGCAACTTGATCTTAGCATCAAAAATTGCTTTAGATTCTCTGTACCATAATTCATCAAAACCATCCTCAGAATTATCAATTTTTGCTTTTTCGTTATAAAAATTATTTAAATCAGCTTGGTCTAAAGTATAGTTTAAAGTATTTCTAAAATCATTTGCATCTGCTGTAAAGTGAATATCTGCTCCTTTATTTATTTTTAATCTCACCAAGCCTTCTCTATTCAATTCAGGCATTATTATTTGGAATAACCCCTTGGGAGCATGCAAAGTATCTTTAAACAGACCCTTTTCGTTTAAAGTAATTTCTTTTGAACCTTCAGCCATACTAAATAGCGAAAACGCTTTAGATTCTGCATTTTTTATTTGCCCCGAAATAATGGTGTATTCTGGGTGAACGGTCTGGCCTTTGCAAGACGTATGACCAATTAATACTAGTATTAAAAATATTTTTTTCATGATTGATGTTTTTAATTCTGAATTAAACTTTTTAAAGGATCTGAAAAAACCTTAAAATGTTCTGATTATTGAATTCTATTATTATCAAAATCCTTTTGAAATGATTCACTAAATTTTGTCCACTCTTTTTTTGTAAATATGGGTTTTGCTTTTTCTAAAACTTCATTGTAAGCCGCCTGATCATTCTTTTTCCCTAATGACATAGCCTTTCTTTTTAATATTGTAAAAAGATTGTTTCTCATTTGCATTCTACTATAATCTTTAGCTAACTGTTCTGCATTATTCAATATATAGTCAGCATATTTTCCACCAACTCTAAGTCCGGTCATAATTGCGAAAGGTATTTCAGCACTTAAATCCTGTTGATTTTTTAAATAGGAATCCAATACCTCGAAAGAAACATCTCTTTTGTTTTTTAAGTAAGCATCATTATAAAATTTGGGGTAATTTCCCTCTAGGCTATTACTGTATTTTTTATGTATTTTTTTATCAGCATTCTCTTTTACAGTATTTAATAAAGAAGTAAAATCGTCGACCTCATAAAGTCCCGAGGTAATATCTAGAACAATACCGTCAGCAGTTAAGAATACAAAGGTCGGGAACCCTGTAACACCATATTTTAAACTTATTTTTTTGCCAATGTCTTCTTTTAAAATATCTGATTTGAATGATACAAAATCACGATTCAAAATGTTTGATACTTTTTCGTTTGTAAAAACATTTTCATCCATTAACTTACAAGGAAAACATCCAGTAAAATATAAGTCCACAAAGATTAACTTCTGTTCTACTTTCGCTGTATTTAAAAGGTCACTCCATGAAGTATCTTGAAATGTTACTTGTGATATCCCTAATAAAGGAGTTAAACAAATAAGTATAGTAGCTATATAAAATTTTAGATTTTTTTTCACACGTTTAAATTTTAGTAATTATTTGATAATAAATTTTTTATAAAACCTACCGGCAGGCAGGTTGAGAACGTGTGCAACCACTTCGTTCTCACATTAAAAATTTCAAACATTACCTTTTGTGAAAAAATGCTTAAAATTTGTTAATGTTCGTTTCATGTTATTTAAATTTTACGGTACATGCTAACATACCTTTTTATGGATTTATAGATGTTCTATTCATTGAAATTCATCTTTACAGTGGCCCACGACACATTTGCTTTAAAAGGTCGATAGGAATCATTTCCCTAATTTCTATTTTTGCGTTTTTATTTTCTTTATCATAAACAGTCATAACAGAAGTTACAACACCTACCACATCTCCCGAATCGTTAAAAACTGGAGCGCCACTTGAGCCTGGGTCAAAATTTGCTGAAATTGATTGACGAGGAGCGCCTTCTTTATAACTGAGATAGGATCTTTTAACAAACCCTCTAGAATAGGTGTAAAACATAAATTTAGGATGACTAATTATATGTACATTATCAGCAACCTTAGCATTTTCACCCAAAAAAACAGGTTTTAATACTTCATCCTGAGGCTCAATTTTAAATAAAGCCAGATCATTATCTTTGTTAGCAGCTAATACCTCAACAACGGGGTAAGTATTTCCTTGGTTGTCAATCGCAAAAACCGAAACATAATCAATTGATTCTTTAGGGTCTTTAGCAAAAACATGATGATTGGTAGCACAAACACCCTCTTTATTTAAAACAAAACCTGTAGCTATTGAGGCATGGTGATTCGGACAATGTCCACACAGATAAAGCTTTACTAAAATCAGAATACCATCCTGTGTTGCATCCAAATCAATCCTCCCCTTACTAGTTGTAATTGGTAACTTTACATTTTCACTGGATTTATTTAAACCAATCCTTAATTTATCCATTTCGACAAAATTTCCAGCCTTAATTAGCTCACTCCCCTTTTTAGTGATAGAACTAGTTATAACCCCATCATTATAATAATGATCATATTTTGACGATTCTTTATTTTGGGCATGTACGTTATTCAATTGTCCAAGTAAAATAATCATCAGTATACTTGTAATAATTTGCTTTAAATTCATCCTTTTTAAATAAATTTCAGTCATTTTGTTAAACCCAAATACTAAGGCCTTTTTCAATCAAGCCCCTGTAGTTTTGACTTATACTTTTTATAAATACTTGTTCAGCAAATCGTTAATTTTTTTATCATCCGAAGGACGTGGAGCATCAACAGTGATAACCGTTCCATCTTTATTAAATAACATAAAACGAGGAATACCTGAAATTTTATAAGCTTTTGATATTTCAGAATGAACACGATCGCTCACCTTTATTTGAACACCTTTTAATGCTTCTTTTAGAACAAAATTTTCCCATTTCTGATAATCTTTATCTTTATCAAAGGATACACTCATAAAAACAATGTCCTCTCCATGATATTTTTTTTCCAAGGTTTTCAAAGCAGGAATTTCAGCCTTACAAGGACCACACCAAGTTGCCCAAAAATCGATATAAACCAGTTTTCCTTTGTAATCACTTAGCTTATGATCCGCACCATTTAGGTCTGTACCAACAAAATCAATGGCCTTAGCACCTATGGCAAATGCTTTAAGTGGCACTTCCATTGTTTCTAATTTCTTTTTTAAATAGTCGTTTAATAAATAAGGGGTTACCTTCTCTTTAAACGCCATATATTCCTCATCATATCCCTGGTATCTTTTTGCTGTATGTAATGCTAGATATCCACACAAAAGTTTGCTTTGAAAAAGATTATACAGTTCATCAATTTTTCTCATGCCCTTTGGGTAACCGCCATCTAAATTTATAAGTTTATACATGGATCCTAGTCGACCTAATTCAATTCCAAATGGCAATTCCAATATTCTTTCAGACCAAGGAGAGTTATCTTCTAAAACCTCCTTATAATAAACAGGATACGTGTCTTTGGTTGGATGCTTTGTACGCATGGAATAAAGAAATCCTAAGTTGGTACATTTTATTTCTGAATCAACTAGTAATTTTAACAGCTCATCAAATTGGGGGTCTCCTGTTGTTATTTTCTTTTTAAAACGTGCTGCTTTTTTTACTATACTCGGTAAAAAAGGAAAAAAATCTTCATAAGTGTGATGACTTCCTAACCTCGTATATACATAGCTCGTATCAATTGTTTGGTTCCACTCTGTAAGCAAGTCATTTTCCTTGTTCGAATTTAGCAACTTGTAGCTTTCATCCTGAAGCTCGATTTTAATATCTGCTCCAGAATCTAAATAAAATCGTTTTAAGTTGTAATAACTCCCTTTAATTGTTTTTTTGGTAGAACTATCAACAACACTAATAACATATATTCCCGGCTTATCTGTCTCGTAAGCAAAGTTAAACGCTCCATTTTCTTTTACCTCAGCGGCAACAAGTCTTGTTAGTTTGCCATGCTCAGCCTTACTCAAATAAATTTCTTTATTATTTATGTTTCCAACGTACTTACCACTAATTTTTCCTTTTTCATTAAGTTGGTTCCCCCAAGAGTTTGCACTAATACAAAGGACTAATAAACCAGTTATAAATTTTAATGTATTTTTCATTATTGAAATTTTTTATTTTTAAACTCGGATTATGCATTAGAACTTCGTTATGAAGGTTGAAAATGCAATAAAACCTGATGTTTTCTAAGTTTTAGTATAGCATCGCTCTGGTGAAACTTAAAAATATAGCACAGCGATAGGTTTTGAAGTAGTTTCAGACTGTAATAGATTTTCTAATGCATAATCCGGGTTAAACATAGCTATCGCACGTTCAAGTCTAAATTAGACTCAAAACATTAAAGATTTTTTAAATAAATATTAATGTGAAAAAACTAACAATCAGCCAGTTAATAATCAATTAACATTCTAATGAATAATGATAATAACAAAGGGCTGATTGATGAAAAATCAACCCTTTGTTATCAAAAAATTAATTAATTTAAAACCGTTCTCTGTAGGTAATACTTTCAATTTTACCAAAGCCAGTATAGCTCTCTTCTAAAACTATTTGCCCATTTACAGGAGGTACTGTATACAATTCCATAGTTCCATTAGATCCCTCAGTTCCTGAAGGATCATAACTACAAACAATTAGTTTTTTATTTATTTCGCTGTATTCAGTTTTCCAATACGTAACGATATCATGAAACTTTATTAAGGTAATTTCTTCGGTTCCTTTATCCAACATAAGTTTAGTGGTACCTAGCGAAAAGTCATACTGATACACTTTACCGCCTACAGCATAGAATAGATATCCAAAATCCGGACTAATAGCATAACCTGTAGCTTGGTCAAAATCTGTAGCTAGTATTTCTCCATAATAAGATTGCACAAAATCCCTGGAATTAAATAATGCTAAATAGTTTTTACCATCGTTCGGATCATTTAATATGGCAAATATGGAATCATCGAACAATGCATTATAATCGTTGCCTACCATATATACTAAATCTTTACCTGTAGTATAGTCGAATAATGTACCCACACTAGAAATGACATTTGTAGTACCATTTTGGGTTTGAACAAAACGCTTATTAGTATTATCATACAAAATAGTAGAGAAAAAACCAGATCCTTTTCCTATCATAGAGGAAGCTTCAAAATTCACACCCCCTATTCTATTAATTGGTGTACTGTAATTTAATTGCCAGATCCTGTAATGAAGATATATGTTACCATCTTTAACAACATAAGATTGACCACCATTAGTAGCAACCATATTATCTGCTTCTAAATCTTCCGGCTGGGTCGTATCAAATTCCTGAGAAAGGTTATAAGCTTTGTTCCATCCAAAAGTATCTGGCTCTAATTTGGTTGTACCATTTCCAGAAGTTGACACATATATACCTTCAAAAGGTTTAGCACTCCGATTAAAATACACAAAACCTGGGGAGCCTTGCAGTGTTAGTTCCGAGCCTACAAAACTAAGAACATCTTGTTTGGGAGCAAGAAAATCTTCGTCTATAAACGGAATCATATCTAATCTGGATTCGCTACCTACACTACTTAGCAACAACCATCCCTCGAAAATAGCATTTGCCACTCTAAGGGTTGCTTTACTTTGCCACTCTATATTTGTTGAGTTATCAGTTATAAAATAGTGGATTGTATAATCCCCAGGCAGCAATTCAAGTTTAATATCAAGATCTTTGGTCGTTGCTAATTCGGTTACTTCATCCTCATCAATACTCGATGCTTTAATTTTTACGGCCACCCATCTATATGAATAATCATTTTGACTTCCAGAACCTTGAGTAAAAGTAACCTCAGGGCTTATTTTAAAATCGTCGAATCTTAACAGCGCATATTCGTCTTGAATTCCTTCAAAGACTACTTCGTTAATATCTTTATAATCATAGTTCCCTTCATCTTCTAAACAAGAAGAAAGTACTACAGTGATTAAAAGCGCTAACATTAATTGTATTTTTATATATTTTTTCATGTGTTTATATTTATTTTTTCTCAATGGTCACATGTAACATCCTTATAATCATCATTGCTGTACGATTAAGTTTAAAAAATAGATGTTTCATTTTTTCTTAATTAAAAACAGGTTATGCATAAGGGCCCACTATCATTTCTGATCCATCATCTTCTAAAACTGGTGTACCATTAGCTTTTTGATCTTCTAAATGTTGTTTTAATACTCTTATATGTGATAAGAATTCTCCAAATGGTGGGAATTCATTATAATTTGGCACAGGTATATCGTTTAATTCAGCTATTAGGTATAGTTTTTTTGCAGAGAAAGGTCCCAGCCACCCCGCTAAAGAACTCCATTTAGAAGGCTCTGTTAGAATATCGGAAATTAAAAGTTCAAATTCATCATAACTAACCGGCCTATTTGCATTACTACTCAAAATAGTTCCTGTTAAATTAGTTTCGAAATTTTCGTTTGAAACTAATTGCAACTTCAACAAAAATGGTTGATCTTTCATATCGGCAGTTCTATTAACAGTAACCGGTATAAAACCACCAACACTATCTGCAGGAATCACAACATTATCTGGAATACTAAAATGTACACTCCCTTGAGCTGTAGATGCTTCATGCACTCTAACGCCTATAGTTCTATCTGAATTAGCCGTATATCCATGTACCTTAACAGGAATGTTAAATATAGAGTCTGTAACTGTTGGCAATTCTAAAGCAAAGCTCAGAGAAAGACTATCCACTTGGTCACTACCAAAACCATTCTGTCCCTCTTTTGCCCATTGGAAATAAACAACATCCTTACCACTAAAAAGGGCAGGCTCCTCTTTTTCGCAAGCCGAAAAAGCGAACACTATGGTACAAATTAAAATTATTGATTTTATATATTTTTGCATAATATTTAATTTTATTACTGTATTTGAGATACAGTAGATAATTATTGAGTTAATTAATCATTTCTAAAATTAGTTTCAGATAATGGTAAAGGCACCACATAAGTAGATACGTTCATATCTACGGTACCAGAATCTGAAGAGCCATCTGGAATGGTAGAAAAATTGTGTCGTTTATAGTAAAAAAACAATTGTCCTTCACCATAAAACTCTTTTTCATATTCCTTCAATAGTTCAACATTAATATCAACATCAGCTGGCAAATCTATTAGGCCTCTATTAAATCGTACTGTGTTTAAATACCCTAGGGCTAATGTAGCATCTAATTCTGCTTCTGCTGCGATATAATACATTTCGCTTATTCTTACCAATGGCTGCATAAACTTAAAGCCTACTTCTGCTTCACCCGGACCAACGCTAATTTCAACAAACTTAAAAAAGGTTTTAGTATCAAAACCTCCAATACTAGGTACAGCCCAAGTAGAATTAAAACGATAATCATTTAAGTTCGCCTCAAAAACAGTTTCTAAACGCGCGCTGTTAGAAGTTAAAACAAATCGCTGACCTAATTCATCGCTAAAAAAACGATCATATTGATTATATAAATTGTTGTTTTGTACAGCAAACAATACTTCTGAAGAAAAAATACGGTCTGCTTTTTTACCTGCAGAAATAACATCCAATGGATCCGTCCATGCAAACCATTTCGAAGCTTCATTAATAACTGTTTTTGCTGCGGCTAAAGCTGCTATATTATCGCCTGCATATAGATTTGCTCTAGCTTGTAATGCTTTAACAGCAAAATAATTGAGCCTTAAGTTTCTAAATCTATAAAAATCAGAACCATTATAATCAAACTCAGGGTCTTCGGGTTCCACATCTTCTTCCAGAATGGCAATTTTACCAAATTCTCTTATGGGGTCATTTTCCAAAAGACCTTCTGCAATAGCTAAATCAGCCAAAATAAGCTCCATAACTTTCGTTGCAGGTAAAATGGCTGTTAATTCTGCTTTAGCTTCTGTATTGTAAGGAATGGCATCTGCTTCTGGGTTTTCACTATATATAGGTCCAAATAGCCTTAACAAATCGAAATGATGCATCGCTCTAAGTGCGATAGCTTCTCCTTTTAAAAGGTTCTTTTTTTCTTCGGAAAGCGCACCTTCATAGGTATCTAAACCACTAATAAAGTTATTTATGTTTAAAATATTAATATACATATTTGACCAAATAGCATTGAAACCTCCTTGAACAACACTATCGTCATAATCATAAATCCCATACCTATGCCAAAACCTTGGTTGAAGGTCTTCTAAAGTACTATATCTTTGTGCTAAAACATCTACCGTTGTCATGGTTAAGTTTCCGCCATATATATTATCACTTGCCATACTGGAATAAACATTGTTTAGTGCAGCATGTATTGATGATTCATTACTAAACACAATAGATTCTAATAATTTATCTTCTGGTTGTACATCTAAATAATTACTACAAGAAAATACGAGTACACATCCTAGTATTGCTATCCAGCTTTTTAAATATTTTTTCATGTCTTTAATTTTTTTATTTAGAAATAGGCTTTTAAACTAAACGAAACGGCACGTGCAAAGGGGTAGTCTATACCACGTTCTGTTCTTACTGAAGAAATGCGAAATATTTCATTCATATAGGCATTTAATCTTAATTGGCTTAATCCCAAATGGTTCATCCAGCTTTGATTTTTAAACTCATATCCAAGATTAATCGATTCACCAATAATGACATTCTCTTTTTGAATAAAACGTGATGAAATTGGTGTGTTACTAAAATCTGTAATAGATTTGAATCTTGAAACATCTCCTGGGTTGATCCATCGATCATTTAGTACTCGAACATCAAAGTTATTTAATCGCTCTGTTGCACTAATGTTTTCTACCTTGTTAAACAGTGCGGTATTTAAAACATCTCCACCAAAACGGTAACGAAAGTTAATACCAAAGGTGAAATTTTTTAAACGTAAGTTACTGCTAATCACACCTTCTATAGATGGACGAGAGTTCCCCATAACTTTTTCGTCTTCTACATTATATTCGTAGGTTGGTAACCCGTCTTTTGTTAAAAAAGCTTCCTGCCCGTTTCCAGGATCAATCCCTAAAGATTCTACCACCCATAGATCTTCTGGGCTAAAACCATCTCTAAAACGAAGTAGTGAACGACTAGAAATTTCATTGTCATTTAATGAGTTTAATGTATTTCTAAACCCACCATATTCACTTTTTATAGAAGATGTTGTAACCCCTAAAGTCCAAATCGTGTTATTTTCCGGATTATATATTGGCGAATATCTTATAATAGCTTCAACACCTTTTGTATTTAGATTTCCTGTATTTAAAGGGTAGCCAAAAACACCCGTAGACGACGGCAAATCAATACGTACCACTAAAGGGTCTGTTTTTTTGTTAAATGCATTAAGAGTTGCGCTTAGCCTATTTTTAAATAATACCAAATCGATACCAACACTTGCATCGATGGTTTTTTGCCATTCTAAATTAGGGTTTGCCAAGGTTTGAAGACCAAGAGTTTGTCCAAAAATAGTAACATCTTGATTGAAATTATAAATTGAGACTGATGACAGACTTCCAAAACCTTGATTTCCCGTAGATCCTATATTTCCTCTTAATTTCAACATTGAAATTTTTTCTGGATCCATTCCAAATTCATTATGTAAATTCCATCCAGCACCAACAGCCCAAAATGGCGAATACCTTTGGTTAGATCCAAAAACCGTTGAACCATCTAAACGATATGTGCCATCAAAAAGATACTTATTATCAAAAGCATAGTTAATACTTCCTAGTAAATTTATTCTTCTGTATAGACTTTGTCCAGTTGCAGGCTTTGAATCTGGCTTATAGCTAAATGAGAATGCAGGGTTACCATTAGTTCCACTAGGAAAACCTACAGCATTAATACCTAATCTTTTGTTATCTGTTTCTTCAGCTTCAACTCTTAAGTTTGCCGTTAGTTGGTGCTTTTCTTTAAATATGTTTGCATAAGTGGCCATCATATTTACTTTATAGCTAAACACATCAGAACGCACATTTTGATAACTTCCTTTTTCAAAAAATGCTGTATTTTCAAAAGACGTATGTTCTGGCGGTAAAAACTTTTCTAAGGTTGTAATTCCTTTACTCAATTGTAAGGCTGCCTGAAGTCTTAACTTAGGATTAAAAGTCCAAATAGCTTGTAAGTTATTTGTTATTGCATAATTTTTATTATTATTTATACCATTTAGAGTGGCATTATATAATGGATTTACTATCTGATTACTTTTAAAAATGTCATCAATATCTAAAAACTTGGTAATATTTCCAGTTGCATCCGTTTGTCTAAAATATGGATTAGCATTAGCAAAGTTAGAAAATGAACCATAAGGCGTTTCGTTAGCATCAAACCCATTAATGTAAAGCCTATTAGTTATATTTAATTTATCTTTTCTGTAGGTAAGACTTATATCGGCTCCCCAAGTAGAGCGGTCCGAACCAATCATAGCACCATTTAATTTTTTATAATTAAGCCCTACTCCATAAGAAATAGCATTTTCTCCGCCACCAATGTATAGCGAGTGACCCAATGAAGTTCCTACTCTAACGGGTTCATTTAACCAATAGGTATCTACCCCTCTTTCTATTTCAGCTAAAATACTATTGTAGCTTTTGTCTAAATCAAATTGATTGGTACTTTCTGTTTCCGGAATCCTGTAACTCCAACGTCCTGCCAGTTTTTCATACTGTAACTTTTGTGTTGAATTCATTAAATTATAAACACTCAAATCTGGCATTTCGATTCTAAAATCAGAATTATAAGTGACCTGTAATCTCCCTCCAATGGGTCTTAATGTTTCTATAGCAATAACTCCATTAGCTGCCTTTGCCCCATATAAAGCTGTAGACGAGGCATCTTTTAGTATAGTAATAGATGCGACACGATTCATATCTAAATCTACAATTCTTTGTAGTGTCGTTTCAAAACCATCTAGAATAAATAGTGGTTCGTTAGGGTTGCTACCAAATTCATCTCTTATATTGTCTGTAGATATACTTGTTTTTCCACGAACCTCTATATCGGGTAATACATTTGGGTTAGAGCCAAGATTATTATTTTCTTGAATGACAAATGAAGGATCTAAAGTCTTTAAACTTTGAATCACATTTAAATTACCAATAGCTTTAAGTTCTTCTCTGTTAAATGTTTGAGTTGCTCCGGTAAAGCTTTCTCTTTTTCTTTGAACAATCCCCGTAATTACAACTTCATCTAATTTCGAAATATCTTCTATTAATTTTATATTAATGACATTCTGCCCATTTACCTCAACTTCTTGAGATAAATAGCCAACGTAACTAAAAACAAGAATTGATTTTTCATCAGTATTAATAGTATAGTTACCATCATAATCGGTTGTAGTTCCTAAATTAGTCTCTTTAATTTTAACAGTTGCTCCAGGTAATACTTCACCATTTTCATCAGTAACATTACCTTTTACTTTAATTACATTTTGAAAATTCCCAATAGAAACAGGAGTAATTAGTAAAATGTTTTCGTTTAGTTGTACTTTAAAATTGCTTCCCACAAGGTCTGAAACAATTTTTAATACATCCGTGTCTTTATAATTTACCATAACAACACGATCTACATCAAGTTCCCTGTGACTAAAGAAGAAGTCAACTTTTGTGGCTTTTTTAATACCTTTAAAAGCCTCAGACAGCTTTGTCTTACCCAATTCTAATGTGATTTTTTGAGAATAAGAAAAAGCAGCAATGTTAAAAAATAAAATGCTTAAAATAAGACACCGTTTCATAAGTAGTAATAGAATTTCTTTTCGTCTTTCAAATAATCTACATAGTCTTGTAGTTGATTTTTTTTTCATAAATTTGTTTGTTTAGTTAAATAATCGGTTTTCAAAATTTTTTAGCTAACAAAAATTAATCCGGAAAATGTTGGTAGCATTTTCCGGTTTTTTATTAACTAATTCCTAGTTAGTTTTAATTCATATTTCTCATTTATTTTACTTTTGGTTATTATATAGTTTATTCTTGTGGTTTCACTAATCATATTTAATAAGTTATCTATTGGCTTATTTTTAAGCATAACTCCAGTAAACGTTTCCTTTTTTAAAGAATCGTCTTCAAAAGCAACATCAACATTATACCATCTTGCCATTCTAGTCAATATTTGGTCCAACCTTTCTCTTTCAAAATAGAATTTCCCTTCTTTCCAGGCAGTATAGACCTCTGTTTCTACAGGTTTTACTTCAACCTTTGATAGTGCTTTATTTACTAAGCCTCTTTGATTAGGGCTAAGTATGACAGAGTTATTATCATTTATACCTTGAGATGTCGTTAATTTAATTTTACCTTCAACCAGAGTTGATGAGAAAAAAGAATCTTCGTTGTACGATGACACATTAAATTGAGTCCCCAAAACAGTAATGTCTGCAGTATTTGTTTTTACTATAAACTCTTTGGTGTCTTTAGTAACGTCAAAGTACGCTTCACCAGTCAATTCTACGATTCTTTGGGAGCCATTAAATCTTTCCGGGTACCTTAGGGAGCTTGCCGAGTTTAACCAAACCTTTGTTCCATCTGGTAACTTAACTTGATATATCCCACCTATGGGCACCTGCAATGTATTATACTTTAATGTCTCGGTAACACCTTTTATTTGAGTCGCTTCAGTAATCGAATTGTATACCAAACCATCATCTGTATTCTGTACTTGCATTTGGTTATCTGAAGTAATCAATTCATTCTTGTGCTGCTCTAAATCTATAATAGTACCATCAGATAAAACAAGGGTTGCTTTTTCATATCCTGGTTTTATTTCTTTTAAGGTATTTTCTATAGTTACGGTTTCGTTAATAGATTTTTTATAAACATAATTCCCTATGGTGATGAGTATTAGAATACTCGCAGCATATTTGAATAATTTCCTTTTGTATATAGGGATCGTCTTTATCGAAGGTTTATCATTAATTTTAGAAGCTATCTTATCCCAAGAAACGGTCTTTTTATTACGTTTTGCTATTTTTAACTGTTCTAGAGAAAAGTTTAAAGTTACATAGTTATTAAATATATCTCTATTACCTTTTTCAATCCAAGAAATAAGTTCCTTAGCTTCACTATCCGTGATCTGTTGATCGAAATAGTTTGCAATTATTTTTTCTATTCTTTTATCCACAAATTATTCTTTTAATATCAGTAATACGTCTAGGTTTTTAAAAACGCCTAAATTTTTTTCATCTTTTTATAAAATTTTTATATATATTTCGCCGATTCAAGTTTATGAATGACAGAAAAAAAATATCTAACCTGGTAAATGCTGTTAAAAAAGGAGATCAAATAGCTTTTAAAACTATTCATGATTTGCATTACACAAAATTGGCTGCTTATATTAACGGGTTTACCAAAAATGACTATGAAACTGAAGATATTTTACAAGAAACGTTTATAAAATTATGGAACTCTCGAGAAAAGTTAGATGCCGTCAATTCTATTAACGCCTATTTATATAAAACGGCCTATTATACTTATGTTGATAAATATCGTAAAGATAAACGAGAGCAAAGTGTCTTAGATAGTTGGAAATATAAACGCCTTATGGCGACCCTTGATGATGATGATGAAATAAATACTAATAGAATTGAAAAACTAAAATTAGAAATCGAAAAACTACCCACCAAATGCAAAAAAGTGTTTTTGCTTTGTAAGTATGAAAACCTAAGCTATGCACAAATAGCAGAGCGCCTTGAAATTTCTCCAAAAACTGTTCAAGCACAAATGTGCCGAGCTTATAAATTAATTAGAGAAAGACTTAAAGATCAAGGGGTTTTAAATTTGTTCCTTTATTTTAAAAGACTTAAAGTTCAAAAAGTTTTCGCAAAATCCAGTTAAATCTTTTAAGTAATATTTAGTCAACCATTATTTATCGATTTATTCTTAAAAAGGGCTATTTATAAATAAATAACCCTTTTATCATCTTTCTTTTTTGTTTACTCACTGACTAACTCAAATAATTAACACTAAAACTAAGAGTATAAAGAAAAGATGTTGTGCTTTATTTTAAAGGGGCACCATTTTCATCTAGTGATCCTGATTTTATAATGATTAATTTATTTAAATCTATATATTTCTTAATAGCAGTATTAACTTGACCTATAGTAACTGCTTCAATATCTTTAGAATATTGATCCACATAACTTGGCTCTAATCCACGCTCAACAAAACTTAAAAGTGCTCCTGCTAAACCACCTGTAGTGGAAAGCCCAACTTTAAAACTACCTGTTAAGTTGGTTTTTTTTGCGGTTAATTCGTCATTAGTGATACCTTCATTGACCCATTTTTTAATTTGAACCATGGTGGCATCTAAACCCTTTTGAAAGAGATTCGGATTAAATGAAGCGTTTACTGACCAATAGCCTCCTGTATGCGAATGTCCAGAATGACTAGCTCCAATACTATAGGTTAAGCCATCATTATCTCTGACGGTTTGCATTAATCTTCCAGAAAATCCACCACCCAAAATACTGGTTCCCATATAGAAAGGTAAATAATCATTATCCATTCTATGGATTCCTGTATATTGACCTATATACATTTCTGCACTTGGTTTTTGAGGTATTGTAACTACTTTAGTTAAGGCATTTGATTTTTCTGGTTTCTCAAATTGCGCTTTATTTGTTGAACCGCCTTTCCATCCTTTGAAAGCCTTTTTGAGGGCAGTATATAAAGTATTGGTATCTATATCTCCTACAGCAACTAAATGCATGCCTTCGGGTCCGAAATAAGATTTGTGAAATGCTTTTAATTCATCTAAAGTGACCTTGTTTAAGTTATCAATGGATGTTTGAATATCTGTTGAATAATTAGGATGTCCTTTAGGATATATGGCTTGAGAAAGGGCAATAGCCCCTTGAGTTCCTGGGTCTGTTAATCCACGTTTCATACCACCAGCATTTTGTTGTTTTAGCAATTCAAATTCTTTTTCGTCAAATAAAGGATAACGCAGCTCTTCTGCCAATAAGTCAATGACCATCTTTAAATCTTTCTTCAAACACTTAAAGCTTATATTTACTTTATGAGTTCCAGCATTAACTCTTAGCCCAACTCCTAGTTTTTCGAGTTTTTGAGAAAATTGAAATTTATCATGATTGATAGTCCCTTTACTTAACATTTGTGTTGTTAAAGAAGGAACCATTTCATTAGCATTCGTATTTAAATACCCCCCTATTGGGAAACTGGCTGAAACTGTTAAAAAATCTTTAGCTCCCGTTTTTGCAGTAATGACATCTATTCCCGCTACCGTTTTTCTCGTAAACTTTTCGCCTTTATTAGTGGCTTTGATGGTTTCATATGCTGATGTTATTTCAGAAAGCATCGTTTGAGAAATTCTAGTCGAATATTCATCGTGTTCACAATCATTTGAATGATTAGGGTTTCTATAAAAGTACTTACTATCCTTAGAGGTATAATTAGCAAGCTTTTGACCTGTAGATTTATTTCCACCGGATATTTTTGGAACAAAATAACCTGTTGTGCTTTGGTCTTCTAATAAATAAGTATTGGCTACTCGCTTTACATCTTCAGCTGTAACTTTACCAAGCCTCTCATTTCCGGTAATATAATCTGTCCAATCTCCACCTGCAATAGCTTCGGTTAATTGGCCTGCTATACTTCCTGAACCATCTCGAGATAAAATGGTTTGAGCATTAAGTTTAGCAACAATGCGGTCAACATCTTCTTGAAGAACACCTTCATTTTTTACATTGTTTATCATTTCAAGCATTTGAGTATTCATCGCTTCATGATTTTTATTTGGAGCAAAACCTAATGACACTGTAAACATGCCAACTTCTTTAAAATTTGAAGCGCTCGAGAATCCAAAAAGAGCTAAGCCCGTATCAACAAATGTTTTATTGATTATTGAAGATGTACCAGAGCCTATAATTTGACTTAAAACCTGTAAAGCTGGTAAGTCATCATGCAATCTCCCCGGAATTTTATAGCCTATAGAAACGATACCTTGTTGTCCCGGCTTTTTAATAACGATTCTTCTAGGTCCTAACTGAGCTGGTTCTTCTGTATAAGGTTGAGGCATGTTATGTGGGGCCTTAGTAATTTTACCAAAATACTTGTCAACTAAGTTAAAAAGTGATTCTTTTTGAAAATCTCCAATAATGGTTAGTGTTGCATTATCTGGCCAATAATAGGTGTTGTAGAATTTACGTAATGCTTCAATTGGCATGTTCTCAATATCTGAACGCCACCCAATAGTTGAATGATGATATGGATGCGCCATATAAGCAGTCGCCCACATTTCTTTACTTAAAAGACTATTTGGATTATTTTCGCCACGCTCAAACTCATTACGAACTACGGTCATTTCTGCATCTTTGTCTTCTTTTAAGAGCAAAGAATTGCGCATTCTGTCTGACTCTATATGAAGTGCAGTTTCAATTTTGTCACTTGGGATGGTTTCATAATAATTAGTTCTGTCATTCCAGGTCGTCGCATTCATTTGGGCTCCCATACCTTGCAATACATTAAAAATGGCATTTCCATTTCTTTTGTTGAATGTAGGGGTTCCTTTAAAATTTAAATGTTCCAGTAAATGAGTTGATCCTGTGTTTCCTGGAACTTCATGTTTTGATCCAACCCGGTATACAATTTGTACGGTAACTACTGGAGCAGAATTGTCCTGTACCAATAGCATATTCATACCATTAGGGGTATATAAGTATTCTTCAATACTACCTAACTCTTTAATTTTCTCGAATTTTGATTCAGCCTCTTGTGCGTTTACGAATTGTATTATGCATACCATTGAAAGCAAAAGAATGATTGTTTTTTGACGTGCTTTTGTAATCATTTAAAGTTTTAATTTATGAAGTTGGTGTTTGTTATATGTATTAAAGTGTTGAAAAAAGTGATTTACCCCTATTAATAAAATGTTAAAAAATGAAAAGATGTCGTAATAGTAACTTTTTAGAACCTAAAGGTTTGAAGGGTTTAATATTATGGTCAAAAGAAAAACTGAGCTTAAAAAGTTTTCTAAAGCTTATTTTGAAAAATATTTTTTGCAATGACATTAAATAGATATTTCGAAAAACTGATCTTATACCAAAAAGAATTTGGATTATATCGTGCTCAGATAAATAATAAAATCTAAACATAGCCTTAGCTCAATGTTATTAAGTTAAGCAATTTAACTGTCATTCCGACGAAGGAGGAATCTCATAATCTTATTTACTTAATGGGATTCCTCCTTCGTCGGAATGACAAAATTGACACATTCTGCCCTTAACTTAATAACATTGAGCCTTAGTTACGGTTTTATTTTATTGTAAAATAGAGCACTATAGACACAAATTATAAGACTTATTTCTATGTTTATTTCGTATTACTTCTTGATTGAGGTATGATCATTTTTAATACTTCACCATCCTTCTCCGGATAGAGAGCTCCTTTATTTTCCATTTCATGAATTAGTGCTTTCATCAAAAATTTGAGCTGTTCAGGATTTTCTTTTGACAAATCATTGGCTTCGAATGGATCATTTTTCAGATTGTACAACTCATATAGAGGCTGACCATCAACTTGATAATGGTAAATAATTTTCCAGTCTGATTTAACAAGACTTGTAAAATAATTGGTACGATGGTTACCATGTGGAAAATGGTTGAGGAAAAGCTCACTACGTTTTGTATTAATTTGCCCGTTTAGCTGCTCTTTTAAATCAAATCCGTCCGTGATATGGTTCTCAGGAATGGTTACATTAGCCAACTGGCACACTGTTGAAAAAACATCTAAGATAGAAGCAGGTTGTTGTTGAATCTCTTGTTGCGCAATAGGCATTTTCTTTTGCAAGGGCTTTTGTTCGTTCGGCTCAACCCATGAAGCAATAAATGGTACGCGCATACCGCCTTCCCAATGGTGTCCTTTTTTACCTCTTAAAGGATATGAACTACCGTAATCATTTTCAGAAGGTAAGGGGGCATCTGATCCATTATCTCCCATAAATATGAGTATGGTATTCTCGCCTAACCCAAGACTTTTGACATGCTTTACTATATCCCCAAGAGATTTATCCATCCCTTCTATTAATGTTGCAAATGCTTGAGCCTTTTCAGTTTTACCTGAATCTATATAGTTATCTGAAAAACCAGGGTCAGAGTGAAAGGGGGCATGCACTGCATAATGCGACATGTAGAGAAAAAAGGGTTTATCTTCTTCTTTAGCTTTAGTGATAGCTGCATTGGCTTCAATGGTCAATGCTTCCGTCAGAAAAATGTCTTTACCATGGTATTTTTCTAAACCTTGAACTGCTCTGGTTTTATTACCTCCAATATGTCCAAAGCCATCCTTCCCGTGGTAACTTCCCGGTTCACCTATAGAACTACCAGCAATGTTAACATCGAAACCTAGATTAAGTGGATTTTCTCCCTCACTGTTGATTGGGCCTAAATGGGCTTTACCCGCATGAATGGTCCTATAACCTTCTTGTTGTAATACTCGTGGTAATGTCACAGATTTTTTAGTTAACCCCTTCCAGTTCCAATTTGATGGTCCAAATTCTGTACGATTGTTATTCTCAGACCGAATCCAATTTGTCACACCATGGCGGGCAGAGTTTTGACCTGTTAGAATTGAAACGCGTGTTGGCGAACAAACCGAGTGTGCATAAAAATTTGTAAAACGTATACCTTGTTTCGCCAGTTTTTCCATATTTGGTGTCCTGTAAAATGTATTTAGAGGATACTTAACCGGGTTACCGTTACCATCAATAATAAATGGCACTGATGTATCCATAAGTCCCATATCATCTACAAGAAAAACAATAATGTTTGGAGGGTTTACTTTTTTAATTGAATGACTGCATGATGTTACATTGCATTGCAATAATAATGTAATAATTGAAAGCTTGAAGATTGTTCTTAATCTCGTTTTTTTATCCGTCATTTTGTGTAAATAATAGTTATAATAAGGATTCTTATTGTATTTTATCAATATGATTCATAACATGTTCGTAAAACATTAATCGCTGTAACAATAACATTCCATATGAGTTAAAGGTTCTAAATTGTTCTACCCAAAAGTACATAAAAACGTCTACAAGTTGTATTTAGCTTACGCCAATTTGAGTGTAAAATGAAGCATGTCGACTTGTTATTTTAAAATCTAAAAACGCTGTGATTAGATTTTAAAATAACATCGGCTTTGATATGACATTTTACACTCAAATTGGTATAATTCCTTTTGCTATTGTTTTTCAATATATTTTTATACAGTATCTTCATTTTCTAAAAAATCAGATAATGCCTTTCTTAAAATACTAACAGGGTGCTCTGTAGTACGTTTTGTCCCATCAAACACCTGATGTCTACAACTGGTCCCTGAAGCAGCTATTATTGTTGATGCTTTCATATTTCTAATTTTAGGAAACAAAGTGTCCTCCCCAACTTGCATGCTAACCTTGTAATGTTCTTTTTCATAACCAAAGGATCCTGCCATGCCACAACAACCTGAATTTATAATACTTACGGAATAATTTTTTGGAAGATTTAGCATATAAAAAGTGGGTTCTGTTCCGCTTAATGCTTTCTGATGGCAATGTCCGTGAATTTTTATCTCTAATGTTTTTTTTGTGAATTGGTTTTCTGTAATGTTCCCATTTAATATTTCGTTCTTGATAAATTCTTCAATAGTGAATGTGTTTTTCGAAATATGCTTAGCAGCTTCTTTATTATCAGCCAAACGCAAATATTCATCTCTAAAAGATAAAATGGCTGATGGTTCGATGCCTACTAAAGGAATTTCATCTGAAATTAAATTATTAAAGATTGAGATATTTTTATTCGCAATGGCTTTTGCTTCGTCTAAAAATCCTTTGGACAAATAGCTTCTTCCACTTTCTTCATGGTCAACAATATGTACTTTATACCCTAACCAAGTTAGTAATTCAAAAGTATCAATTCCAATTTGAACATCGTAATAATTCGTAAATTCATCTACAAACAAATAAATGGCTCCTTTATCTGATACTTTATTAGTAAGCTTATTAAAGTTGTTTTTATGCCATTTCCTAAATGTTTTTGTGAACAATTTTGGAATACTTCTTTTCCGTGCGACTCCTAACACTTCTTTTACTAAATAGGTGTTTAAAAGAGCGTTAGTTAAACCAGGAAAGATACTTCCTATTCTATTGTACTTCACATTATTTGCCAACATTTTAGTCCTAAAAGATGGCGGATTCTCTTTTTGATATTGATATAAAAACTCCGCTTTAAAACTAGCTACATCAACATTACTTGGGCATTCACTAGCACAAGCTTTACAGCTCAGACATAAGTCAAACACGGCTTTCAACGCTTTGTGGTTGAACTTATTTTCTTTATCTGAGTTTGTTAAAAATTCACGTAACGTATTGGCCCTAGCCCTTGTGGTATCTTTTTCATTTCGAGTAGCTCGATAACTTGGACACATGGTACCACCTGCTGATGGTGGTTTCCGGCAATCGCCAGAGCCATTACATTTCTCTGATGCCCTTAAAATTCCCAACGAATCCGAAAAGTCTAATAAAGTATCAACTTCTGGTTCCTTTCTATCAATTTCATAGCGCAATGATTGATCCATAGGGTAAGCATCAACAATTTTCCCTTTATTAAATACATTATTAGGGTCAAAAGTATATTTTATCCGTCTTAATAATTCATAATTTTTTTCACCAATCATAAGTGGTAAAAACTCACCACGCACAATGCCATCGCCATGCTCCCCACTAAAAGAACCTTTATACTTTTTAACAAGTTTTGCCGTTTCAGTAGTAATTTTTCTAAACAGCTCTACCTCTTTAGATTCTTTTAAATTCAATATAGGTCTTAAATGAATTTCGCCCGCTCCGGCATGAGCATAATAAACCGCTTTTTGCTTATAACCATCCATCATTTCAGTAAATTCAGATATGTAAGCAGGTAAATCTTTTAAATCTACAGCCGTATCTTCAATACAGGCAACAGCCTTCGCATCTCCAATGATATTTCCTAATAAACCTAAACCAGCTTTTCGTAATTCTATAATCTTTTTTATATCTTGATTATATAGTTTTGGAAATGCATATCCATAGTTATATTGCTTTAAATCCCTAATTAAATTAGAAGCTAATTCATCCGTTTTGGCTGCTGATTCTGCTCTAATCTCTAGCATCAAAATAGCTTCTGGATCACCTTCAATAAAAAATCTGTTTTTTGACTGTTCTCTATTATTTTTAGTACAGTCCAGAATGGTTTTATCTAATAATTCACAAGAATATAGATTATGCTTCATTGCAATAACAGTGGCTTCTAAACTCTCCTGAATACTATTAAAATGAGCAACAACAAACACTTCTTCTTTTGGCGGTAAGTCATCCAATTGCAATTTTATTGCTGTTGAAAAAGCCAGTGTGCCTTCACTTCCACAAAGTAGTTTGGCTATATTTATGTTTTCAACGAATCCACCGGATATGTTATCATCTAAAAAGGCATCAACAGCATATCCTGTGTTTCTTCTATGGATTGATTTTTTTGGGAATTTTTTATGTATTTCCGCTTGAACATCTTGTTTTGATAATTCATTAAAAAGCGTCTTATAAATAGCATTTTCCAGATCTGATCCCGATTGTTTCTTTTCGAACGCTTCAACTGTTAAAGAATTAAATATGACTTCAGATCCATCGGATAATAATGTTTCAAGTTCCAGTACTTTATCTCTCGTAATACCATACTGAATAGATGTTGAACCAGAAGAATTATTACCAACCATTCCTCCTATCATACACCGATTACTGGTAGATGTATTTGGAGAAAAGAACAATCCGTAAGGCTCTAAAAAAACATTCAATTCGTCTCTAACAATACCAGGTTCCACAATAATAGTTTTCTCTTTTTCATTGAATTCTATTATTTTCGTGAAATGTTTTGACACATCAACCACAATACCCTCTCCAACACATTGCCCCGCCAAGGATGTACCAGCTGTTCTAGGTATAAGTGTTATATTTTGTTCATTAGCATAAAAGATTAAACTCTTTATATCATCTTTGTCTTTTGGGTAAGCTACCGCTAGCGGGATTTTACGGTAAACGGAAGCATCAGTGGCATAAATTCTCTTATGTAATTCATCAAAAAAAAGGTCTCCTTTTAGCTTTTTAGAAAGTGCTTTTAAACTTTTTTTAGTTTTCATTTCTGGCATGTTAACCTGTAGTTTTTTGTTACTTCTTAGCTCTAATTAAATATTTTCTAAAAAACCGGAAAGACTTTCTTTGCTTTCTAAATTTAATTTCTTTCTAAGGCGATGCCTCCCTATTTCAACTGAATTTAAAGAGAGGTTATTAATACTAGCTATTTCTTTAGAACTCAATTTAAGTTTAACTTGTACTGCCAATTGCACTTCCTTGTCGGTTAGATTTGGGTGTTTTTCCTTAATTCTAAACAAAAAATCACTTTGTAAAGTTTCCACATTAGCATGAAATTTTTGAATATCTTCATTAAAGTTAAATTTAAATGTATATTCCTTTATTAGTAAAGCTATATCTTTTTTTAGCTTATTAACATCAGTAAATTCTAAACTCTTAAAAGATTTAGTAAGATCTTTATATATTGATGTTCTTTGAGAAATAAACAAAGCCAAATTGGTTAGTTCCTTCATGCGGTACTCTAATTTATGCTCAAGATTTTCTTTTAACAGCGATTGTGTTTTAAATTTTTCTTCAGATAACTTCTCATTTTGCTTAAAAATGGCTTTCTTCTTTTTTATATTATTCCACAGAGATACAATAATAAGAATTCCTATTATTGCTAATAATATTGAAACAACCATCAATCCCTGCCTTTTTTCTCTTTCTAAATTTTTTTGTTGTTCTAATAGTTTTATTTCAGACTCTCTTCTTTCCGCTTCATCAAGAATTCTCATCTCTGTTAATTTCCGGCTTTTATCATTCGAAAAAATACTGCTTTTAAGTTCTTCATATTTTTTATAGTTATTAAAAGCTTCTTTATAATTTCCTAAGGCTAAAAAATAATCGGATCTAATTCTATAATTCTCTACAATCCATTCTATATTATCCTTTAGCTTTTCCATAGTCAATCTGGATTCGTTCAAAAGCTTATAGCATGTGTCGTATTTTTCTAGCTTTAAATTTACTATGGCTAACTCATTTAAAGTTTCAACTTTACTTTGATCATCTTTAATTTTATTTGAAATTTCTAATGAGGATTCTAAAAGTTCTTTTGCAGCATCTAACTCATTGATTTTACGATGACAAATCCCCATATTTTTCATGGTTTCAGAAATTCTATCTTCGTTATTAAAAGCTTTCTTTAACTCTAAAGATTTTCTAAAAAATGAAAGTGCCAAATTACAATCTCCTTGTTGCGCATGAATGAGCCCAATACTATTATAACTATAAGCAATGCGTTGTTTATCTCCAATTTCTTCATGGATTAATAGTACTTCTTTATGATAATCTAACGCTTTATCAAAATACCCAATATCATAGTAAAGCCACCCAATGGTGCGCAATGTATATGCCAAATCATATTTGTTTCCAATAGTTTTTCTGATCTCTAAAGATTGCAAACCATAACGCAATGCTTTGTCATATAAATCGCTAACCAAATACCCTTGACATAGATTAATCAAAGCAAAACCTTCTTGTTCTTTATTGTCAAATTCCTGAGATAACCGTAATGCTTCAGTCCCATATTCAATTGTTTTATCAGGGTTTATAAACCAGTAACCTTGAGCAATCTCATTTAATAGCTTTAATCGTTCTTCACCCATCGATTCAGGTAAAACAATGAGCAAACTATCAAGTTTCAATTGAGAATCATTTGGGTTTTCGTCCCAAACATCTATTTGTGAATAGGATATTAAACTTATAAAGACTGTAAATAATGCTAGCTTTTTTTTCATGATAATTGTACTAATTATTTCTTCTTATCAATTGAAATGGTTTAAACTTTTTTGATTGAAGCGAAAAATAGTAATTTTGTTCCCAAATGAAGGCTTTTTAGAGCTGCATAGTATCGCTACAGAGCAATAAAAAGACAAAATGTGGGAATAAAAGGACGTTTTGCGGCCAATTATAAAAAGTTTAAACCTCTTCATTTAGAATATGCTTTAAAAAAGTTGTTAATATTGGGTTTTTATAATTTTTCTTCCAAACAGCAAACAGTTCTGTTTTTGATTTGGTTTCCCTTAACTCAATAAAGCGTATTTTATAATTATTTTCATCCCGCAAAGAATTTGGAATTATTGATAAACCCATACCATTTTCAACCAATTTAAATATGGTGGCTCCATGAATTGCTCTATGAGAAATTTTCGGACTAAAATTATACTCCGAACATAAATTTAATATCTGCTGAAAGTACATCGGACTACTTTCATTTGGATACAAAATAAAAGATTCATCTGCACATTGGCCAATATTAATAAAGTTGTTTTTGTTTATTGAATGACCTTCTGGTAATACTAACGAGAAATTCTCTGCGTAAACAGATTTTATATTCATTTCGGAAGACACTTTGTTAGACCTCATAAATCCGATATCAATATTATCTTGTTCCACAGCCTGTAATTGATCTGAATTAGTAAGTTCTTCCAAAGACAAACCTACTTTGGAATAATCATTTGTAAAGTGCTTAATAATTGGTGGTAAGTAATGCTTCATTGCTGAACCAACAAAACCAATTTTAAGCTGTCCTCTATCTCCATCTAAGGTCTGTTGCCATCGCTCCATTGACTTATCTAAATAGCTGATGATTCCCTGTGCTTCTTTAAAAAAAGAAATTCCAGCAGTGCTTAATGACACTTTTCGATTGGTTCTATCAAATAATTTAACACCTAATATAGACTCTAACAGACTTATTTGTTGACTAAGTGCGGACTGAGATATAAACACCTTAGAAGCCGCTTTTCTAAAATGTAATGTTTCAGCCAAAACCAAAAAGTAACGAATATGTCGAATCTCTAATTGATTTGTTTTACTTATCATTTGATAATTAATAAAAATTAATGCTACTCAAAATTACTTTTATATTTACACAAATAAAAAATTTCTTTAAAAAAATTAGTTAAAAACTAATAAATCAGTCATGAGTAATAATAATCAAAACGCTTTAGAAAAGATTTTAGAATGCTTATTAACTCCATACAAAGAGCGTGTATCGGATGTATCTAAAATAGTAACAGCCATGTTAAACGAAGGCATTATTGATGATGAAAATGATATTGCAAATGATCATATAGCTTTCAGAACTTTGGGGGTTGAAAATTTGGGTATTGCATCTTTTGAAAAGATATTTTTACATTATGGTTATAAGAAAAAAGATTTTTATCATTTTGAAAACAAAAAACTTAATGCATATTGGTATGCGCCTCCTTCAGAAAAATATCCAAGAATTTTTATAAGCGAACTTAGAGTTTGGGATTTATCTAAAGAAGTTCAAGATATTATTTATAAATATACTGAGTCCATTGTATCCGATCCTATAGATGCACTAAACCTAGATGACGTTGATGACATTGCTGCTTTTTTAACTAATCCTTTATGGTGTTTACCTTCTCTTGAAAACTACACAACGCTTTTAAATGAAAGCGAATATGCAGCCTGGGTGATATACAATCGCTACTACCTCAACCACTATACCATAAGTGTACATGACCTCCCAAGTGGATTTAACACGATTGAAGCGTTTAATGACTTTATTGAAGGGATTGGTATCACATTAAACACATCTGGAGGTAAGATTAAAACCAGTTCGGATGGGTTATTAAAACAAAGTAGCACCGTTGCAAAAATGATTAGAGCTGAGTTTTTGGATAATAAAAAAATGGATATAGCTGGAAGCTATGTTGAATTTGCAGAGCGTAAATTACTTCCAAATAGTAATGTTTCTTTAAATGATAAAATCAGTAACGCATATAGAAGAGATGGTTTTGAGACTTCTAATGCCGATAAAATTTTCGAAAGCACTTATACAGAACAAACTATTTTAAGATAAGATAATGAAAGATTTATTAAAGGCATTCGATCTTAGTACACCCTATTATAATATTAGTACTGGTCAAGAAAATTGGGTTGGAAATAGTAAAAAAATTATTGATATTAAATCTCCCGTAAATAATGATTGCATAGGCACCATCCAACTTGCAGATAACCATAGTTATAAAGTTGTTGTTTCTAAAGCAAAAGAAGCATTTCCTATATGGAAGTCCATGCCAGCTCCACAACGTGGAGACATTGTAAGACAGTTTGGCGATGCACTTAGAAAAGAAAAGGAAAACCTAGCAAAACTTGTAAGCTACGAAATGGGCAAAAGCTTACAAGAAGGCTATGGAGAGGTTCAAGAAATGATAGACATTTGTGATTTTGCTGTTGGTCTTTCCCGGCAACTTTATGGGCTTCAAATGCATTCTGAAAGACCAAATCACAGAATGTTTGAACAATGGCATCCGCTTGGTATTGTAGGCATTATTTCCGCTTTTAATTTTCCTGTAGCTGTTTGGGCCTGGAATGCTACATTAGCATGGATTTGTGGAAACGTATGTGTGTGGAAACCTTCGGAAAAAACACCCTTTTCAGCTATGGCATGTCAAGAAATTTTCAAGAAAATACTAAAGCAAAATGCATTGCCCGAAGGCATCTCTAACATAATAATTGGGGATAGTGACATAGGTAAGCTTATGGCTTCAGATTACGATATAGCATTAATTTCTGCTACAGGATCAACTAAAATGGGTAAAAGTGTTTCCCAAACTGTTGGAAAACGATTAGGAAAATCAATCCTTGAATTAGGTGGCAACAACGCGATCATTGTAACTCAAGAGGCAGATCTGGATATTGCAGTTCCGGCCATTGTATTTGGAGCTGTTGGTACAGCTGGTCAGCGATGTACCTCAACACGTCGTTTAATAGTTCATAAAAGTTGTTACCAAAATTTATTAGATAAATTAATACATGCATATAAACAATTACGTATAGGGAATCCATTAAACGAAAAAAATCATGTTGGGCCATTAATAGATGTAGATGCTGTAAATGACTACCTTAAAACCATAGAGGAAGCTCAAAAACAAGGCGGAAATTTAGTGTATGGTAATAACGTATTAAAAGGAGAGGCATTTAAATCCAACTGTTATGTGATGCCTACTATTATTGAAGCCCATTCTAATATGTCCATTGTTAGACATGAAACATTTGCTCCAATTCTTTATGTTTTTTCGTATGACACTTTAGATGAAGCCATTTTTATACAAAACAATGTTCCACAAGGTTTATCATCTTCTATTTTCACTCAAAATATGCAACAAGTAGAAACTTTTCTATCTAATTCAGGGTCAGATTGCGGCATTGCCAATGTAAATATAGGAACATCTGGCGCAGAAATAGGAGGCGCTTTTGGTGGAGAAAAAGAAACTGGAGGCGGTAGAGAAAGTGGTTCTGATTCATGGAAAGCTTATATGAGAAGACAAACGTGCACCGTAAATTATGGGAAAAATGCTCATTTAGCACAAGGCATTGTATTTAACTTGTAATACTAATTGAATTTCTTTTATTTTAGATTCTCAACTTTGTTATTAAAAAGGCTCAGTTTTAACAGTGAATTCTATAAATTTAATGCCTCACATCATTTAATTTAGAAAATAATTTTTATAATTTACTATTTTGAATATATAAGAACATTATTATTAAAAGATTAATGAGCTATAACAATTTAAAAATAACAGCGCAACAGGCTGAAGACATACTTTTAGATTTATTTGACATTAAAGGAAAGGCTTCTCAATTGCCTGGGGAACTTGATTTTAATTTTAGAATTAAGATAGAAAATGAAGAAGGTTATATTCTAAAAATATCACGTCCGGATGAAAATGAAAATTATCTCGACTTTCAACAAGAACTATTGCAATATGTTGAAGACAATAGAGATAAACTCTTAGCACCAAAAGTAATAAAAGATAAAAATGGACATGTTATTTCTGAAATTACAGATACTTTTGGTAACCAACGGAAAGTGCGTTTACTCACTTGGATTTCTGGTCGTGTTTGGAGCAGTGTAAATCCTCAATTGGATCATTTGCGTTTCAGTTTGGGTGAACAATGTGGATTATTGACCCTAGCCTTGCAAGGTTTTGACCATCCGGAAGCACATCGCGATTTCGATTGGGATGTGGCACAATCGCTTTGGACAAAAAAGCATATTGATTTGTTTTCTTCTGAAGAGAAAGACATTCTTTCTACGTTTCAACAACAATTTGAAAGGTCACAAAGCAGCTATTCGAAATTACGAAAAGCAGTGGTTCATAACGATGCAAATGATAATAACGTTATCGTTTCAGAAGATGTCCTCTCTCCTATTGTAAAAGCTGCCATTGATTATGGGGATTCCGTACATACTCAAATCATAAATGACCTCGCTATTAGTTGTGCTTATTGTATCATGCATCATAACGATCCATTAGATGCTGCTTTACCCATTATAAAAGGCTATCATTCCACTTTTCCTTTAGAGGAAGAAGAGTTGGCACATTTATATACTGCTATTGCCATGCGATTGGTTATTTCCGTCACCAAATCGGCTATAAATAAAATAGAAGAACCTGATAACGACTATTTATTAATAAGCGAAAAACCTGCTTGGGAAGTACTTAAAAAATGGGGTTTGATTCATCCAAAGTTCGCTGAATACAATTTTAGAGATGTTTGTGGGTTTACAGCACACCCTAAACAAGAAGCCTTTGAAAATTGGGCTTCAAAACAACCATTTCAACTATCTGATATATTTCCTACCATTGCTAAAAACGACGTACAGCATTTAGATTTAAGTGTTTCCAGTAAGTGGATTGGGCATCAAGAAGATTTTAACGATCTGGATTTGTTTCAGTTTAAAATAAACCAGCTTCAAAAAACAATTCCAAGCAAAATTATAGCAGGAGGCTATTTGGAACCACGCCCTTTATATACCTCAACAACCTATGACAAAATTGGTAATAAGGGTAGAGAAAGCCGAAGTATTCATTTAGGAATAGATTATTGGTTACCTGCCCAAACGGCTATTCATGCTATATTAGATGGCGAAGTAGTTATTGCAGTAAATGATGCCGGAGATAAAGAATATGGTGGGTTGGTCGTTTTAAAACATCACACTCCCAACTTTGATTTTTATACATTATATGGACATTTAACAGTGGCGAGTGCTACACAACATAAAGTAGGAGATCTCATTAAAAAAGGGGAAAAAGTAGCCGAATTAGGTTGTCCTCCTGAAAACGGGAACTGGGCACCTCATCTTCATTTTCAAGTGATGCTATCTCTTTTTGATTATACTGCCGATTATCCCGGGGTTGCCTATTTTAGTCAAACCCAAGTATGGAAAGACATTTGCCCGAATCCTAATTTATTATTCAAATCAGAAGCCCTTCAACAAAACGATATTACTTCTAATGAAGAATTAATCAGCTATAGAAAACAACATTTAGGGAAAAGTTTAAGTCTTCAATACAAAGTACCTATAAAAATGGTTCGCGGAGCTGGTCAATATTTAATGGATCAATTCGGACGTAAATATTTAGACACCGTAAACAACGTAGCACATGTTGGTCACGAAAACTACTATGTTGTAAAAGCTGGACAAGAACAGATGGCGCTTATCAATACCAATTCGCGTTATTTACACGAAAACATAAATGCATTAGCCAAAGAGCTAATAGAAACTTTACCACCAGAATTAAATGTATTGCATTTTGTGAATTCAGGTAGTGAGGCCAATGAATTGGCAATTAGAATGGTTAAAGCAAATACTGGTGAACGTGATATTATTGCTTCAGAGGTTGGTTATCATGGGAATGCCAACATGTGTATTGATATAAGTTCTTATAAATTTGACGGTAAAGGTGGACAAGGGGCACCGGAACATACTCATATTTTTCCGCTTCCAGACGCTTTTAGAGGTAAATACAGAGGTAAAGATGCAGGCAAAAAATACGCGGAAGAAGTACAAAAACAAATAGACATTGTTCATGAAAAAGGCCGAAGAGTCGGTGCATTTATTATCGAACCCATTATTAGTTGTGGTGGACAAATAGAGTTACCAGAAGGGTTTTTAGCAATGGCTTACGAGAAAATTAGAGCTCATGGAGGTCTATGTATTTCAGATGAAGTACAAGTAGGCTGTGGTAGAATGGGAAAAACTTTTTGGGGCTTTCAATTGCATGATGTCGTACCGGATATTGTAACCATTGGTAAGCCATTGGGCAATGGACATCCGTTAGCCGCAGTAGCCTGTACCCAAGAAGTAGCTAATAAATTTGCCAACGGCATGGAATACTTTAACACCTTTGGTGGTAACCCGGTTTCTTGTGCCATCGGAACAGAAGTATTGCGAACCGTAAAACGAGAAAAATTACAAGAAAACGCCTTGGAAGTTGGAGAATATTTAAAAGCGGAATTAAAAAAATTAGCTCAGGAATTTCCTATTATAGGAGATGTACGAGGACAAGGGTTGTTTTTAGGCATTGAACTGGTAGATGCTAACCTGACTCCCTTAGCCGAACAAACCGATTATTTAGCTAACCGAATGAAAAATTATGGTATTTTAATGAGTACCGATGGACCAGATTATAATGTGTTAAAAATCAAACCGCCTATTGTATTTACTAAAAAAAATGCAGAGGAGTTATTATTCTATTTAAAGAAAATTTTTAGCGAGGATTTTATGCAAGTTACCATCACCAGTTAGTATTTAAAATACAATATTTAAACCCATAAAGTTTCAGAATATAATATGTACCTCCATGCGATAATTATTATATATTAGAGGCTATGAAAAACCTTTTAGATCTTGCCATAGAAGCGGCCGTTAAAGCTGGCGAAACCATTGAGGAAATTTATAAACATGATAATTTTGAACTAGAAATCAAACAAGATAATAGTCCTTTAACAAAGGCGGATACAGCGGCTAACACCATAATCAATACATTTTTAAAAACCACGCCCATCCCTATAATTAGTGAAGAAAATAAAGAAACTGACTACGAGGAAAGGAAACATTGGAAAAAATGTTGGATTGTTGATCCTCTTGATGGAACAAAAGAATTTTTAAAAAAGAATGGTGAATTTACTGTAAACATTGCTTTAATTGAGCATGGAAAACCAATATTGGGTGTCATTTTCTCTCCTATTTCTAAGGAACTTTATTATGCTAACGTTCTAGACAAAAAAGCCTATAAGATAATAGTAGACGAAAATTATAAGTATTCTGATAACTTGTTTGATGAGGCTCATAGAATCATTCCCAAAAAAACAAATGATTCTTTAATAAAGGTGGTAGGGAGTAGATCTCACATGAATGATGACACAAAAGTTTTCATGAAAGAACTAAGTGCTAACTACCCCTCTATTGAAATTATACCAAAAGGAAGTTCCCTTAAGTTTTGTTTGATAGCAGAAGGCAAAGCAGACATTTATCCAAGATTTGCACCAACTATGGAATGGGATACGGCTGCAGGGCAAGCTATTTGTGAAGCTGTCGGCATTCATGTTATTTCAAAAAGCACTTTTGAAGATTTATCATATAATAAATCCAACTTATTAAACAGTCATTTTGTAGTTAGTAATCATACTTTTGTATTTGACAAAAAATGAATAAAAATTTAAAAAACCATCATTATAGTGTTACTAAAGAAGATCGCCTTAGACGTCACGGGCATCAATCTTTTCTAATTTTATTTACGGGCTTATCCGGCGCTGGAAAATCAAGTATTGCTAGTCGTTTGGAACATCTTCTTTTCAAAAAAAATATTGAAACCTATACTCTGGATGGAGATAATATTAGAAATGGTATTAATAAAAACCTTAGCTTCAGTCCTATAGACAGGTCAGAAAACAATAGACGAATTGCAGAAATTTCGAAACTATTTATTGATGCTGGTACAGTCGTTTTGGCTGCTATCATTGCTCCATATAAAAAAGATAGAGCTATTATTAAAAATATAGTTGCTCCTGAAAATTACATAGAAGTGTTTGTTAATACGAGTTTGGGTACCTGTGAAAAAAGGGACCCTAAGGGTTTGTACAAAAAAGCCAGAGCTGGTGAAATAAAAAATATGACGGGGATTTCCGATCCTTATGAAGCGCCAACAAATCCAGACATAGAAATTAATGAGCATCTGTCAATTGATGAAGCAACAGCATTGGTTTTTGAATTCATAAAAGATAAGTTAACAGTGAATTAAATAGAATAAATTTTAGTTCTCAAATAATGAAAACACAATTTATTAAAAGGCATTTAGCAAAAACGATTACGTGGAGAATTATTGGTACTTTGGATACCTTTATTATATCTTGGCTAATTTCTGGTAGTCCTTTTGTAGGATTGCAAATAGGTCTAGCTGAAGTTATAACCAAACTGATTTTATATTACTTACATGAGCGTGTTTGGTTTAGGTTTAAAATAAAAAACAGTACAAAAAGACATCTTTTAAAAACGATAACATGGCGAGTTATTGGAACATTAGATACTTTTTTATTGTCATGGTTAATTTCCGGTAGCCCTTTTATAGGATTGCAAATAGGACTGGCCGAAGTTATAAGTAAAATGCTTTTGTATTATCTTCATGAACGTGCTTGGTATAAAATTAATTATGGTATCGAAAAACGAGATAAAAAAGAGGATATTTAACATCTGATAAAATGAGTAAATATTTTTTAAACTATTTAGATGAACTAGAATCTGAAGCTATTTTTATTTTAAGAGAGTGTTTCGAGCAATTTAGCAACCCGGTTATTTTATTTTCCGGAGGTAAAGATTCTATAGTGGTTTCTCATTTAGCGAAAAAAGCATTTTATCCGTCTCCTATTCCGTTTAGTTTAGTACACATAGACACTGGTCATAACTTCCCAGAAACGATTCAATTTAGAGATGATATTATTAAGGCGTTAGGGGTTCGTTTGTTAATTGGCTCTGTTCAAAAATCTATAGATATAGGTCATGTTAAAGAAGAAAAAGGAAAAAACGCTACTCGTAATATACTTCAAACCACCACGCTTTTAAACCTTATTGATGAAAACAAAATAGATTGCGCTATTGGAGGAGCACGTCGAGACGAAGAGAAGGCAAGGGCTAAAGAACGTGTTTTTTCACATCGGGACAAAGCTGGCCAATGGGATCCTAAAAATCAACGTCCGGAACTATGGAACATTTATAACGGAAAACATTATGAAAAAGAACACTTTAGGGTTTTTCCAATAAGTAATTGGACAGAAATGGATGTCTGGAACTATATAAAACGCGAAAACATGACCATTCCTTCTTTGTATTACGCACATGAAAGAGAAGTTATTTGGCGACAAGGGGCCTGGATTCCAAACTCAAAGCATATAATTATTGAAGATCACGAAGCCGTGGTAACAAAAAATATTCGTTTTAGAACCCTAGGAGATATAACCATTACAGGAGGGATAGAATCTGAAGCAGATACTTTGGAAAAAATCATTGCAGAAGTTTCCGCAATACGCCAAACCGAACGCGGTAGCAGAAGTGATGACAAACGCTCTGAAAGTGCTATGGAAGATCGAAAACGTAAAGGCTATTTTTAGTTAATTATTATAACTAAACCACTATGGCCTGGAAGTCCATAGGTTCGATTTGGCAGGTTGAAAGTCTGCTTCGTGAAATACCGAAATATAAAATAATAAACATTGTAAAACTGAATTAGTGTGAATTCGTAAAATTCGTGTCAAAAGTTTTTTGAAGCTGAAAGTGAAATGCACTAAAATACATAGTTTTAACTAGATTTGAGACCAATAAAGGATGCAAGAAAACAAACAATTATTACGTTTTATAACAGCTGGAAGTGTCGATGATGGTAAAAGCACTTTAATTGGTAGGCTATTATATGATTCAAAATCCATTTTCGAGGACCAATTAAAATCGGTACAAAATACTAGTAAAAAAAATGGCATTCATGCTATTAATTTAGCCTTTTTTACTGATGGTTTACGAGATGAGCGCGAACAAGGTATTACCATAGATGTTGCTTACAGATATTTTTTAACTCCCAAGCGAAAATTTATTATCGCAGATACTCCAGGCCATGTTGAGTTTACACGCAATATGATCACAGGAGCATCAACAGCTAATGTTATTATTGTATTAATTGATGCAAGATATGGTGTTGTAGAACAAACCAAAAGACATTCGTTTATTGCCTCCCTTTTGTCAATTCCTCATATCATTGTTTGTGTAAACAAGATGGACTTAGTTGATTATTCTGAAGATGTATTCAATCGTATTATTAATGATTACGAGGCCTTTTCATCCAAATTACTAGTAAAAGACATTCGCTTCATACCAATTAGTGCTTTAAATGGAGATAACGTTGTTAATCGTTCAAAAAATATAGCATGGTATCAAGAAGCACCATTGTTACACACATTGGAAACCATGCACATTAGTAGTGATTTTAATAAGGTTGATGCGCGATTTCCTGTGCAAACTTTATTAAGAACTCAAAACGAAACTCACGAAGACCATATTAAATATGCCGGACAGATTGCCAGCGGCATCTTTAGAGTTGATGACGAAGTCACTATTTTACCTTCAAAAATAACTTCAAAAATAAAAAGTATCGATGTGTTCGGGAAACAAATAACAGAAGCTCATGCTCCCATGTCTATAGCTATCTCTCTCCAAGACCATATAGACATAAATAGAGGGGAAATGATTGTACGAACAAATAACCAACCTAAAGTATCGCTCAATATAGAAGTTTTATTATGTTGGTTACATAATAATAAAGCAATCCCTAATGCTAAATATACCATACGACATACTACGAATGAACAAAAAGCAGTCATAGAAGAAGTCATTTATAAAATAGACATCCATTCTTTAAAACGACATACTGAAAACAAGACGTTACATATGAATGATATTACCAAAGTAAAAATAAGGACTGATAAACCATTAATAATCGATTCTTATAGAAAAAATAAAACGACGGGTAGTATTATTTTAATTGATACTATTACAAACGAAACTGTAGCAGCTGGCATGATTATTTAAACTGATTTAATCGAAATTGCTCCTCTCTTTTCAAAACTACTACGCGCACAAATGTTGATTAACAAAAGTTAGACACTAATCACACAAATTCACACGAATCTAATACTTTATAGTATAGATTGGCTTAAAATGAACAAGAACTCCCTGCTTGTACAAGCTTGAAATCAGCCGATAGACAGATTAATTAGTGTAAATTTGTGTCATTCGTGTCTTATTTACAATGTCACGTTTTTTAGAATGAATCCTTTTTCGGTTCAAATTTTTAACTCCTCTATGGTTTCTGTCATTGAGATCCCTAGGCTTTTTAACTCTTTTAAAATAGGCGCGTAAATAGATTTCTTAATTGGAATATGTACTCCTATATCAGTTATTTTTTTATCAAGAATCATTTTAACACCTATGCCGGCTGGAAGGGCAACGGTTCGGGCTATGGATGTATATTCATTATTTCCATAATCTAACATTCTAGAAATTACAGTTTCCTTTTCCCCATTGGCTTTAGTAATGTTAAAAACATGTTGCATAATCACCATATCTCGTTCAGATTTATCCATCATCATTTTATCAATCATTAAATCTGAAGTAAGATCGAATGGGGAACCTTTTTCTAAATGAACAGGTTTATTATCTAATACACCTAACCATTCGATAGCTTTTAACCCGATATGATTATCATCTATATTGAATTTAGCTTTAATAGCATTTTTTAGACCATCGGGTTTAAAACCATTTATTTCTGCGGTTACTTGAGCAAACGTCTTTCCTGTAAAATCCAGCTCATTATAACCCGTTAGGTTTAAGGCTTTCAGCAGGTCTAAAGCTTCACACCAATTTTGATAACGAAAAGTACCTCTAAACATAGTTTTAACTTCTGGAATTCCATAAATATCAATATAAGGTAAAGAATCTCTGTTTGGGTACACATGCATTAGTTCAACTCCAGGAAAATCTATTGATAATGGATTTTTAAATAAATCTTTAGAATCTAAATTTACTATTTTACCGTTCTTTAAAAACTGAGCATCATTATTACTAGCCATGACCACTCCTTTGGGCGACCAGGAAAACTTATACCTAAAAGGATTATTTGAAGCTTCAGGAGCACAAATTGCGCCACATAAAGAGTAAAATTCATCAATCTTACTTCCTTGTTCATGCATTCTATCAATAATTTCCATCGCTGTCATATGATCGTAACCAGGGTCAACACCTAACTCGTTAAGAATAATTATTCCAGCTTCTTTAGCTTCTGTGTTCAATTCATCCATTTCAGGAGACACGTAAGACGTCGTAAGCATATTTTTTTTATGAGTAATGCATTTTTTTGCTATTTGAACATGATAAGAGTATGGAAGTAGACTTACCACCATATCATGTGATTTAATAAAGGTATCTAAAATATTTAATTGGTCAACGGTCCAAGCTACAGCTTTACCATTAGAATAGCCTTCTATAACCTTTTCTGCTTTTTCTTTGGTACGACTCGCTACAGTAATTTCAAAATTATTGTCAAGTAAGTAATGTGCTATCGGTTTAACAACCATACCAGCACCTAATATTAAAACTTTTTTCATTTATTTAATGAATATTATTTTGTGATATTTGAGATTGCCAGACAAATGAGAGAAACCCCAGTTAATTAATTGATAGAGATTTAATGGTTTGTCTTATATCTTTAGATGAACTCCCAATTAAGATATTGTATTCGCCCTTATCAACTTTCCAATCATGTATAGCTATATCGTAATATTGGAAAGCTTCTTTTTTTAAGACAAATGTAATATCCTGTTGTTCATTTGGTTTCAGGAATACTTTCTTAAAAGATTTCAATTCTTTTTCTGGTCTTTCTACTGATGTATGCATCGGTTTCACATATAATTGAACAACCTCAGCACCCGCTGTTTCTCCTGCATTACGCAATGTCATCTTTACCTCAAAAGTGTTTTTATCAAGTTGTTTCAAGGATGGGTTTTGATACGTAAAATTAGTATATGAAAGACCATGACCAAACGGATAACGTACTTGTAAGCCTTTCTTGTCCAGGTATCGATATCCTACATAAATGCCTTCAGAGTACACCGATTGCAAATTTTCATTTTTATAATCCAAAAAACCGGGTGAGTCATTCTGTGACTTATAAAATGTGGCAGGTAGCTTTCCTGATGGATTTCGGTTACCCAAAAGAATATCTGCAAGCGCATTTCCCCCCTCTTGACCACCAAACCATGCTTGAACAATCGCTGGCACATCATCTGCCCAGTTTTCTATAATGGGCGGTGTTCCAGAAATAATAACGACAATGGTATTTGGATTAGCCTCCTTAACTTTTTTAATAAGTTTATCCTGATTTTTTAATACCAAAAACTCTCTGTCACGACCTTCTCCTTCAAAATGATCGGATAATCCTATAAAAACAATCGCCAGATCTGATTTCTTGGCTACATCTACTGCTTCTTGTATTAAATCTATATCTGGAATCTCCCATCCGAGTTTTATCTCAGAGACATGTCCATTATTATAATAATCCAATTGAAGATCATAAACCTCTCCAGCTCTTAGATTGATTTTAACTTCTTCAATAGTACTTCCTTTGTTATCTTCCCATTTATCTATAAGCTTCTTATCATTAATAGATAATCGTACACCATCATTGTGCATGACATGAAATTTGTACACTCCAGATTTGGGTGCTTTTAATTTCCCTTTCCAACGAACCGAAAAGTAATTCTCATCATCCGCGCCATGAAAATCCCAACTTGGGGCATCATAGTACCATAAGAAATTGACATCTTTATCATTTCTAATAAAATGTGGGGTTCCTTCACATTTTACATTACCAAAGTAAGAAGCCTCTAACCCTTTTTTGCCATCAACTTCTTCAAAATAAGTGTTTTCTATAATACGAATGTCGTCAGTTATCGTAGCACCCAAAGCGTAGTTAAGTTCGACATCTTCTCCTAATTTGTTTTTCAACCCTTCTAATGGAGAAATCGCATAAAAAGGGGTTACTTTAGAAGATCCGCCACCACCTACACGCGAGAAAGCTGCATTAGGCCCTATGACAGCAACCTTCTTTACTTTCTTTGCATCAATGGGCAGCATTTTATTTTCATTTTTTAATAAAACCATGCCATTAACAGCAGCTTCATAAGCAATATTTTTATGCTCCAGGCTCTTTAATATATTTACCGAAGGTTGTTCTTCAGGCGAAAACATATTAGCTTCAAAGCGCACACGTAATAATCGCTTTACTTTATCATCAATAATAGCTTCTGTAATCTCTTTTTTGTGCAAGGCCTTTTTTATAAGTGAATCATTATAAAACGCTCCAAACGGCATTTCTAAATCTAAGCCAGCATGCATACCTCCTACGGTACTATGAGCAGCTCCCCAATCTGAGACCACGAAACCTTTGAAACCCCACTTTTTCTTTAAGACAGTGTCCAGTAAATAGTCGTTTTCAGCAGTCCATTTTCCATTTACTTTGTTATAAGAAGTCATGACTGTCCAAACGTCTGCTTCTTGAACAGCAGCTTTAAAAGCCGGTAAATATATTTCATGTAAAGCCCGTTCATCTACTACCGCATTCACATGGCTTCTCTGCCATTCCTGATTGTTACAGGCAAAATGTTTTACACAAGCGAGAACATCTTCACTTTGTACACCTTGGATATAAGGGATTGCTATTTGGCCTGCTAGGTATGGATCTTCTCCAAAACTTTCAAAATTCCTTCCTCCAATGGGAAAACGATGAATATTAACACAGGGGCCGAGAAAAAAATTTCTTCCTCTCGCTTTAGTTTCTTTGCCCAGAAGTTGTCCAACCTTATACAAAAGAGGCAAATCCCATGTGGATGCTAATGACACCGCAGCAGGAAGTGCAGTAGCCTCAGACCAGCGAATGCCTACTGGTCCGTCTGTCATTTTAAGTACTGGTATTCCCAGACGTTCATTAGGTTTGGTGTCAAAACCAATTCCTGCTAGCTGTTCAATCTTTTCATCCAAAGTCATTAGACCTAAAAGCGAATCAACTTTAGATGCTATTATTGCTTCTTTATTGCTTGATATTTGGGATTTCGATTTTGCACAAGACGCTATAACCAATAGTATAAAAATATAATGATAGATACGTTTCATAGTGCCTTTTAATTAGATATTCTTATGACTGTTTTCAAATTCTCCAATTATGTTTTACTAAAAATAACTGTTGTACTTTTATTTCGTGGTTCTTTAATAACAACTTCTTTTATTAAATCGGTTTCATTTGTATTGGTGCTAATCGTAAACTTTTTCTGTTTTCCGTTGACGTTTACGCTATCGTATTCATTTAAAACATCCAATACTCTAATATGCCATGTTCTATGAGTTAATTCGTTTTTAAACGTTCCTTTTGCCTCTCCAACATGTATTATTAACTCTTCATTTTCACCATAGTTTTGACTAATTGTAGTAGCAGAGTAAGCACCTTTTTGATAAGCAATACTTTTTCCGTCGTCTTCATACAAGGTAAAAAAAGACTTATCAGAAGGATAAATATCTAAAATCAAGTTTTCTTCCTGTTTTTCTTCTTCAATCCAGTTTCTTTCTGGTCTTTTTGGTATAATGGCTCCTGCTTTTATAAATAATGGTAACTTCTCAACATCTTCAGTATTGTAATTTATAACACCTCCTCCTTTATAAACTTCTTTACTCCAATAGTCAATCCAATCATTCTCACGAGGTAAATAAATCTCCATAGTTTTAAAGTCGCCATATACTGGTGCTACCAAAATATTTGGACCAAACATGTACTGATATGGCCATGTATCTGAATAACATAAATAATCATCTGGGAAAGCAATTAGCATTGGACGGCAAATAGGTATCCCCGTTAAATAATTCTCATAGGCTGTAGAATAGATGTATGGTAATAACTTATAACGTTCTTTTCTATGCTTTCGAATACTATTCTCTGCCGTTGGACCTTTACTTTCCCCTCCTACGGCATGTGTTATATTATCGGGTGTGTCTTTTATAATTACAGTATCTCTTCCTTCAATTTTGATTTTATTCTGAAAATTAGCCACATCAATGTTTCCAGCCCAAGGTTTTGGATTGTGAGAACGAGAAATTGCAGAAAAATCAGAAAATTGATTCCATCTAGCTTGAATTTGCCAACTTTCACCAACACCATCTGATGAAATATATGAGACGCCCTTTAATGGTCCGTGAGAATTGGTTATCGCTTTTATTTGCCATTTCAATTCATTCCAATTAAATGAACAATCTCCAGTCCAATCAAACGGGTATCTTCTAGATCCGATTAAATTATTAACCGGAGCAACACTATATCTAAAATCCCAAGGGTTTACAGCCTGCATTTTTCGGCAGCCCATAAAAAGAACGCGCTCGTTATCTCCAATATAGTTCTGTGTCTTCAACCATATTTGGCTATCCGTTATGTCATTTCTTCTGGTATCTTGCCAAGTGCCTTTTACGCCTTGATCTAACTTTTCTTTCCATTTACTCCACCATAATTTTTCAGGTTGAACGGTCTCTGTCCATCCTTGCCCATTTCTATTTTTAAAGTCTGGAGCATTATGCTGAATGAGCATGACATCAAAATGCATCGCTTTCAAACTGTCGAGCATGGCTTTAGGGGATAATGGTTTTGAATAGTTTTCTGACCAATCCATGCTACTTCCCCAGGTAATTTCTTTATCTCCTATGCAACCATCACCCCATTCAAAATCGAAAATGAGATTATCGGCAGGAATGTCTCTATTTCGCAATTCTCTAGCAACAGCCATTAACTGATCTTGGTCACCTTTACATGCTAAGTGCTGTGTTTGAAAGAATCCATAAGATTTTTTTGGTAATAAGGGCTCTGCTCCGACGAGTTGATTAAATTGCTCATATATTTTTAAATAAGAGGGACCATATATAAAGTATTGATCCATAAGTACATCTTCTTCAAGGTAAATATCATAAAGCTCAGTCTCAGGGTTATAAAACCAATGAGAATATCTACTATTATCATTTTTTTCATTGAAAAAACTAGCGCTATCAAACAAACTATATCCATCTTTGAACATACCGTATATGGGACCATCTGATGGATAAATACTTTTCCCTGACTCCATGTCGTTTACGGTTAGTTGCCTTGTTTTTATATTTATTCCAATCTCTAATTTCTTGGTATGCATGAAATAGACATCTCCATCTTTTTTTATACTTACAGGTATCTCATTCCATGAATTTGTATGTCCTATTGTGAAAGGAATAGTGAACTTGTTAGAAACATCATTGTTACCGATTTTTGAATACCGTACACGAAACATTGTTGTAGAATAAAACGAAACTTCTATGGATTCATTTATATTAATTTTGGTTGCATATCCATTATATGTAACCTCTGGGTTTTGACTATATAAAGTACTAGTAATGAAAAAGAATATGGCCAACGTAACAGAGAATTTCATTTTTCTTTTAAAATTTAACATAGTTCTTATAGGGTTAGTATGGTCGTTAATTCGTTTATCAATTCTTTTCTCTTAACACGACATTCTCTATCAACTTTTAAATGCTTAGAGTTTTGTGCTGCTGTCTTTAATTTTAAGTTTAAGTCATCAAAATTTTGAATTTCTTCTTGAGTAAACTCTTTTTTATTGTGTGTAGAACATAGTTTATATCCATTCTCTTGAAGAATATCTCCTGCAACTCGTTCAAATATTTCAATGTCTTCCTTAGTTAGATTTTCAAGAAACTTCCCAGTGTTATTTTTCATAATAGGCTGGGTGAGATTACTCCACATAAACCCAGCCTCTGCTGTTCTTTTGGATTCATTTGAATCAAAATAATGCAATGCAGATTTATCCAAACTTAAATCTAAAAAAGTATTTATCTCTTGAAGCACTTTCATAGGGTCCGATATAAGAGATTCGTATTTTATCGGTAAATACCTATCCTTCCCCACATTGTGATAAACTTCTTTGGCTTTTAAAAAATCGGTTTTCCAAATTTCCGCAAGATGGTATGTGTGTTTTTCGCCAACCAGAGTTTTCTTGAATGACGATGCCACATCTCGACCATCTCGTATTAAATGTATATAATAAGGCTTTAGTCCATTGTTTTCAATATCACTATAATAATTAACATTGGCCATGCTTTTACAACACCAATAAATGGCTTTGTCTTTTTGTGCCATCATTTCATAGATCACTTTAAATATTTCTATCAACGTTGGCTGTGTGCAGCATTTAATTATTTCGTTGCGGTTTAGGTTCAAGTCCCATTTTACGGGGTTCACTTCTACCAATCTACATACATCATTAACCAAACGGCTAAAATTATCGTTTAGGTTTAAATCTCCATATTTGTGTAAAATAGGATGAAAAACATTTAAAATATGAGGTGGATGATGCGCCGATATTAGAGGTGATTGATTCAATATCAAACGCAATAAATTAGAGCCTGATCTTTGAGTACCAATAATTTGAATTGGTATAAATGTATTGTTATTATTATAAATCATATAAAGCTAAGTAATAGGGTCACTAAAATAATTAATGCTGGGTGCGTTTTTGTAAACATAAAGAGCAAGAGCGCTATTAAGAATATAATCCATGGAATCAAATCTAAACTAAAATGACTGGCTCCTATTACAAAAGCTCCACTAAAAATAAGCCCCACAACTACAGATCGCATTCCTTTCATCACGGCATCTATATACGAAAGATGCTTAATCTTTTGTTGAAAGTGTGAAAGCATTATCATGAGAAGTGAAGATGGTAAAAAAATAGCTAAGGTAGCTATGATTGCTCCTGGAATGCCTGCCATTTTATAACCAATAAAAGTGACGCTTGTCATGATAGGCCCTGGCGTTATTTGGCTTATACTTATAGCAGCATTAAACTGATCTATAGTAAGCCATCCCAGATCTCCAACAATAGCCTGTTCCATTATGGGAATGATAACATACCCACCTCCAAATAATGTTAAACTCATACCAGAAAACACTGAAACAAGGTATAATGATATTTTAGTTTGATTTGATATGAATGCCAAAAATAATATCACCAAGATGACACTAGTAATAGCTATGATCAAGGTTTTCAATTCTGACTTATTAAAAAAAGATGGTTTGAATTTAGTCCTATTTGAACCGGATTCTGGGTTTTTATATAAAAAATACCCCGTTACGCCTCCAAAAACAATCATACCAATTAAAAAAAACACGTTAGGTGCTACTACAGCTACAACAAACGCCAACAATGCAATAATCCCCTGACTATATAAGCGGAACTGCTTTCTAGCCATTCTAATTCCAACATGCGCAATGACGGCGACCACCACAGGTATTACAAAAGAAATGTGGAGATCTAAATTAGTATGGGCTTCTGTAGAAAAATAATACATAGAAAAGCCAGTTACAAGAAAAAATGTTGGCAATAAAATGCCTATAAAACTAACTATAGACCCTTTTATTCCAGAAAGTATAAACCCATAATAAACAACAGCATTCACTGCAACCGGACCTGGTAATATGGATGCCAATGACACACCATCAAGAATCTGTTCATCATTTAGTTTCTTTTTCTTTTCAACTAATTCTTTTCTAACCATAGATATAAGAGCCATGTATCCACCAAAAGAATAGCTCCCTATTAAGAAGAAATTCCAAAATAATGACCACAAGGAAATAGGTGTTTGCTTCTCGTTTATCATATTATTTAGTAGAAAAGAAAGGTGGTATATGTGTTACCCTATAAGGATCTGGAATACCTGTATTTATATGAAATAAAATGTCTCCTTCCGGGCTAATCACTGCAATAGACCTGCTTCTGGGAGAGCATAATAAAAAATCACCATTTAATAGCATTTGAACATTACCCATTCTATCTGCGTATAGATGTTCTTCTAGATTAATGGCCGTTATAGATCTTGCTGTGCTATCATTTAACTGATATGAAACAATTCTTGATTGCCTATGCTTCTTACCATTATCAAATAGCATATAGTCGCCTTTAAGGTTTTTACGTATGGCATGTTGACCATTAAACGGTGTATCATCAAATTTAAAATCTCCATGCTCACCAAGTATCCAAATACGTTTTCCTGTTTTTATATCTACCTTCCATATTTGATTCCAATCTCGGTAAGAAATCAAAATGTTTCCGTCGGTATCAAACGCAAATGCATTAGCGTGCCCCCAATCTCCATCCATTTCTTCAATGGATATGCCTTCTGGATTTTTCACATCAAATGTGCTCCATTTCCAATCAACTTCTCCTTTCTTATTAAATCTAACTATAGCACTAGAAACAGCCTTTTCTAACTTGCCGTTTACCATATTGGGAATGGTATCATAAACTAATGAATATATACCTCCTTCATGGTCTATCGATTCATGATGAGCAATGAGGCCTTGTTTTTTTAAATCGATTTGATATGATATGTTTCCATCAATAGTATATGCAACTATTTTATCTCCTGCACTATTATTGTGCTTTGCACTTCCAACCAAAACCAATACTTCATCATTTTGTGTCCAATGAGATAATTTAGGCTGCCCATCGACCATTTGATACCATACTAAATCAGATTCATTATCAACCATATATACACTCCCTCTAACTAATCTTCTCTGTGTCAACAAATAACCATCGAAAGCGTTGGTCGTATTAGTTCTTTCATAAAGGCTTACAATATTTTCTTCTATGGGAGCTGTATGAAATGAATCGATTTGTGCCAATACTCTTTTTCCATTTAAAATTTGAATTAAATAATCCTGATCTGGTTTTAGGCCTGCAAGTATAACTTCATGATTGATTTTTTTTGATAATTGCTCTAAATTTAGTTCCTTATCAGAAACCAAGTTTTTAAGCTTGATGGTTACAGAGGCTGAGTCGTTTAAAGAAAATTGCATTTTCTTTACCGTTGGGTTTTTAGTAGCGATTATAGATGGCAAATTTTCTATAATAATACCTTTTTTACAGCTATTAAAGCAAATAGCCATAAACAGTATAGCAAAAAAATAATGTTTAACAGTTTTGTTCATGTTACAATTTATGGAATTTTTAAGGCATTTCGCTTAAAAATCACCATTTGATTTAAACGGTTGAATTGCAAAAGCATACACAAATTTATCTGGGCGAATGGTGTATTTCTCATGTGTTTTTGCGCCCCAAGTATTATCTCCCCCTACACCCATTTGTAAATGATCTATGTTTAGAGATATGATATTACTTGACAAAATCTCTGAACCATGTTTATTTGTCTCTTGAGAATAATATGATAATTCTTCATATAAGAAAGGAAAAACACTAAAGTTAAAACCTAATTCACTTTCAAATTTCAATCCTTTTCCTTCAGCGTTTTTTAATAAGAACCAACTGACGTCTGATCTGTTTCCATTTTCTTGTGGTCTTATATATTTTGTGTTCATTTTTTCAACTTCATCATGATATTTACCTATAAATGATGCCGTTTTTCTATCCCAGTAATTCTCCTCTGGTCCACGACCATACCATTCTACATTATTGAGATTCCCAATAAATGTTCCTCGCATACCAATCCTTGGTATTTCTGATAAACTTTTATCAGATTCCATTTCTATAGAAACATTTATTTTTCCCTGTGAATCAATATCATAGACTGTTGTTTGTTCAAAAACAGTATCATAATAATGCTCTGTAGTAACTCTTAATTTATTATTTACAAAGTTATGATCGATACTTTTAAGTTTAAGTTTAGATGTTATTTTTTTCCAAATTTCAGTTCTTTTTTGCAGCCCGTTGCCTAAATCATTATCTGTTGGTGCTCTCCAAAAATTAGGCTGAAGTGGAGATTCCAGAAAATTATCTTTATCATCTGAAATTTCAATTAAATACCCATTTTTCTTATCAAAAACGATATGCCATTGATTCGTTTTAATTGTTAATTGATTTTCATTGCTTGCAATACTACTTTTATCTAAACCTACTAATGATTCTTTAACTGATTTTTTAACACCTTTTCTTAAAATTATTTGGTCTCTGGAAATTATATGATTAGCAGGTATTAATGTGTTTTCAGCTTTTTGACGTACTGTAAAATTTATACAATAGTCTAACTGCTCATCATATTTTAAATTTGATATAGGAATTGTAAAATCAATGGAATCTCCAGAGGCAATATTAATTTCTTTAACTGTACCTTCATAAATATTCACACCTTCTTTTAATACCTCATAGTCAACTTTAAGATTTTCGGTGTTTGTAAAAAAGAAATTGTTATGCATCATAAATTTGCCTTGAGCAACATTTTTAGGCTTTATTTTTATATTTCTATATACGTGTTTCACTTCCTTTAGATAAGGGTACGGTGTTCTATCTGCATATAGCAAGCCATTTGCGCAGAATGTAGAATCATTCATTTTTCTAGGATCTCCCATGTCACCTCCAGATGCCCAAATAGGAATACCGTTTTTATTTTTTCTTGCAAATGTTTGATCCACCCAATCCCAAATGAATCCCCCTTGAAGGTTTTTATAGTTTTCTATAGTATCCCAATAATCTTGAAGATTTCCAAGGCTATTTCCCATGGCATGAGCATATTCACATAAAATTAATGGTCTATCATCATTCTTTTGAGCAAAGTCAGAAATAAAGTCAACATTTTTGTACATAGGAACAACTATATCGGTATGATCTTCATACAAAGCTTCCTGGTATTGTACTGGCCTTGTTGCATCCTTTTCCTTTATCCAATTATAAATAGATACAAAGTTATTACCATCACCGGTTTCATTTCCCATAGACCAAACAATGATACTAGGATGATTTTTGTCTCGTTCAACCATTCTATAGGTTCTATCCATAAAAGCATCAGTCCAATCATCATTATTAGTTAAACCTTCATAACCATCCTCATGAAAAAACATACCGTGAGCTTCAATATTAGTCTCATCAATGACATAAAGCCCATATTTATTACACAACTCATACCAATATTCATCATTAGGATAATGACTCGTACGAACTGCATTAATATTGTTTTGCTTCATGAGTTCAATATCTTTCATCATGGATGCTTTTGTGACATATCTACCAAAATAAGGGTCCCATTCACTCCTATTAACCCCTTTTATGTAAATAGGTTTCCCATTAACTAATAGTTGTTTGTCTTTTATTTCAACATTACGAAAACCAACATCTATTTTTATGACTTCGTTTATTTTTTCTTCTAAAACACTTTTTATTATTAGTTTATACAGATTTGGAATCTCAGCAGACCATTGTAGCGGTTTTTCTATGAATTCCTTAAAAGAAATAGTTTCGTTTTTTGAAATATTTGGCTTATCAATAATTTTATTCCAAATAGTCATTTCATTACTATCTGTAAGACTTATTTCTAATTTCAAGTTCGTACTTTCATGCTGGTTATTTTTTATATCAACAGATACATCTAACATACCATTTTCATAATTTTCATCTAATGATGCTTTTGCAAAAACATCAGATATTTGAACCTTTGGAACATTATATAAATAAACATTTCTTTCAATCCCACTAATTCGCCAAGTATCTTGCCCTTCTAAATATGAACCATCACACCATCTATAAACGATTACTGTAAGGTCATTTTCTCCTTTATTAAGATAGTCTGTAACATCGAATTCTATTGGAACCTTACTTCCTTTTGCAAATCCCACCTCTTTTCCATTAACCCATAAATACATGGCAGATCGAACGGATCCAAAATACAAAATCGTTCTTCCCTCTGTATTCCAATTATTTGCTAATGTAAATTTGTGTTTATAAGTTCCTACTGGGTTATCTACAGGTGTATACGGCGGATTTGGCTTAAAAGGATATTCTTCGTCTAAATAATATGGAATACCAAACCCTTGAGCTTCCCAATTGCCCGGAACAGAAATGTTTTCTAGATTATCTAATGGGTAATTTGCTTCGGTGATCCCATTAACAACTTGATTAGGTGATTCGGCATAATGAAATTTCCAAGTGCCATTTAAAGACATATATCTTTTAGAATTTTCTTTTTGATCCAGAAGTGCTAATGCTTCACTTTCATAAGAAAACAAAGTCGCTCTAGGCTCCAATGTATTCTTTGATAAAATAAGTGGGTTATAAAGATCTGCTGGTATTGAATTATGATTCTCATGACATGAAAATAGTATCAATATAAAAAAGAAATGTGAGAGTATAACTTTGCAATTCATATTTGCGTTTACTTTTATTCGATTAATAATAATAAATGTGCTGCCGACCAACTAAAATGGTTAGCATTTAATCCTTTGCCAGAAATTGGATGGTAATTTTCTCTAATAGGATATCCTTTTTCCAATAAACCTTCTGCATTTTTAACAAGCTTTAATTTTAAATCATTTGCTTCCTTTGTATATCCGTATCTTTCCAAACCTACAATGCCGAAATAGGCTTGGTCTAACCATACTGGACCTCGCCAATAGCCGTCTTCAGGATCGAAATCTTTATGAGATATATTCAAAGTAGGAAAAGGAATTTTACTGTTAAAAAGAGCTTCATCTAAAACCTTGCTTTTAACAGATTCTGCCATTGATGATGTTGCAATTCCTGCCCAAAGTGGCAACCAGCCTTCTGGTCCTATGACATCAATTGTTTTTGAATCTTCTAATTGCCGATCAAAGTAATACCCCGCGTTAACATCATAAAATGCCATATTTATTAAGACAGAAACCTCGTTAGCATCATTCTGCAATGTTTCTATAGAAGAAGTATTATTGGTGATTTTAGCCAATTTTATTAATAACTCTTTTTCAACTAAAAGATATGCGTTTAAATCAACTGATTCCTGGTTTAAAGACCAAGCAGTTGGATTATTTTTCACCATTAAGGCATGGTCAAAACGTACCGCGTTGTCCATTCCGCTTTCCCAGGCAGCGGCAATTCTTGTACCATCGGTAGAACCATACTCACACAATTTATTACCATCATGATCTCTATTTTTATACCACCAATTATGATATTTGAGTAATTTAGGAAACATGAGAGAAGCAAAAAGAGTATCGCTTGTTTTTTCATAGATTTCGTTTACAGCCCATGTAGCAAGAGGTGGTTTTGTATCTCTCCAATTATGCTTTTCTATTAATGTGTCACGAAATATACAGTCTGGAATCATACCTTCTTCATTTTGATAAGAAAACATCGTTAGCATTTGATTCTTTGCTAGCTCTGGTTCAAACCTAGCAAGTGCAACGGCATGTTTCCATGAATCCCAGGCCCAAAACCCATGAAACCCTTTGTATAGATAAGACGGAAATAATCCATCATATTTCAATTCACCAGAAGCGCCTTTCCAGTTTGTAACCAAAGTTTGTATGGATTTAGATTTTAATATCTCAAAACTTAAGGAATCTAACCAATGATTACCTCTATAAGGAAATGCATTGTGATAGGATGCCCATCTACTTAATGTTTTATTATAAGAACTATTAATAATTGAATCGTTAATGGGTTTTAAAACAGAATCTTCATCGTGCTTTGATTGAATTGTATATTTTAAATTTATATTTAGTGAAGATTTTGGTTCTATATTTAAAATAGTTTCACTTTTACAACTATAAGATTTGTTTGTGTCGTTAATATCAATCTTAAATCCTCTGTCAAATAAATAACTATGGGTAGACTCAGAATCGGAATATGATAATTTAAGGTTTTTATCCCATTGAAAACCTGCACTTTTCAACCAAGTATCACCCTCCCAACCAACATAAACCTGGTTGTTTTTTTGAGACTTATTATCAATTTTTGCTGAAACAATAATTGATGTATTTGTTTGAAACCATAATTTTAAATGAACCTCTAAACCTTCTATTTCTGTAGATAGCTTTTGTTCTAAATATCCTGGATATTGATTTAGAACAGCACTGGTGTATTTAATTTTCTTATTGTTTTTATCATAAAGTGATAAATGAGCGAATTTTTTTCCCAGCCATATGCCATTTTCTCTATTCATAACAAAAGGCCCAATAAAACCGCCATAAAATTCGGCATTATCTGTAGGTAATGCGAAAGCATGCCAAGCCCCAAGGTCGCAAAAACTTGAAATAGATCTATCTTGGGGTGTGCTTGGAACTCCTTTAAGGTCTAAAATATTAGCTATAAATTTATTAGAGTTAATTTTTAAATGGTCATGCTCATGACTACAAGAAGTATACAGCACAAGAAGCGCTACAATCAAAGTGCTATGACTCAATAAAAAAAACTTATTTATCATTTTTGACATGGCTCTATTTATATCCTTCATAATAATCCTTTACTTTAAAAATTTATTTGATGAAATTTCAACTTATCATCATTATAAACGCTTAATAATCCTTTTTCGCCATTACCCAATGAAATCAGCTTCATATCCCTTAAATCACCGTCCAGGTAAAGCCCTGTACTTATATTGCTTAAAGCTGAAAATCCTCCATTTCCGTTTCCTAATAAAATGGTTCCCATGCTTGCATCATTCCGGGTTGTTTCTACTTCTGACTGATAATTATTTCCTCCTAAAAGAATGTCTAGATTCCCATCTATATTGAAGTCAAACACAATAATAGAATTAACAGATGAAAACTGCGCTTCGGCTGATAATGGTTTTATTTTAAAATGCTTGTTCCCCTTATTTTCTACATAAACCGAAGCAAAATTGTTAGCACTGTACTTTAATGCCTTTTCTAAATTTGCCTGCCCATAAACGTCTGAAAGATTGGCACTGGCGTACTGATGATAAGAAGGGAATTTCTCTTTTATACCTGGTATTTGCTGCGATGAACATTCACGCCCTCTTAAAGGATATAAATCGCCATTTTCATAATAGCCCAAAACGATATCGACAGTACCATTATTATCAAAATCACTGGAATAAATTTGAAATGGTTCTTCAACACTTGCTTTGTACTTATAGTTTAAACCATTATTTCCTATAACATAATCCATATCACCATCACCATCAAAATCTGTAGACTCAATAGCATGCCACCATCCTGTAGAAAACTCCAGTCCTTTTACTGCTAAATCTCTTTTAAAAATTCCATTATTATTTTCAAAAAATAATAATTCGGTCCATTCACCAACTAAAACGAGATCACTATCTCCATCATTATCATAATCACTCCATGAACAATCTGTAATCATTCCAATGTTTACTAATTCCGGAGCAATTTCCTGGGTAACATCTTTAAAAACCCCATGCTCGTTGCGAAGTATTTTAGAAGTTACCGGAAAAGGGTACTTTCCCGGGTATTGCCTTCCAGTTACTATAATATCCAAGTCATCATCGCTATCAAAATCATATGCTTTTATACGAGAACCACTAAGGTTAGACGCTTTTATTTTTATCGACTTGGCTAAAACACCTTTATTATTAATATAAATTCTATCGAAATAGCTGCTATTTTCATTTTCAAATTCATTACCGCCACTTACCACATATAGGTCTTCATCTCCATCACCATCCACATCAAATAATAAGGTTCCGATGTCTTCATGTTTTTTATCATTTTTTAAAGCTTGTTGGTAACTCTTTACAAACTTTCCTTCTTTTGTTTGTATAAATAATGCACCTGATTGCCCTGATGCTCCTCCTATAAAAACATCTTCTAGTTTATCATCATTAATGTATCCAACTGACATATGCGGTCCTAACCTACTCATGCGGTGAGGCAATAAAACCTCTCTTGAAAAATCGTTAAAATTGTTTTCTTTATGAAGAAAATCAAGTCCTGTTTCACTCGCTTTATTGTTTGAAAACTGATTATAATTTAAAACTAAATTATCATTATATATAGCAGCGTTTTTGTATTCAACCAAAAGTGTTTGATTTGAAGGCACATTATACAGCTTTTGCTTTTTAGAATTAGACCAAGTAACCTCTAAACTATCTATACTAGTTATATCTCCCAGCCCAAAATGAATTATAGGCTCTACAGATGATTGATACCCACGCGTGGTGTACATTTCTTTTGTCTGAAACTGACCCTTTGTGTATATTTTTATCTGGCTTCCTATTCCCGATACATTTTTTTCTGCCCCTTTTAAAACTATTTTTATATAGTTTCCAAGGTTTTGTTTCGCGCTATTGTTTTTATATATAAATGGTGCTTCGTCAATATTGTTTACAACCAAATCTAAAGCACCATCATTGTTAAAGTCGCCATAAGCAAGCCCATTAGAAAATGACTTAATATCAATCCCCCATTCTGATACTTTATTTTCGAATTTTAGTCCATCTTTTCCTTTAAAAACATAATTAACTAATTGTTTTTGGGGAGTCAAATTAACTAAGTTTTCAATTAAAGCTTTTTTGTTAATGTCTTTCTCTTTTTCGGCTTTCTCAATGACCGTTTTTTTATAATTTCTGAAGTCATTATTTCTAAAATCTCGTTTCAATCCATTTGTAATGAACAGATCTTGAAACCCATCTAAATCTATATCCAAAAAAAGTGGTGCCCAACTCCAATCTGTATTAGACATGCCCGAATACTGACCGATTTCACTAAAATGAAGACCTCCTCTATTAAGTTGCAATGTATTATGCATATACTGGTAATGAAAACCATTCTTAATATGCGTATAAAACAGTTCTTCATTCATACTACTCATACTCGTTTTCTTTCCGTAGTTGTCTTCAGAAATCATATCTAATACAGCAATATCCATGAGTCCATCATTATTAACATCTGCAATATCAGTACCCATAGAGAAATTAGATTGGTGTCCGAAAGACGTTTTGGTCATTTCCTTAAATGTACCATCTTGCTGATTTATATATAAAAAATCGTGTTCGGAATAATCATTGGCAATATATAAATCCACCCATCCATCTTGGTTTAAATCACCCGCAGAAACACCCAGACCATACCCCAATTCATTTGAAATAATTCCTGCTTTTTCTGAAACATCGACAAACTTTCCATGATCATTAAGAAAAAGTTTATCCCCTACATGAGCATCTCTTGTATTTCTAATTTTATCAAGATTAAAATAAGGTTTAATATTGACGTTGTGATTTAGTAAAAACATATCTAAATCGTTATCCTTATCAAAATCTAAAAAGATAGCTTGTGTGCCATAACCTGTATCTGCTAATCCTAATTGTGAAGCAGATTCTTTATAAACAGGTGTGTTATTAGATGATAAACCTTTGGAAATAAAAAACAGATTTGCTCTTTGAGGTTCCGGAAGTTTACCTGATCTGCAAACATAAATATCTAAAATACCATCGTTGTTAATATCGACCATGGTAGTTCCTGTAGTCCAACTAGGCGAATCTGTTATACCAGCTTCTTTGGTAATATCTTTAAATTTAAAATTTCCAAGGTTTAGATACAGTTTGTTATGTGTTACATTCCCTGTAAAAAATAAATCTGGTAATCCGTCTTTGTTAACATCTCCAACCGAAACGCCTCCTCCATTATAATAATATTCATAAGTCATGCTATTCATTTCAGCGCTTTCCGGAATCGTGTTTTTAAAATTTATACCCGTTTCATTTGCTTTTAATACGGTAAATAGCTTTTCTTTTTTAGAAGGCACAGAAGTTATTGTTTCATTGTTCTCCTTACAACAAAAGAAAATTATAATAAACAGCAAAACAAGCAACCTACTAGTCATAAATACAGTATCTAAATTTTAGTTAAAAAAAGAGGTAATAGCAATTAATTAGCCTCACCTCTTTTTTCAATCACTAAAAAACTAACTCAATTTTTTATTAATATCCTGGGTTTTGAACAAGGTTTTCATTAATATTCATATCACTTAAAGGAATTGGAAATACATCGTGTTTTCCATCAACAAAATTATTGAAGAAAGGCTTTGAGTGATCCTCTAAAGTTTCACTTATAGGTACAGCACTACTTCCTTTTGACCATCTATACAAATCAAACCATCTAATGGTATATTCCATGGATAGCTCAACCGGTCTTTCATGATGGCGAATTTGATCTCTTAACGCATCTTTACTCAAACCTACTAGAGGCGCTGCTTTGGATCTTTGTCTAACTTCGTTTACCAAATCCAGTGCTAAGCCTGTTTGATTATCTTCATTTAAAGCTTCTGCTTGCATTAATAATACATCGGCATACCTCATTAAATGAATATTTATACCATTATAAAAACTTAAATCGAAGTCTGCGGTATATTTTTTAAAATATATCGGATGACTAAGATCATCCTTAACTTCGCTATAACTTTTATTAACACCTTCATATCTATCACTCATTTCAGACAGTGGATCATCGAAAAATATACTCGCATATACTCTATCGCTAAACTCAGCGGTATCTGTAAGATCATTTTGCATTTCTGTAAACAACCAATCTGAAGGATAAAATAGTTCCCAGCCTCCTAAAGCACCTGGTGTCACTTCAAAGTTGAATGGATGCCTTTCATCATTTCCATTAGAACGGTCTGCACTCCATTGTATTTCAAAAACGCTTTCCATACCATTTTCTCCTTGTCCGTTAAAATTATCTGCATAATTTGGCAATAAATCATAAGCTCCTGAAGTGATCACCGTATTAAATTCTGAAATAGCTTCTGTGAATTTTTCTTGGAAGAGGTATAATTTTCCTAAATAAGCAGTGGCTGTATGGCTAGTAGCTCTTCCTAAATTATTATTATCCCAGCTGTTTGGCAACGCCGCTTTAGCCGCTTTAAAATCTTCTTCAATCTGAGTCCATACGACATCCGGTGATACTTGAGAAACAAAGAAATCATCAGGAGATTTTGGTGTTTCTGTAATTAAAGGAATATTCTCAAAGGCCACTACTAAATGAAAATGATACAAACCTCTTAAAAACCTAGCTTCAGCAATAATTGCTGCTTTATCTGCATCTGACATCGCCGTTGTAGGAATGTTAGGTACATTTTCAATGACTTGATTTGCATACGAAATACCTGCGTAATTTGATTTCCAAAAACTTGTAAAGGTCGCATCGTCTGTCCCATTAGTAAAATCTGCAATAGATTTCCCATAATCGGTTGGGGCATTTAAAATATCATCAGCCTTCCACGTTACAGCAATATACATTTGCTCAAAAAAGGTCCATTTGGAACCATTATAAGCTTGTAATGCAGAGTAAGAAGCTATAATTCCCTTTCTGGCATCATCTGCATTTTGCCAAAACGATTCTTGTGTTAAATCCTGTACATTCTTTTGATCTAAATGGTTACTACACCCCGTAAAGACCAATATAAAACTAAATAAAAATATAAGTTTTTTCATAATTATTTTTTTTAAAAATTAAGTTGTAATCCAAATATTATATTTCTAGAAATTGGGTATAAACCTCTATCAACGCCTCTAGCAAAGGTCGTATAGTTAGAAACACCTGGATCAAACCCTGTATATTTTGTAAACGTTGCTAAATTTTCAGCACTTACATATACTCTAGCATTTGTAATTCCTAATTTTTCACCATCAAGCGTATAACCTACTTGAATATTTTTAATTCGCAAATAAGATCCATCTTCTAAGAAATAGTTAGAAGGTCTAATATTTTGATTTGGATCTTGTGCTGTTACTCTTGGAACAGTAGTATTTGTATTAGATGGTGTCCATGCATTTAAAAAATCTGATGAGAAATTTTTTGCAGCGCCCATCCTTCTATATAAAAGTACTTTAGTTCCATTATATATATTATTTCCTTGAGAACCTTGTAAAAATAGCGTAAAATCAAAATCCTTATACGATGCATTAAATGTCATGCCGTATTCAAAATCCGGAAGCCCACTCCCGAAATAGTCTTTATCATCGTCATTTAAAGCACCATCCCCATTGGTATCAACAAATCTTAAATCTCCAGGAGCCGCATTTGGTTGTATCCCATGAGCATCTATTTCTGCTTGACTCTGAAAAATACCATCTGTGTTGAATAAATAGAAACCTCCTATTTCATTCCATACTTCTGTTCTAGTTGTTGGGTGTGTATCAAAGATGGTAAAACCATCTGTAAAAGACTCATCTGCAAAACCTAATTTTGTGACTACGTTCTCAGTTGCCCCTATATTCGCCAATACGCTATACTTAAAATCACTCTCAGCGTTTTTATAACTTAGTGTTAACTCCCACCCTTTATTTTCTAAAGTACCTCCATTTCTAGTTGGAGGAAAAACGATACCCGTTGTTGCAGGAATTGGAACCCCAACAAGCATACCCGTGGTTTCGGTTTTGAAATAATCAAATGTTACTCCTATCCTATTATTCAACAACCCTAAATCAAGCCCAAAATTTGTTGTTCTAGACTCTTCCCACTTAATATCCCTAGAAGCTAATGAACGGCTAATGGTTCCAACATTTACTAATTGTGATTCTCCACTACCTAGCGGATAATTTATGGCATTATTATTACTAGATAGTATTGGTAAGAACAAGAAATTACCAATGTTTTGATTACCTAATGTACCTAAACTAAACCTTGGTTTAAGATCACTAATAAAAGAACTATCAAAAAAGTCTTCTTCGGTAATTCTCCATCCTAAAGAGAATGAAGCAAACAATGCATCCTGATTATCAGGTCCAAATCGAGAAGATCCATCATTACGCACACTTGCACTTACTAAATACTTCCCTTTATAATCATAATTAAGTTGACCAAAAACGGACTCTAAAGTACTTGTTACATTAGATCCAAAAGAGTTCGAATCACCTATTCCCGCACTTAATGCAACTAAATTATTAGAAGGAAAGTTATTATTTGATCCGCCAGTTGATCTGAATAAACTTTTTTCATATGATAGTCCAGCAAGTAATGACAAGTTATGGGCCTCATTAAATGTTTTTGAATACTCTAATATATTATTCCAAACAGTTTCTGTTAAACGGGATCTTGTTTCAGATAAATCAGCTTGGTCGTTCACCTCTTGTGGGCCAAATCGATACGTTGGAGTATGTGTAATAAAATAACTATTGGAAACATTAACTCCAAGTCGGGTACGGAATTTTAATCCCTCAATTAAATCTACTTCGAGAAATACATTTCCCTGAACCCTATCGTTCTCACTTTGGTCAGTAATTAATTTTGTTTGCCCAACAATATTTCCAGATTCAACTACAGGATTTGCAAAACCATCAACTGTTGAAGCATCATATACAGCGTTATGAGGTAGCGATTGAAGAATACCTAAAATTGGTGAAAATCCTGAATTCCCTCTATTTCCGGATTCATCTTCACCTAACAGGCTACGCTCAGACCGGGCATAAGACATTGTTTGCCCAATTCTTACTCTTTCACCAAGATTAAAATCGGTATTTACTCTAAAATTATATCTTGTAAAATCCGATTCAATAATGGCTCCTTCACTATCAAAATACCCTAAAGACATATTGTACCTAGCTTTATCAGTTCCTCCAGAAATAGCTAAATCGTATTTTTGTTCAAATCCGTTTTGAAACATTTCATCTTGCCAATCCGTATCAGCCACATCTGTTAAAGAGGTATAAGCTAAAGGTGATTGTGGCGGGTCATCATTAGCATGTGCCGCATTACTAACTGCATTGTTCTGGGCCGTATTTAAAACGCCCATTTTTTCCCGAATACTTCTTACCCCAATATAGGAATTGAAAGATACTTTTAAATCACCTACTTTACCTCTTTTAGTGGTTACTATAATAACTCCGTTAGAAGCTCTAGATCCATAAATAGTGGCCGCAGAAGCATCTTTAAGCACATTTATAGATGCAATGTCAGCAGGGTTAATAGAACTTATATCACCAGGAATCCCATCAATTACAAAAAGTGGATTATTACTTCCAATAGTTCCTAAACCTCTAACTCTAATAACCGGTGCACTACCTGGTGCTCCAGATCCCGGAGTAGAAACCACCCCAGCAACTTGCCCTTGTAATAAATTAGCAACGTTACCTCCTGGTAATTTTTCAAGGTCAGATACATTAACCGAAGAAATAGCTCCAGTAATATCTTTCCTATTCTGGGTAGTATACCCAACTACAACAACTTGAGACAAAGATTCTATGTCTTCAACAAGTACAACATTGATCTCTGTTTGACCACTTACAATAACTTCTTTAGTTTCATACCCTATGTAACGATATTCTATGGTACTTCCTTGATTTACCGATAGCGAGTATTTACCATCAAAATCAGTAACAGTTCCATTTGATGTTCCTTTTTCCAATACATTAACACCAATCATTAAACCGCCGTTAGCATCTGTTACAACACCATTAACACTTATCTGTTGAGCAAGTAGACACCCAAATGAAAAGATAAAAAAAGTAAAGAACAGAAAACGACCTCTAAAGTCTCTTTGTTTCATAAATTTAGTTTTAATTAATAAAATTTGTTCAGTTTATATTAGTCAATACGAAAATAAATAAAACCTGTTATTATAAGCAAAAAACCACCTTTACACAACCTTTACAACACCTTTACATCTACCTTATAGAACAGCTAGCCATCAATTCAAGCTTACGAGATATAAAACTTATTAACAACTATAAATCAATTATATAAGCTTAAAAACACCGAACCACACCTATTCTTTTGTCTCACTCAAAATCATAGATTTGGGCTATATATTAACTTACATTGATGATTTAGACACCTTGATTTGGCGACAAATATCACAAGCATAAGCAAAATCCTACTTAATTGTTTGATTTGATTATATTTTTAATTAGGTCACTTTAACAAAGGTTTGGAGAGATAAAGCTCATCCTTGAAGACTCCCTTTTGGCTAGACCATTTTCATAGCTTTGTGATTACCCATTTATACTATGAAAATATAATATTTAGAATTTCCGATTTCCATCAAATGATCATGAAAAGCTTTGATTTATAAAAACATATTTATTACCCAAAGAAAATATATCGAGTTTAGAGTGGTTAAATAATAGTACGAGACATATCATAAATTGTTTCATATAATACTACTCCTTAACCCCTTAAAGCATTACTTATCTATCAATAGTCTTCTTTATTCCTATTGTTTTTAAAATAAATTCAACTTCAGATTTTGAAAACGGTGTTCCATCTTGTCTCAAAATATCATGCTGCCATATCTTGGGACTGGACATTAAATATTCGTCCCAACTTGACCAAGGGTAATTCGTATTTGTTTTTCCCGCTACAAGTCCCCAGTTTATTGCAGCTACATTTTCATGTTTTAATATTGGCAACATATTTTCAAACGTATTACCTTCCGTTCTAGCCATATACTCTGTACAAAGCAAAGGGCGTTTATATTTTTTTAATTCTGTTATTTTTTGCTTCACCACCTCCATATCCCCTTCATAAGTATGAAACGAAATCACATCAGAATGTTCAATGACATATCTCGCTATTGGAGAAAGGTCTTCGGGGACATCTAAATGCTCAAAGCTATCATTTGATATTCCAACTGTTAGGGGTTGAGAAGGGTTAACAGATCTTGCCCATGCAAAAACCTTTTTTAACAAGGCCAACGAGTGTATAGACTTATTTTCAGCCTCTAGCTCTATTCTATCTTTCTGCCAAGACATGAAGTCTGGTTCCTGATATAAATCCCAACAAATGACTCTATCATCATTAGAAAAGTGACTAATAACACCTTTTACATACCCTTCTAATTCGTCATGTCGATTACTATCACTTAAAATTTCAGCTCCAGGAGATTGCACCCATCTTGAATTGTGCTTATGGGGAATTGGATCTAATTGCTTACCTAACTTAGGAATTGGATACCATGTATTATCCAATAAAACAAACATCGTTTTTATATGATATTTATCTGATAACGTCAGATAATTTTCTATCCTATTTAAAAACCCAATGGAATCTTGTTTCCATAATAAATCATGCAAATACACATGATGCAAATTCATGCCTAACTCAGCTGACCATGCCAATTCTTTATCGAGTGTTTCTATGTCAAAAGTCTCTTCTTGCCAAAATTCTAATTGATTTACCGCGGTACTGGGAATAAAATTTGTACCAACTAACCAATCATATTTGTTATACCATTCCCATGCTTTTTCTTTTGACCATTTCTTGACCAACAGATTGTCACCTTGTTCAATACAATTACATACTAACAAGCAAATAAAAATAAGATGTATGGATAGCCTATACTTTTTTAAATACGCCTTATCCACTTGTCGTTTTATTATCCATTAATGATCATTCTTTATTTTTTAGTCTATATAAAAATGATAAAATTTTGTCATAATCAATAAGAAAATACCTTTACTCAGCCTTTACGTTGATTATTAAAAACACTTAAATTGCATGATTTAAAGTATATATAATTAAGGAAAAGCTTTATAGAAATTGCGTTTTAAACCAATAAATGAAAGTTTTCTAAAATGTATTTATTGCTGTACCTAATACTATTACAAGCCAGAATTCATTTTTTATAAAAATACTTTGCCTTGATTTTTTTGCAATCGTATATTAAAACATGATCTACCGTTTTCGAAGAATCTTGGGGCGTCACACTCACAATAGCTATAATGGCAATACTCACAACGAAGAGAAAAGTACTAATCCATTCCCGGTTTAGACACCAATAATCAATTGTCTTATAGTTCCATGTGTTTTCATCTAATCAAAAAAACACTAATAGTCAAACGATTAATAGTGTTATGCAGTTATATAATTTTTATTGGTTTTTTTCAAGATTCACTAAAGCTGCTTTCATTCCTTTACTTACAATGGTTTGCAAATGGTTTGTTACTGCATTTTGAAATCCTTCAAACCGTGTCAAATCAATTTCCCAAAAATTAGTGTTTGAAAGCGTATTTTTTACAATATCTTCAATGGATTCTGTAGCCCACTGTTTCTCAAAGAAGTCTAAAACAGTTTGATCATCTTTCAATGCAATGGCTTCTCCATTTCTTTCCCCTTTATAGAAAAGAATCAAAGATGCCAGTGAAAACAAGAGGCCTTGGGGCAAGTTGTTTTTTCTCTTAATAAACTCTAAAACAGAAGGTAATACTCTTGTTTTATATTTTGATGTTGAGTTTAATGAAATGCTCATCAAGGCATGTTCTAAGTAAGGATTTTTAAATCGATCTAACACATCGTTGCCAAATTGATTCAATTCGGATTCTGATAAATCCAAAGTCGGACAAATTTCATTAAAAATTATATTCCTTAGATATGCTCCAACTATATCATTTTCTATAGACTCACGCACTGTATCAATACCATATAAATATCCTACTGGTACTAATGTCGTATGTGCACCATTTAGTATACGTACTTTTCTCGTTCTGTACGGTTCCATATTGTTTGTAAAAACAACATTCAACCCACAAGTTTTTGCTGGAATTTCCTCTTTTAAAGACTCTGGTCCTTCAATGACCCATAAATGAAACTGTTCGCCTTCTACCACCAAACTGTCTTTGTATCCTAATTCTTTTGTTATAGTATCCATTTTGTCTCTTGGATACCCGGGTACAATTCTATCGACTAAGGCATTACAAAAGATATTGTCTTTATGAACCCACTCAACAAAAGCTTCTCCTAAATTCCAATCTGCAGCGTATTGCAAAATAATTCGTTTTAAATTGTCTCCATTTTTGTCGATGAGCTCACAAGGAATAATAATCAATCCTTTATCTGAAGCACCAAAAAAAATTTGGAATCTTTTGTACAACAAAGCGGTTAATTTTCCTGGAAAACTTGTTTGGGGTGCGTCGTCTAATTTATCACTAGCATTGTATGAGATTCCTGCTTCTGTGGTATTTGAAATTACAAAGCGTAAATCCGGATTTTCTGCGTTCGCCAAATAGTCCGCATAGTTTTCATAAGGATTGATTCCCCTTTGGATACAATCAATGATTTGATGTTCGCTAATCACTTTTCCATTTTTAATTCCGTTTAGGTATAAGGTATATAAGCCTTCTTGTTCGTTTAACATTTTTACTAGTCCATGATCTATAGGTTGGACTACGACAACTCCTGCATCAAAACCTGCATGCTTATTCATTTCATGAATTATCCAGTTTGCAAAAGCTCTTAAAAAATTTCCTTCTCCAAATTGCAAAATTCTTTCAGTATAAACCGGAACGTTTGCTATATTTCTATTTAATGGATTCATTTTTCTTCATACTTATTTTTTTTAACTTTATAATGACACTCCTCGTTTCCAAGGAATGAAATCATTCTGTCCGTGCAATACGGCCTTTGAAACTACTTCACCACTTGCTACTTTGATTATATGTTCTAAAATTTTATTCCCCATACTTTCAATGGTATCTTCTCCGCTAATAACAGTTCCTGCATTGATATCGATAATATCGTTCATTCTTTCAAACAAATCTGTGTTGCTCGACATTTTCAATAATTGTGTCCGCCTTTAAATCAGTAATAGCAACAATAATGTTATCCTGAGAACCTATCTTGGACATAACTCTTAAACATATATTTCTATTTTTTAACGGACTTAATAATTTCTATAGCCCTTCTTATATCTAGCTCTAATTTGGCATAATCTTTATTTACTATTTAAAATCAACCGTTACTTTTAGAACACCTGTTTTAGCATCTAACCAACTATCAAAATCTTCGATCATTTCGGTAAATGGCACATTATGCGTAATAAAAGATTCCGTAGGAAATTGGTTCAACACACTAATTACATATTCAAAATCATCGGTAGTTGCATTACGACTACATAATAAAGTTGTTTCCTTGGCATGAATCTTTGAGTGTGTATAGGTCAATACTCCTTTTGACAATCCTACTAAAACAAAACGCCCTCCATGTGACATATAATCCGGGCAGGCTTCTAAAGCATGTTTATTTCCTGAGGCATCAAATACTGCTGTACATAAATCGCCATTGGTGATTTCTAATATTTTGTTGGTAGCATCGGCTCCTGCTTTTACTATATATTCCACACCAATTTTTTCTTTAGCATAGGCTAAGCGTCGCTCATTCGTATCAATAGCAATTATTTTTGCTCCTGCAATCTGAGCTAATTTCATAATACCAATCCCTATAGGACCACAGCCTACAACTGCCACTGTTTCTCCCTGTTTTATATTTGCTCTCCTTACCGCATGTGCACCAATTGCGAGTGGCTCTACGATTGTCATCTCATTATCAGAAAGGTTATTCGCAGGCAACAAAATATTTGATGGCACCACTATTTGCTCTTGCATTCCGCCATCTTCGTGAACCCCCAACACAGATATATTTGTACAGCAATTGCTCTTCCCGTTTCTACAGGCTATACATTCTCCACAACTAATATATGGCATGACCACTACTTTATCTCCTGTTTTAATACCTCTTGGGTTTTCTCCAATTTCCAAAACCTCTGAAGCCAACTCATGCCCTAAAATTCTTGGATATGTAAAAAATGCCTGATTTCCAGCATAAGCATGTAAATCCGTTCCACAAATACCAACTTTATTAATCTGTAATAAAGCTTCATTTTCTTTTCTCACTGGTGGTTCTTTTTCTTTTAGCAGAAACTGCCCTGGTTTTTCGCAAACAATATATTTCATTACCGATATTTATTTTTTATCATAGAACTCATCTAGTTTTTGCACTTATACAAGTTCACAAAAAACCTATAAGACAAAATTAGAGTCAACGACGGCTTTACACCATCAAATTATTTGCTATTAATGATATTTTTTTTGCACCTACTGCGAATAAATTATCTTTGATGTTTATTTTTTGTATTTTTCGGTCCAATTTGTATTCTTTTCAACACTTATTTTCCATGAAATTACATTTACTAAATAGAGATAGCTTAAAATACACTTCTTTTAGTACAGAAAAACATTCTTTCCCTTATTTTTTAAAAGTATGGCACTACCACCCGGAATTGGAATTGGTGTTTTCTCAAAAAGGTAGTGGCACAAGGTTTGTTGGAGATAGTATCGAGCAATTCAATACAGGAGATATCGTACTAATTGGGAAAAATTTACCACACATGTGGTTAAGTGACAAAGTCTATTTTGAAGCATCTCCCAAGCTTATTTCGGAATCTATTGTGTTTCATTTTAAAGAAGATTTTTTGGGTGACGTTTTTTTTAAAACTCCTGAAATGGTTTCTATAGCTAAGCTTATTGAAAGATCAAAATACGGAATCAAATTTTTAAATACAGATAAGAAAATTGCACTTTTAATTGCTGAAACTTTAAATAAAAAGGGATTTGACAAAATGTGGAAATTCCTCAAGATTTTAGATTTATTATCTAAACATTCTGATTATGAATTATTAGCTAGTAAAGGATACGTAGATACTAATGATTTACAGGACAATAAAAATTTCACCAAAGTATATGAGTATATTTTTAAAAACTTCAATTCTAAAATTAACCTAAATAGCGTTGCAAAAATTGCTCACATGAATGCTTCTGCGTTTAGCCGCTCTTTTAAAAGGTTAAATCATAAACCGTTTTCCAGATACCTTAACGAAATTAGAATCGGATATGCTTGTAAACTATTGTTAGAAGAAAAATACAGTATTACTTTTATATGCTACGAATCCGGATATAACAACCTTTCCAATTTTAACAGACAATTCAAATTAATAACTGGTACAACTCCCAGTAACTATTTAACTCTAAGGAAAAATAGTATAGGCCTTTCTAAAGTATAATGAGTCTCATTTTTTTGAGATTTCTGATTTGAGGACTCTGTCACATTTTAACTGGGATAGACCACTAAACCTAATTATCTTAATTAAAATCGTATAGAGCCACTTGTATCTTAAATTTTTAAACTCTTTAAATGGTTAAAAAGTTCTTCATATCTACAAAAAGTATCTTCTTTTAACTTTTGAGGGCTTTTAGTAATCATTTTACATAGACATTCTACGTGGTTTTCCAGCATGGGTTTATTGTAGCGTTCTTTTCCTTTAATAAGTAAAGCTAATTGTTTTTTAATCTTTTTATTTTTAAACTTTGTGGTTTCTAAATTCTTATCTAACCCAGTTCAATATTTTTTTGAAATCATATTCTTCTGGGTATTTTAAATATTTATTTACTTTTTTATAATCTGTTTCTTCTATATAGAAAAGATTTTTTATGAATAATTGTGTCATATCAGAATTGATTTCCACTAATCTTGGAGGTACTTTTCCTTGTTCGTCTTCAAAATCTTTTAAAAATAATGGGGTTATATCTCCATTTGAATTTGCACTAACGATGCATTCTGAATACCCTTGATCAAATAATTTCTTAACGCCAATGGCAAGTAGAGTACACAATGTTAAATCAAAAGCAATTGGATTACAGCATCTTAATTCATATCCGATTTCAACAGGTCTTGATTTTACTTTTAATCCTAATTCCTTTAGTTTTATTTGCAATAAATAATTAAAAATGTGCGACTTGCTAACATTTCCAAGCTCTGGATGTCCATGATCATCATAGGTAAAATTAATCCCAGAATCTAGTATTTCCTCTTCTTCCATGAGATGAAAAACGCCTTCACTTATCATTACAACACCATATTCAACACCTTTTATTTTACTTTTAATAATTGACGAAATAATAAGATTAATTATTTTATCAAATGTGATTTTTGTTTTGTTGAACATTTCCGGAATAATCATCATAGGAAAATGGCATGCTGAGGATATTCCAAATGCCAAATGACCAGCAGACCTTCCCATTGCAGAAACAACAAACCAATTATCGCTTGTTCTAGCATCTTCATAAACAGTATTCCCAATGCGAACACCCTGGTCCTTCGCTGAATGAAACCCAAACGTAGGATTCCTGTTTGGTAAAGGCAAATCATTATCTATAGTTTTAGGAACATGAATATGTGCCATTTTTAGTCCTTGTTTCAAAAGATATTTTGATAATCTATTTGCCGTAGAAGCTGTGTCATCTCCTCCAATAGTCACCAATAGTTTTACATTATATTTTAGAAAAAAATTGACTTTAAAATCATACTCTTTTGGTTTAAACCTACTCATAATTAACGTAGAACCTCCTTTGTTAAAAATACGATCTGCTTTATGAAAATCGAAAAATTCTAATAATGGATTATCAGATAATAATCCTTGATAGCCATAATGCACACCAATAACCTCATAATCATCCTTAATAAAGGTTTTAGCCAAAGTACTTATCACAGTATTTATACCTGGAGCAGGTCCACCTCCACATATTATAACTACTGATTCTTTCATTTGTTTCTATTCGTTTTTTATTACAATTAATCTAAGTCTCAATATTATTCTATATTTTTTGTTAGCAATTAATGGCTTCTTTCAGAACTCCTCAATTTGAAGGAGTTGCTCCCATTTCAAAAGATAATACTCCTCCATTAATAACTTCTTTGTGCGTAATATAATTTCTGTTCAACAAATTCCCATTCAGGGTAATAGATTGGACGATATAGTTCTCTTCACTTAAATTTTTAGCCTGAATTCTAAACTCCTTATCATTTGGAAGATTAATAACGGCTTTTTTAAGTTGCGGAGCGCCTAAAATATATTTACCACCGCAAGGGTTTACTGGATAAAATCCTAATGAAGAAAACATATACCAAGATGACATCTGGCCACAATCATCATTTCCCATTAACCCGTCTGGCTTATTGTGATAATAATCATCAACAAGAGTCTTTATTATTTTATCTGTTTTATATGGTTGATTGGTATATTTATATAGGTATGGAACATGATGACAAGGTTCGTTGCCATGCCAATACTGCCCCATAGTTCCATTAATTTTCCAAACCAATGTTTTAACCTCTGGCTTAGAATTTGAATAAAACATCGAATCTAGTTTCTCAACAAAAACATCATTACCTCCCATTAGTTTCAACAAACCAGGAATATCATGTTGCACATGAAATAGATAATGGTATGCATTTCCTTCCGTGAAATCTGAACCTTCCAACCATTCACCAACCACTTCAGAAACATCTACATCTTTTTTAAACTCTCCTTTCGAGTTTTTACCTCTCATAAAACCGCTTACCGGATCATAGACATTTTTATAATAGCTTGATCTATTTTTAAGAAAATCAGACTCTGCTTTCTTACCTAGTTTATCTGCAAATAATCCTGCACAATAATCATCATAAATATTCTCCAAAAGCCTCGAAACCGTTTCTCTACCATCATCTATGCTTGATAATTGAACATCGTACGGTATATAGCCAAAAGAATCGGTAAGTTCAACATGATTACGATAGTGAGGTAAAGTAACAGAACTCCAAATTGCATCAAAAGCTTGTTCATCGGTATATTGTGAGGGTTTTATCCCTTTTAGGTAGGCATCTACAAAGACAGGAACTGCATGGTTCCCAACCATAGTATGTGTTTCTTTACCCCATAATTGCCAACGTGGCAAATATTTATTTGCCTCTTTCGGGTTTTGAGGATCAATAGTCATATTGTTATAACTGTCTAACATTGAAGTAAGCATATCACTCACCAAATCAGGGCTTAAAATAGTGTACATTGGGTTTGCTGCCCTGTAGGTATCCCATAAAGATAATGTTGAATAATATTTTCCACAAGAAGCTTTTTCTACTTCATTTTCAGAATCCCGATATTTTCCGCCTACATCAGCAATATTATTCGGTTGAATATATAAATGATACAATGACGTATAAAATGCTGTTTTCTTACCCTCGTCTCCTTCAATCTCAATTTTTTTAAGAATATCATTCCATTTTTTATTGGTTTGTGTACGAATTTGATCAAAGCTATCCCATGAATTTATTTCAGATTCTAAGTTATCTTTAGCTTCCTTAATCCCAACTGTTGAAACTCCAATCTGAACCTCCAAAGTTTTGCTATCATCCATATCAAATTCAATGATGTAACGTGGCGCTTTCTCATCCTTATTTCCAGGTGCTATTAGGCTTTGTTTTTTTACGATTCTCTTATTGAACTTTATCACATAAAATAAGTCTCTTTCCGCCCAAACACTTCCTTTTCTGTAGCCTACTAATGTGTAATCATCTCCAAATTGTTGAAATGCCTCAAGGACATTGCTAGCAATACTATTAATATCCCATGACACACCATATTGAAGATCAACTAAGAGCCTAGCTGATTCTTGATTATCAAACAAATAGCGATGATAAGCAGTATGTTCAGTAGCAGTTAATTCTACATTTACCTGATTATCATCCAAATAAACTTTATAATATCCAGGGGATGCTTTTTCGTTCTTTTTATTGTAAGTCGATCCAAAGTTAACACGAGATGATGGGTCTATATTTTTAATACAGTAAGGCATTAATAAAATATCTGACATTGACGGACATCCAACACCATTTAGGTGCGTTTGCGTGAATCCGATAATCTTTGGATCGTTGTATTGATAGCCCGTTACATGATCCATTTCATATCCTTCATAATGCTCGGTATAAGACTCAGGGCTTACTTGTACCATACCCAATGGGGCTGTAGCTCCAGGAAAACAATGTCCTTCATTCTGAGTTCCAATAAATGGATCAACAAATTGTGCATAATTAGTTTCTTTTTTTTCTGCCTGAGGCAAGCATGAAATGTTAAAACTTAGTATTGTAACAAATCCAATTAAAATTATTTTCCTTCGTATCATTGTTTTTATGTTTCAGTATATATTAATTAGCGCAGGGGTCAGTAGACAATTTCATAAAGACTTACTACTATGAGCTTTCTATTAAAAACGTTATATAACTACTTACTTCTATTACATAATATTTACCAAACCACTTTTAAGGTTAAAAAATCCAATGCTGGTACAGTTATTTTGCCCTTCAGATGTTCTCCTTGATTACCGTTTCTCATATTGTAACTGTACACACCTGATGGTTTTTTACTTTTCCAATCTAAGTCAACCAATTCATCTCTATCAGATAAAGAACGTAATCGTATTAATGCAGATTTACCATCTTCACTTGTTTTGAAAACAGTAGAAAACACTAAAGGATTACCTATAATTTCTAATAATGATGTCTCATCTACCCCTTTTTCAATGGCTGATACAACTAGCGGTTGAAACTGCTCATTTCCAAAATGGTTAGCCAAAGCAATATTACTTTCAGTATTATAAGGAAGGATAGCATATTTAAAACTATGTCTACCTTTTTGACTTAATTGAAAATTGGTATGCCAATGATTATTCATCGCCCAAGAATAGATTATACCATTCGGCTCTAGTTTTGGCACCCACTCCTTAGATTCGGAAGCAGATCCAATAATATTAGCTCTAATGTCACCAACCTCAAATACAGGCACATCCAAGGAAGTCCAAGCCACACTTTTAGTTCCTTCAGAAATATCTACCCAACGCCTAACAGTAATCCAGTTTCTATTAGCTCCTAAAAGTTGTTCTTTATCTATTTCTATTTTTCCCCATGGAATATCGGCTACCATTTTTGGGTTTTTCATATTGAAAGCAAAACCAAAATGAACACCTTCTTTATCCTTTATATCTATCTTATCAACAATATTATTGATTTCAATATAGGGTTCATTCTTAATTACAGTAACCTCTCTAATTAATTTATTTGCTCCTTCTGCATCAGATTCTACAACTATTGTAGCCACTAACGGTCCATTTTCTTTAATAGAGTATGCGCTATTACTTGTTCCAAAAGCTTTATCTGGACTATCGTTTCCTTTTAAGTATTTATAATTGTTAACCGAAAATCCGCTTCCTTGTTTTACAAACTCTTCACCATCTCTAACGATACTAGATATATCCCCTGTTTCATTATCAATAGTAACTTTTACTATACCATTATCTAAAACGTTCTCTTTCGCTAGGATTTCACTTGCTTTTTTATCTGTACGAGTCAAACGATACTTTTTTGTACCGTAAGCAGGAATATTTTTTACATAAAACAATAGCTCTCCTGTTGAAAGTTTTTGTGATTCCACAAAAACACCTTTTTCGTTTAAAACACTATTATAATTTTTACTTTGTCCAGCAGGGACCTTTACGACACCAGAACGATTCCATGATAGTGTATTAAATACCCCAAAAACTTCACTATCTTTTTTTGCTACTGCATCTAAGGCCTCCAATAATAATTCTTGACTGAATTTTTTAGACTTTTCAAAATGATCAAATTTCACATCTAAGATTTCACCTGAAAGTGGCTGCTGATCTGGTACCATATAACACCAGGTATGTTCTGTCCCTAGAATAACATTTCTCCATGCTTCATCAAATTTTTCTCTATTAACAGGGATTGTTGGTTTTAACATGGTCCACAAGGTTTCTGCCTGAAGCAAGCGTTCTTTTGTTTCTCTATTTATAGCGGTTTGCCTTGCAGCTGTTCCTAGACCGTCTGTCCAATGTTCTGTAAAATCCCCTTTTAATTCAGGTAGATCATCTCCATACTTTCTTTCAAACGTTTTTAAAATATCCGTTGCTCCTGCAATCACTAATTTGGGGTATGCATATTCTTCATTCCAACTCTTAACTGCATCAGGTAAATCGGCATCTATAGGCGTGTTATCCGCCATGGCCCAAGACATTACAAAAATATCATATGGGTAATAATCAGATGCTTCTAATTGTGGAAGGATTTTATTTATATATGGTTCTACAAAATTCTCCCGAGGATTTTCTGTTTTTACAATTTGCAATAGTTTTGATGGGTCTGTTTGACCTGCCATTTTAGGCCAGAATTTATGCCCTTTAATTAAGGCTCCGGGATTATAACTCCCAGCTTGTAAAAAGAGCATTTTATTTTTCCCTGTGACATCAGACCACCAAAAGGGTTTAAAACTATGTAATGTAGAACGTCCAACTCTATCATAACCATTATTAAACGAAAGACAGTATTTAATCCCCATTTTTGACGCCACGGGAACCACACCCCAAGTCATTCCGGGAACATCCACTTGTACCAACGTCTCAATAGGCTTTCCTGTTAGTTTTTCATATTTTTTGCCAAATTTTAGATATTCAATAAGCTCCTCTCCGTTAGTATCGCTTGTCATTATATTTGCATAGCCTGCATCTAAGCGGAGGTATCCTTTTTGAACACCTTCAATTATCATTTTCTTTTCTTCTTCTGAAGCTTTATTTAAATACCTTTCAACAGGCCAAAGACCTTCAGGGTTCCATAAATATTGTGATCCTTTAGGGTAGTTTGCTGTTTTTTCCCCTAACTTAATACCATTAACCAAATTACGAGTATGGATTATTTCACAATTCTTTTGAGTATTGGTATATCCAATATCTATATGTGAATGGGGATATAAATAAACCGTCCACAGCCTTTTTTTAGGGACTGTTATTTTTTTTGAAATTGATGTATCTCCTATTTTTATCGAAATATCAATAACATCATCTTGATTTACTGACAGCCCTTCTTCAAGTAATAATGAATATTCGTCAACCTCTTTTACTAAATCTAAAACATACCTCTTCTTATTTTTTTTCGATGTTAAGGCAACCTTCAATTTACCTGTATATGTGTTCTCCTTAAAAACCAATTTTATTTCTCTACCTGCCTTACCATTTTCATGATATTTAAAATAAGGTTGTGTAACACAGGTAATACTATCGTTTATAATTGTTGTTAAACGCTTATCTTCAGGCATGTTAAAAAAATCAGTAGACACATTACCTGTAAGGTTATTTGTAATCTTGTTTTCAAGTTCACCAGAATCATCAACCGCTACATTCGTTTCACCCTTTATTTTTTCGGTTTTATTAAAATTGCATGATATATTAAGCATCAAAGCACATATACCTAGAGTAAGTATTGATATTTTATTATTCATTTTTTATTATTTTTAATTTTTAGCCCACAGTCTGAGCATGACAATAATGGAACAATCCCATAAACGCAACTCCAGAAAGTCCAGTAGCTTTTATAAATTTTATTCTTTTCATACTTGCATTTCAGTAACTCACATTATTGAACTTTAAGAGTCTCAATAGCATTGTGACCTACTTTTAATTGTACTTGTTGTTTCTTTATTTTTAAATCTTTGATTGGTTCTTCAATCAAAGTCGTTAATTGTGCTTTTCTTATAGGTTTAAATATTGAAATAGAAGCCGATGTATCAATGCCGTCGGTATCGTATAATCTTATCATAGTACTATGATCGTCTTCTGCTTTTTTAACCGTTGAAATAATCAAATTATCTTTATCTGTTCCAAAAAAGCTAAGACTCTCAGGCAATATAGTTTCACGATAAGATTGTGGATCTAGCACTACTTGTAATCTTTCATTTGCCTGTTTTCCGAAACGTTGTCCGTTTTTCCAACCAGCTTTATGAGATGTTAAACTAAATGAAAAATGATGGTCTCCAGTTTGTAAATACTCATTACCTTCATGATGACAACTTTTTCTTGAAGCTAACAATATAGGCTGCAAAATTATCTGATTATTTTTGTTATTTGTTGGATCAATCCAATCAGTAGTAACTACACTAGAACTTAATGTAACTCCATAATCATCGTTACTAGCAGATAGCCAGTTTTCCATAGCTCTTGGGTGAAGATCTTTTACAAGAGTGCTGTAATGCTTGCCTGCATTTCCTTTCAACTCATCTTTACCAACTGTCACAGCTCCAAACGGAACCTCATAGGTCACGTCGCCGTTATTCATATTTAAAGGCATTGCCATCCTAAATTCTCTAAAAAGTACTCCTTCCCAGTTTAAAACATCAATATTAAAATCAATTTTTTTAGTTGTGTTGTAAAATGTTATTTTCATTTCAATAACTGCTTCCTTCATTTTTTGCCTCATTTTGTATGAGGTGTAAACGGCTCCTTGCTCATCAATTTCCCAATCTGAAATTCCTGTTGCTAGTCTATCAAAAAAACTTAAATCTGGTTGTTGCACCTCTGAAAATTCGCCAGCACCATTACCTTCCGAGTGCATCGCAAAAATTTCTCCGGCCTTAAAACTATTCGTGTTTATTAATTCTTTTCCTAATGCTTTATCAAAAATGCTTTCCAATCCTCCGTTACCCAGTTTCACCTTATAAAACTTATTTTCGAAAGTATGATTGGTTACGACGTTTAAATCAACGCTTTTGGTAGAACCAGGTTTAAGGTAAAACGTTTTATACCCAATTGACGGAACACTTTCAGCTATAAAATGGACCTTTGCAGATTTTAAAAAACCATTAGAATAATATTCTAAATTGGATAATTGTATTGGTAATAAAACTTCTTTCTCTGTATAAAGAGAAATACCTTTTGCTTCATTTGGATCAAAATTTATTTCAAAATTTACAGGATCTGTTCTTTCCCAACTTAAGCTATTGAAAACAACAATGGGGGTTCCCTTTTTCTTTTTAAAATTAATCTTTCCTGCGATACCTTTTATTGATTGGTTTAAAATGGCAGTTCCCTTTTGATGTGCAAAAAGAAACTTTTGCAAGAATAGATCATCTGTTATTTGACCTCTTTTACCTCCCCATCCATGATCTGGATATATTTTAGCCTCCCATGCTTTTTTTAATTCACGTTCTGGGTACTTTGTAAAAGAGCCATCTACAAGAGCATTGGCTGTAGCAAATTTTTCAGCCTGAGTCATCAAGATATCACCTTCTCGACTTGCTTTTAACGCTTTTTGATGTGATGCTCCATGAATATATACCCATGTATTAGGACGCTCTCCTTTAATCGTCTTTTTTATAGCAGTGGTTGCTTTTGCTCTTTCAAAAAACTCATCTGCAGTGGCATATCTAAATTTAGGTAAATCAACTTTGATGCGTTTTTTACCATCAACTTCTATATAGTTTATTTTATTCCATTTATTAATAAAAGGTCCACAATTTTCTACTGGTTTTTGATCCCAAATAAATTCATAATTTAACATGGCAGGCATTACAGTATTATTCGTAGTTTTATTATTATATAATGTATACCAGTCTACAGCATCTGTTGCCATTTTTTTTACAGCTCCATTATCATTTTTAGCCAATAAATTGTAAAAGTCCATATAATGGTCACCAGGGCTGTAACAACTCACTTTTGAGCCATCAGGAGCTTCCCAATAAAAAAAACCTTTTATATGTCTAGCAAAAATAAAATTGTCTATTCCAGCCTTAAAAGCTAATTGTGGCATTTGCATCGTTCTAGCAGGAACATCATTGTTAAAATATGCATTAGTCTTGTACCCTTCTAAATTATCTTTCATCCACTTTCTACCAAGATAAAACTGCCTAGCCAGTGACTCGCCCGAATACATACCTTCATAGGTTTGTACGTAGGCTCCTCCAATACAAATACGTCCTTCTTTAATAAAATTGATAAAATTCTCTTTTTCCTCGGGGTGTCGATGTAAATATTCCATCACAATAGATGATTGCTCAATATCCATTTTAAAATCAGGATCTGACTTTAATCTATCTATATAAGGTGTTAACCATAATTTATCTCTATCTATCTTACAAAATTCAGGTGAATTAAGCCAGGCAATATCCTCATGAGTAGTTGTAAATAAAAGAATATTTCCTTTTGCTAATTTAGAGTCTGATAAATCTTTCAACAATTTATAAGTCTCGGCATCACAATTAAAAGTTTCTTGTGCTTTTAAATTAAACACAACCATTAAACACATAACAATCAGTATATTATACCTTAATCTCAGCATCATTATCCTTTATTTATATTTCTATAATTCACTCCTTTTCTACTAACATCATAGCCGATTTCATATAGCCCATAGCATAGGCCATCCCAGCATACCAAGGAGCATCACATGTCATTTGAGGCGTATGATCTGGGATTAATACCCCATCAAAATTATTCTTCTTTAAAATCCTTAATATTTTAACCATATCTATATCACCTTCGTCTACAAAAACTTCTTTATAATCAGGTACTTTCCCAATCACATTTCTAAAATGGATATAAGAAATTTTATCTTGCTTACTATATGTATCAGTAGCTTCGTAAACATCTCCTTCTGTCATTTCTGCAATAGACCCTAAACAAAATTCAAGATTATTTGATGTGCTTGGTTTTATATCAATCAATTTCTGATACAAGTTAGGCTGATATACCAATCGTGGCGTATCTCTCACATATGGCATTGGCGGATCGTCTGGATGTGCTGCCATTTTAACGCCAGCTTCTTCTGCTACTGGAATAATTTCATTGAGGAAATACTGCAGTCGCTGCCATAGCTCTTCATGACTAATTCGAGGCAATGTCCCTTCTGGTGCATTCTCATCATATATCATGTTCCATACCATTCCATTAGGTATTGGTCTATCATCTACACTTCCATTCATTCCTACAGATATAGCTCCTCCTCTTGCATATGGTTCTACATCCCTTGAAGATACACCTGCTAACGAAAAATTATATCCGAATGTTGGGATACCTGCTTTTCCTACATTACGAATTAATTGTTTTAGGTTTTTAATTTGAACTTTCTTTTTTGGGCCGTCAAGAAGAATATCGTGCCAATGTGCTGGATCAAAATTCTCTATGGCTTCTAATTCTAAACCATGATCGTTTATCTCTTTTTTTATAGCTTTTAATTCTTCTAAACTCCATATTTCATTTGCATTACCTGCTCTACCCCAACCATCAGCACCTCCAATTGGTTGATCTGCGTTATCTTTGTTATGCCCAAAATAATCTACCAGATGAATAACCAAATGGGTAGCACCACATTGTTTGGCAAAATTGTAATGCTCGGTATTGAGCATATGTTTATATAATCCAAATCCTAATTTCATTTTATTTCATTTTATTTTCAACTATATCTTTATTGCATTTCACAAATTATCTTAGCAAAGCCAAGTTATATTGACAGGTGTTTCAACTGTTTTTTTATATTTTTTAGTTAACAGACCTGTTTCTTTATTCATTTTAAAAACCACTAACGTACCTGAATCTTGATTTGCGGCTATTAACCATTCTCCTGTTGGATCTATATTAAAATCGCGAGGCGTCTTTCCTTCTGTAGCTTGATAAGCTACAAGCGAAAGCATTTTATTTTTTTCATTAATCTTAAAAATCGTAATGGTATTTGAACCACGAGCTGATGTATATAGAAATTGTCCAGAAGGATGAAGCCTTATTGCTGCTGCTCCAAAGTCTTCTTTACAGTTTTGAGGTACTGATAAAATCTTTTGTATTTGCTTAAATTTTTTTCCTTCATTTTTTAAAACAAAAACGGCTCCCGTTAATTCACTTAAAATAAATGCATAATTTTGAGTTTTGTCTAACACCATATGTCTAGCACCCGAACCAGGTTCAATATTTAGATCTAATCCAAGTGCCATTTTCCAACTTTTAGTATTAGCAATCAACTGATAAACTTTGGCTTTGTCAAGACCTAAATCGACCAAAAACATATGGTCTTTTTTAAAAGGGTATACCATATGTACATGTGCTGATTCCTGCCGTTCCTTATTAGGACCTGTGCCAACATGTTTAATAAACTGATTACATGGAGCCAAACTCCCATCTTCTAAAATTTGAAATGACAATGCGTTTCCTGACACATAATTAGCTACAACTAATTGATCTTGAATAATTGCTAAGTGACAAGCATAATCTCCTACCAATTCTTGTGAGTTGATAGGTTTAAGTAAGCCCTGATTCTCGATTTTATAAGAAAAGATTCTAGGCTTTAAACTTTCAAGCATTTCTTCTACTGCATATAAATATTTCTTATCCTTAGAAATCACCAAATAGCTTGGGTTTCGCTGTTTAGTATAATGAAGTGATTTTATAACACCTGTTTCCTGATTTAGTTTAAAACAGCCAATTCCTTCTCCTTTAGGGATATTAGCCGGAGCTCCTTCTTGAGTATAACTTCCCGTATAAAATATCATCCTATGTAGAGTTTACTTTTTAACTCTAGGTGGTCTCGGATCATACTGAATGGTATTGTTCATATAACCTCCATCAATATATAAATCTGCACCATGAATATAAGATGCCATATCACTAGCCAAAAACACAACTGCATTTGCAACATCTTCCACCTCTCCTATGTTTCCTGATGGAATCCATTTTTCAAATTTTTCTATACCAAATTTTTTAATTTCTTCTCGATTCATTTCTGTATAAATAGCTCCTGGAGAAACAGACACTACTCTTATATTTTTGTCTACAAGTTCCAGAGACATACACTTTGAAAGCATTTTTAAACCTGCCTTAGACGAACAGTAATGAGCCAATCCTTTTCTTGGAACTACGTCATGAATAGACGAAATATTAATAATAACACCGTTACCTGTTTTCTCCATTCTTAAACCAGCTTGTTGCGCACATAGCCATGGTCCTTTTAAGTTTATACTCAATACTCTATCCCATTCTTCTTCAGTCATCTCTAATACATGATTTATGGTTTCCATTCCTGCATTATTAACTAAAATATCGATACCTTCCCCTTTATCGTCTACAAAAGAAAACATAGCTGCTACATCTTTACTCTTAGCTATATTTGCATATACTGCCCAGGCATTTACGCCATATTTTTCCTTTATTTCAGAAACTAACAACTCTGCCTTTTCTTTATTACTATAATAATTAATAAAGACATCGGCCCCATTGGCTGCTAATTTTCTACAAATCCCTGCTCCAATACCTTGACTACCTCCTGTTACTAAAGCCCTTTTTCCTGTTAAATCAATATTTTGCATCTCTATTTATAGTTTCGTTGTGAATGGATTACTTATCTTTTATTCTCCAAAATTTTTCAATCTCTTCCAATGTCTTTCCTTTGGTTTCTGGAACAAATTTCCAAATAAACCAAATTGCCGGTAATGTTAATGCTGCATATATGAAGAATGTTCCTGACGGCATTACTGTTTTTATTAAAATAGGGTTGGTAAGGGTTATTACAAAACCTGTTACCATTAGAGAAAAACTTCCTAACGATACAGCCAATCCACGAATACGAGTGGGGAAAATTTCGCTGATAATAACCCAAACAATAGGTCCAAATGAAAAAGCAAAACTTGCCACGTACATTAATAATGGTATAATAACAAATTTAGAACCTATGGCAAATAAAACACCTACTCCGGACAAAGAGATAAATGCTCCTATAACACCTATTAATAACAGCTTTCTTCTACCAAATTTTTCAATATTCATAATAGCTACAAAAGTGAATGCACAGTTTATGACACCTACTAAAACGGCCCCTAAGAATGCGCTCTCTACACTTTGAACAGATTCATTGATAATGTTTGGAGCAAAATACATTATGGCAGCTATACCACTTAAGTGGGCAAACATAGGCAGTAATATTCCTATCCAAAGCGGGATTCTTAAAAAGGGCTGTAACAATTCTTTTACACCTCCTGATTCCGCTTCAACCATTTCTTTTATTTCTTCCATCTGTGATTCGGCATGCTCCTTTCCATCAATTTTTATCATAATTTCCATAGCTTCATCATATCTGCCTTTAGAAACTAACCATCTTGGAGTTTCTGGTACTATAAAAAGTAATAGTAGAAATAAAAGGGCAATAGGTATTTCTGTACCAAACATACCTCGCCACAATTCATCTACAAACAACCAATTAAAAAAACCTGAAGGCTCACTAGATATAACACCTGCTGCGCTGCCTGCTTGGTTTAATACAATCCAATCAATTAAAAAAGCTAAAAGAATCCCCAAGGTTATGGAAAATTGATATAGCGATACCATTTTTCCTCTATTTTGTGGTAATGATAATTCTGAAATATAAATAGGTGCTACCACCGAAGTAATCCCAACACCAATACCACCAATAATACGAACAACAATTAAAAAGCTAAATGCTGAACTTGTATCTGAAGTAAACCACATGGCTTTTTCTAAATCGCCTAAAAATTGAGGTGGTAACATAGAACCAATAGCTGAAATTGTTAAACAGATAGCTGCCAAAATCAGTGCTTTTTTTCTACCAAAACGATCGGTAATCATACTGGAAACAATACATCCAAAAATGGTTCCCAGTAGTGCCGAAGAAACGACCCATCCTAGCATAGATGGTGTTAATTGAAATTGTTGTTCTAGAAAAGTATTGCACCCAGAAATAATGGCAGTATCATACCCAAAAAGAAAACCTCCAATGGTTGACACAAAACTTATTCCTAATAGGTATTTGGATGTTTTAGATTTCATTTATTTTAGTTTTAATTAAATTTATTTGATAGCTACTGCACAATACAGCCTTTTCTTATTCTTTATTTAACTCATAAATAAGGTTAGCAAATGACTCTCCTAAACTTATATATCCTGAACTGTTGTAATGTGCTCCATCTGAATAACCATAATCTTTGGTATCTCTAACAATTGATGCTTTTCTATCTATTCTTGCATATTTTTCTTGTGCATATTGAATTAACTCACCAAATTGCCACATTTTCCCCTCCTCATTCATTCCTGAATCCGATATTTTCCCAATAACAACAGGTAAATCATCATTGTGTAATGCCGCACGAATAAGGTCCATTAACTGCTTAAGATTCTTATAATATTGCAATGCTATTTCATTAGTGTGAAGGGCATCGCTTTCTCCTTGCATCCAAACAATTCCCGAGGGAATTAACCGATCAGGATGGCCATCACCATCTATATCTGATATTGCATAAGCGTTTTGCATAGTTTTGAGGAAAAAATCATACTGATTGATTCCTAATTCGTCTTTATCACCATTATAATCAGGAGCCCAAGATGTAACTTTCTGAATACTGTCAATTGAAGTCCCTCCAAGTGAATACTTAATAATGGCTATTTTTTCATTTGGATAAAGAGCCTGCATCTTTTTTGCAAAAGAAAGTTCGACTCCAAACCAATTAGACATTATATTTTTATTTCCATCAAAAGAAAACATGACACCATGACCTGGTCTTAATTTTTCCCATTTTCCAAATCCTGCCAATGAATCATTAACCACACTAGGTTTGCCATGAAAAATAAAAACATTTTCAAATTCTTGATCTAAAGACTTTGGTAAATCTTTATTGTTACCGTATCCATCCATATTTGACTGGCCTCCCAAATAGAAAACTCTAATCCCATTTGCTTCTTTATGTTGACTGAACATAATTAAGGGAAAAACAATAAAAATCAATGCTACTCTTAACCTCTTTTTTTTCATAATAAAATTTTTACACAAAAATCACATAATACCGAACTTATTAAAAGCATCTACAGTACTCATACCATTCTCTAATGCTTCTTTTACCTGTTGTTCTCCTCTTGCTTTTTCAATAGCGCCTGTAAAGGCTTCTTTAACAACCGCTTTTGGTACAACAAGAACACCGTCTCGGTCTCCATACATAATATCTCCTGGATGTATTCTTACACCTTCAATTTCGATTGGGACACGATAATCGATAACTTTCCCTCTAGGACCTTGGTCTTGAGCATAACCTCCATAAGAAAATGTAGGAAAGTCGAGATTTAATATTTCATTGGTATCTCTAGACCAACCATGTACAACGGCTCCTGCCGCTTTTAATTTCATAGCTCTGGTGCTCATCAATCCCCCCCAAAGGGCATACCTTGGCGATGAACCCGAACATACATAAACTTCATTTTCTTTAAGATCATCCAAAGCTTCAAACATAATCCCAAATGGCTTTTTCATCATTGGATTATTAGTGTCTTCTGAGATTTCTTCAAACACATCGACTTCCAGTACTGGCATAGCTCTACCTATAACCACAAAATCATCTTGAAGAGGTTTTATTTTTGGAGGTAAAAATTGATGTTGAAAACCCATTTTATCCAGTATATCACCAACCAATGCTACAAAAAGCTCTTTTTTTGCTATCTCAAATAACTCATTATCATTATTCCAAAGTGTCATTACTATTATATTTTATTTTTTATTATTTTAAAAGTTCTTCTACTTTATATTTCAGTTCCGATCTCTTCTCAGAGTCTAAATTAAAATAATCAAAATCAGACAGGTGCGTATTAGATTTTTCCACTATTAAAACCTTACTTTCCTCTTCCATAGCAATATTATGCCACCTGTTTTTAGGAATGTTATAAATTGTATTTTGCTTCATTAATTCAACTTCAAAAAAAGGTATATCATCTTTAAAAGTAGCTACTATTAAAACCGCTTTGCCATTTAATAATACAAAAACTTCATCTGTTTGATAATGAACATCTATTTTGCTTATGTTTTCAATATTTTGTTCTTCCACATAATTTAGTTGGGCCACTTGCCAACCATCTCTAATTAAAAAAGGGTGAAATCCATCTTCGATAATTTGATAAGATTCAATTAGTTCAATTAGGCTCTCTTTGTCACTTTTATTCATACATTATTCTTATTCAAGAATTTAATTCTTTTTACTTATTATAAATTATTTTATAGGTTTCAATGGCATTTTTACCAATACTTATATCCATATTTTTCCCTGATTGATTTATATTGTTTTCTTCTTCTTCTATTAAGTTTGTTTTTATTAATTCAGAAAATGGTTGTGATAGATTTACTGTGGTCTGTTTATCGCTTCCTCCCATTTCTACCAATCTCATAATGACATTATCGTCATCCTCACTCTTTTTTATAGTGCTTATACGCACCATAGAATCTGATACATTAAAAAAGCTCATGTCTGATGGAAGTTTTCCCTCTTTGTTCGTTTTTATTTTTAAAACCGTTCTAAGTGGATGATTAGAAGATGTCCCAAATTGATACGATGTTTTATCACTCGGTTTGTGTGACTTAATAGAAAACTTAAAATGATGATCTCCTGTTTGGTGATACCAATTTCCTTCTCCATGACAACTTTTATGAGATGCTAATAATAGACCTTGCAGTACTGGATAGTCAACCGCTTCTCGGGTTGGATCAATCCAATCTGCTAAGGCTACATCTGTTGCCATAGTTAAAGCAAATTCCTTGGTTTCAGAAGCTATATAATTTAAAACTTCTCTAGGATGAATCGTTGTAGGCTTACTATCATAGGTTCCTCCCCAAGCCCAGCCTTTTGGTGCTTCTTTCATTTCTGTTTTTCCAACTTCAGCGATTGCCAAAGGCACCTCATATTTTATTTTCGCATTGTCCATATTTAATGGTACAGCAAAACGAAATTCACGATTATGGGTTCCATCCCAGTTTATCATATCGATAGAAAAATCAATTTTCTTTTCATGATGAAACACTTTTATTTTTTGAACAATCTGTGTATGCTTAAATAGTGTTTTACTCTCATATTGAGTAAAAACATTTCCATCATTAATAACTCTCCACTGTGATGTATGTTTACTTGTTCTATCATAACCAGCATTATGAGACTTCCCATTGGGATCAAAAACACCTTTCATTTCTGGTTTGGTCATTTGAGTAAATTCACCCGCTCCATTTCCTGTATATTCTAAAGTAAGGACATCTCCTCCCGAAAATTTCGTGCTTTTAATAACGTCCTTGTTTAAAGAATGATCGAACAAAGACCTAATGCCTCCATCTCCTAATTGGATGGTATAAAAATCATTTGTTAACGAATTAGGGGTTACCTCTTTATTTACTTTTAAATCTTTTTTTCCTTTGATTAAATAAAATGTACTATAACCTAAAGAGGGCACTTTATTTGCAACAAATTGTATTACTTTTTCATCATTCTTAGTTACTACTTGCGATGGTACAGCCTTTCCTTCTTTATTAACGACATAATAATTACTTGGGTTTTCTATTTTTACTGAAGCGACATCATTTCTCTCCCACGATAAATCATTATATACAATTACTGCTCTCGATTTTCTTGTTTTAATTTTATTAGAAATAGAGCTTAACGAATTCTTAATTAATCTATCGGATTCGTTTGCAGCAAACTCAAGCTTGCTCCTGAATATACTATCAGTAATATGTCCATTTTTACCTCCCCATCCATGATCTGGATAAATAGACTCTTCAAAAGCATTTGAAAGTTCTTTACTAGGATAGTTCTTAAATGTATTATTGTGAACCAATGCATCTATGGTACTAAATATTTCTGCTGAAGGCAGCATTCTACCAGCTTTTCTTGATGCTGTTACTGCTTTATGGTGTCCAGGACCATGAATATAAGACCATATATTTGGTCTATCTCCTTCCAGTTTATCAAACTTAGCGCCTTCCTTGTTAATTTCAGCCATAAAACTTGATACTGTTGCATGCTTTAAAGTAGGTATTTTAATTCCAGTATTCCGAACAATGCCATTCCACTCCTTTACAACTTTCCCATAGTTGGTGGGTCCAGATGCATCATTACTTATAACGATAGCAAAATGAGGAGGTAAATTTCTTTCGCCATAATAATCACTCCACATTTTCACCCTATTCTGTATTTTACGCATAGCTTCTAAAGCGTCTTCATCAAAAAGTCTATAGAATATTACAGCCCACCCATAGTTTCCTGGTGTATAAGTTAAAACAGAAGAACCATCGGGAGATGTCCAATCATAAAATCCTTCTTTCATTCTCGAAACAAAAAGGTTTTTAACTCCTGATTTTGCTAAAATTTGCGGGAATTGTAGCGTTCTTCCAGGGACATCTGTATTAAAAGCTGTTTTAGCGTCACAACCCTTAAAATTATCCTTAATCCATTTTTTACCAAAATACATCTCTCTAATAAGTTGCTCTCCCATCTGCATGCCTTCGTATGGCTGATTATAAGTAGCTCCCCATGTGAATCTCCCTTCTTTATTTCTTTCGATAACTTCGTCTTTTCTTTCTGGGTGCTCTTCTATAAATTCTTTTAAATTTAGAGCCTGTTCCATTCCAAAATGATAAGCTTTATCCGTTTTCATGACATCTAATGCAGGAACAATGATATCATTTATTCTCTCATGCCTGCAATGTTCTGGAGTATCCATCCAAGCTATATCCTGATGAGAAGAGGAAATAATATGAAATGTACCATCCTTAAAATAATCCCAATCTGATGTTACTAGAGGGGTAAAAAGCTGTTCTTGGGTTAAACCTGTGTTAGTAGCCACTATTTTCATAATCTCTGGTTGACCAAATACAGGTAGCCACGCCCATGCTTTATCATTTTCATACTTGATTTTAGATATATACCCATTATTTAATTCTATGCTATCAAAACCAGAAGCAATATTCAATTTCAAAAAGGCTTTGACCAATAAATTGTTTTCTGCTTGCACATAATCATATGGACGTTCGTACTCAATTAAAATCGCAGAATGACTGCTTTTGTTTTGGGAAAACCCAAAATTAGTTACGAGTACAAAAAGGATAAGGTAAATACTATTTTTCATTTTTATTTTTATAAAATTATTTTCACTAAAGCGCTTTAGTTTTTATTTAAAAATTTTGCTGTTTCAATCATAATGCGCCACATGATTTCCTTATAATAAGAGAGGGTTTTAACATTCTTGTTTTGTTTATTCCACTTTCATTCCCTTGAATCTCATCCATAAGTATATCTACAGAAAAATCCCCTATATCAGCTCCTGGTTGCTTAATCGATGTAATAGGCGGGTCAACCAAATCGAAAGCACCTAACTCATCAAAACTAACAATAGCCACCTCATGTGGTACTTTTATATTTAACCTTCGAAGCTCCCTTAATCCTAAAGATGTTAAATAATGTGTAGAAAATATTATCGAATCCACACTATTAGGAAACCTAACCAGCTCTCCCAAAGCTTCTTTAATTTCATCCTTATAATCTACATTACTCAACTCTTTCACTAAAGCATCACTTGGGTCTATATTAAACTCTTTTAACGCCTCCTGATAACCTAGCAATCGTTGTCTCATAGCTTCTAAACCTGGCTTTAAAGTAACAAACCCTATTTTACGTCTACCTAAATTTAACAAATGCTTAGTTGCTTTTTGAACACCTTCAAAATTATCAACAACAACATAGTTCGTATCTATTTCTGGATATAACCTATCAATTAAAACAAATGGAAGCTTATTATCCTTCAGCAACTCAATATCTTCTGAATTATGTTGCGTTGATGCTAAAATTAAACCATCTACCTGACGATTAATCATCGACTGAATTAACTTTGCCTCATTTTTAGGGTCTTTATTAGAACTTGCATACATAACCACATAACCATATTCTTTTGCTTTTCTCTCAATATGTCCCGCTATTTTAGCATAATGATCATCTGAAATATTAGGGATTATTAACCCTATAGTTTCACTTTTACCTCTACTTAATCCTCGTGCGAGAGAATTAGCTACATAATTGTGCCTCTTAGCATACTCCAAAATTTTTTGCTGTGTATCCTGACTAATCTTGTTCTCATCTCCCTTATTATTTAAAACAAGAGACACGGCTGTTGTAGAAACATTCAAGTTTTTAGCAATATCTTTTAAATATAATTTTTTCAATTGAAAATATTTTAACCTTCTGGCTAAATCGGTTTAGTTAAGGCAAATATACATTAATTTTTTTTTTAACAAAAATAAAATACTTGTTTTAAAATAACATTTTAAATTTAACATATCGATTCTTTAAACGTGAGTTCTACATAAGTAATTACGATTATTACTGTTAACCATCTTATATTTGGGCGTATGTCTCCTCGAGTGCAGTCGAGAGGTATTTAAATAACCTAAAATTTTAATAGGTCTCGACTGCGCTCGACCCGACAACAATTTAAGACATTAAAAATCAACATAATACAAAAATATTATATAGGGTTTTAAGTGTATAAATAAAAACTATTACTTAAAAAAAACCTGACTAAATTCTAATTCAATCAGGTTTTTTTAAGAAAATTACTTTTGATAAGTCTATTATGTAGATTTACATGTTTTATCTACTCAAAAAAAATCTCTGCATTCTATTATAAATGCATATTAAAACATCCTTTAATCTATTACAACTTTTCCTGTAAAAGATTTACCATTAATTTTCACTTTATAAATATACACTCCTGAAGACAAACCTGAAACATCATATGAATATGTTGATCCATATTGGTCTGATGTATTTAATTTTACAGATTTGCCAAGTAATGTTATTAACTCAATTTCCTTATCAAAACTATTTACTTTTCCTAACTTAACATTTAAAACATCTTGATTAGGTGGCTGAAATACTGTTAAAACTGGAGTGTTTATAATAACTTCCTTAGGGGTAGTTTGTACATTTTTTCCATTACCATTTTTTGCTACAGCAGGGTCAACAAATCCTGGTTTATTATAAAATGATACTTTATCTATATTGAGGTTAAGATTATCCCACCAATACACCCTAACCACTATATGATCATTTGATATATTTGTTTCATTGTATTCTTTTGCATTGTATATTACACTAAAATACTGATAGCTACTAGGCGACAAAGGAAACTCCCCTTGTTCTACATGCCTAGATGCAATTAAGGTATTGGTGGTTATATCATAAACCTCAATAGTTGCAACCACTGTATTTGAATTTTTTATGTAATTATCTATTTTCATTTGAACAGAAGCTACCGTCAGGGTATCATTTCCCAAATATGTTTGTGGTACAGGTCCATAAATAACATGTGCAGCATTATGGCTTGCTGTTGTTAACCGGATCCCTTCAGCAATAGCATCATGCCCTGGTGCTTTAATTATGGTATCGTTCTCTGTTTCAAATTGTTTAAATTCAAAGCTTTTTGATGGTTTATTTACAATATCTTTCATAGAAGTCCCTTGTGGAAAACCTATCCGTTTAACCCCTTCAACACTATACTTCCCTCCTGCTATTGAACCAGTAATTCCGCCGCCTCCTTCTTGTCCTATGGTTCCAAAAGGTAACATGCCGCCACCAATTTCTAAACAACCTAATTGTGTACATACACAGTGACCGGTAGCACCATTAATATCTGGCAAAACCGTATGAAATAAATCACCAATATGTGCCATATGTATAGATTTACCTACATCGAAAGAAGCATTGGAGCTCAAAGTATACGATTGTCTAGCCCAAGAAAACTCATCATCTCCAGATGTTGCTCCTGTTAAATCTAGATCGGGGTTAATATATCGCCATTTTTTAGGTAAATATATCTGATCTTTTATTCTATATTTTACATCCACATGCGAATCTCTGACCTTTTCATAGAATGTTTCATTTGGATAAATATAATCAGCTAAATTTATTTTAGAAGTGAAGTCATTTGCATATTTCGTTATAGCAATTCCATGAATAATAGACCAACCACCCATTTGAGGAAATCCAAAATCAGGGTTTCCAACTTCATTATAATATTGATATGTCCTATCAAAATAAGGCTCATCGCCATAAAACTTATACCCCATTAACAAATAAACAGGCCTACGAATACCATCTAAAAAAAGCATATTTGTATTACACCAATCCTGATCATAGACCTCATCTGCATCCCCTAGTTTTTTCACCAAGGCCTTGCTCTTAACAGTAAATGTATCCCCTGAAACTAATGCTTCAATAGGAGCATTATATTGTCCCCAAGGTTGCCGGTTTACTGTTGCACATTCACTCCACCACTTAAAATCAGGATCACTCCCCATATTAGCTTCATCAATACTATACCAGTTACACACTTCAGTAAGACATAAATCATTCCCTTCATTTAAGGAAGAAGGAATTTCATAATGTTCCGCTCCAGCATATCCTATAGGCCAGTCACCATCTCCTTTTTCTCCTATAGCCAAGAAGTTATAAGGACGAGTCCCCTCCTTTTGAACAAAATCCAAACTATCTCCATCAAGCCCATTTAGCAACCACAATCCGTTTAATTTTCCATAAAAGCCTGTTTGATCTATCCATGCTATATAATACTTACCTACAAATATTAAATCCCACATGTTTGGCTCGTCGTACCCCCCAGCAGAAAAACCCAATCCAGTTATAGCATTGTTAACTAAAGTATCTACATGTGAGCTAGAACTTGAACTCTTATTGGTGATACGAGGTGTTCCTACTAAATGTTTATTTGTAGTAAACCTGAATTCTTTAATAGTAATTTTTTTTGTATCATTCCAATACAACCTTGGTTGAATAAGGTGATTAAGCTTACCCTCTAGAGAAAAATGGAGTTCAAATTCCTGGTACTCATCAGATTTAACAAATTCATTTTGCCAAATAACTCTAGAACTTAACACTTTATTATCTGTATAATCTATGACCTCCATATTCAAAACTTGAGCTGCACCATGATTATCATCAATCTTTATTCTAAAAAAAGCTTTCCCGCTTCCTTCATGTAATTTATATGTACGAGGGCCATTCACTAGATACCCTGCATTATGCAAGTTTGGATCGGCATACCAACTTTGGCTATCACCTGGATCTACGGCTCCAGTATCATCATGGCACAAACTAGCCCCAGAATAAGTTAAACTTACTTGATGATCATTCAGAGGTTCCCCATAATCATCACAAGCTCTTTGACCAAATAACCATTGACCTGTTATAAGAACAAGAAAAACACTAAAAATACTTTTACTTATTTTCATAATAAAATGTTTAACTTAATAACTACATCGGTTTAGTTATTAGTGTTAATTAAAAAATCTTTTTAACTTTCAAAACTTAAGCAATAACCAAACCGATTTAATCATTGTTCAAAAAAATCTAATAGATTAATTACTTTTTATAAGGGTAATTAATTTACTTCACTAGGGTAATGCAACTTTCGTATTCTCCAAATAAGTTCTTCTGGAGACACAACATTTACATTACTGTCCAATTTATCAATGGTCCATTTTACTGGAGTAAGTCCACGTGCCTGTACACCATTCTCCTCAAAGGTTGACCATGCATGCACATTAGTCCAGCTCATGGCTGAAGCCCCTTGCTGAATAGCCTGATTACTTTCTGAATTAATGAGACCAGATATTTTAGTGGGATCACCAGATCGTTCAAAATTGGTGCCGTTCCATAATGAGTATTTCGATGAAATTATTGGTATGTGCTTTCCTTCTTTATTTGTAGCCCAATATATTTCTCCATTTCCACTTTCATAAGGTGAGAAATCATTAACAATCATACCTATTATATCTAATTCTTCAGCATAAACTTGGAAAGCCAGTTTAGCCTCAGCACTATGCAAGTCTCTAGTAATAAAGCCAAAAATATTGGCGCCCGTTTTTTTAAGATGAAGATTAATTTTCTTAGCAAATTTTCTTAACATAGGTTCACTACCTCCTCTTAATTTCCCAAACATATCTGGGTAATGATATCCACCTCCATATTCAATTACAGATGTTTGAGTTGGTTGTGTATCAGAAAGATAATCTATTGCATCTGGATACGTTTCTGATAAATTAGAAACGCAAGTGGTCCATCCCATTGGAAAATCACCGTGGTTTTCATTTGCCCAATAATCGGTATGATGGAAAAAGCTCCCTGAAAGCCATTGTATATTATCACCATCAGACATAATAAAACTATGAAAACTACCTTCCTTATCAAAGTCAATATTTTCATGTGAAACAGTCTTTACCTTTTTAGGTTGATACTCATGAGCTCCAGCAGAGGTTACTGTCATATTCCAGCACCAGTTTGTGGCTGTTGTAAACAGTCCGTTTATAGAAGCCTCTTCGGTATAAGTATGTTCGCCTCCAAAATTCCAACCTAAAACTGGAGATATTGGATTTAAGTCTGCTAAAAACACTTCCAGTGGTGTGCCTAATCCATAAAATGAACCTGCATTGTGTGCTATGGCCATTCCTCTTTGATTCGGATAAGCCGGGTCACTCATTAAAATAAGGTTTTTATTTAAAGCTGGTTTCAGCCTCCTATAATGGGTTAAATAATTTTCCTTATTAGCATCATAAATCATTTTTATTCCTAGTTTCTCTGCTTTATCTTTCAGCTTTTTTTCAACAATTATTCCCTTTAAAACAGCAGCGGCTGAGGTTGCGAAATTCGCTGACTCATTCCTTCCTGCTCTATCGTCATAAGAATTCCCAGTTGAATTATCAGCCTTATAACTAATATACCCAGGTATAAGTCCTTTATCATTAAACCTTCTAACAATATCCCATAAGGTAAGCCTAATTACTTCTGTAAAACCTTGGCGTGCTTTCAATTTATCCAACCAAATTGGATAGGATCCATGAAATGCTTCAATCCATACCATTTCATCATTCAATCCTTCATTAACTGCCCAAGCCGCAATACCTGCAAGTGATTCTGCAAGAACCCTCTCATCATATGCCTCGGGATAAAGATTGCATATAATTAACTTTTTGGCTTTATTTTGATTAGGCCACCAATATTCTTCATCTACTGTAAAAGTCTTAGGTGTAACCTCAATATCATCATTAATATTAACAACAGGTGGGTCTGGTTCTTGATTGTCATCTATAGGATTATCTTTACTACATCCCAAACCCACAAATAACATAAAAAGAATGCCTATTATACTAAGGATAGGAATAGATACATAATCTTCCTTTTTTAAGGATTGACACTTTTTCTTTATCATAATTTTTACTTTTACTTTTATTTTTAATTTTACTATTAGCTAATTAAAGCTAGCATCCAATTTCGACCAACTACAAATGAATAGCTTATAACCATCAGAGAAATAAATCGTTTTAGTTATTTTTTATAAATCGAATGGTTTCCTTTCCATTTTTAACAAAGACCTCTATAAAATACATACCATTTGTTAAATTAGACACACCAAATTGGGTTTGTTTATTATTAATTGTTTGTATTAAATTCCCTAATACATCATAAATTCGGGCAGATTCCACTTCTTTGTTTAAAACAAATGTGTCTTTAACTGGGTTAGGGTATAATTTTAATGTTGAAATCAAGGTCTTATCATTAACAGAAAGTGATCCAGCTCCTAAAGATGGCCCTTGTAAAGCATCAAAATAATACTTGTTGCCAGCTGTTCCCTTCTCAAAATAATCAAAAAAGATATGTACCTTTTTAATGTCACCACCCGATGCAAGGCTTAAATCTACCTCTATATCAGTCCACCTATTTGCATGAGCATAATAGCCTACTTCTTGATTATTTTCCCCACTGTCAAAAACTATTGCATCGGCACTATTTAATAGCCTAACATTTACTGTGCCATGGTCTGATCCATTGGTACAATCTGCCAATACTTTAAACTTTAACATTCCTGAATTAGGAATTGCAGCATCTAAAACATAGGTAGTCCAAACATGATCTGTTCCATTGTTAACTACTCTATTTACTGTCGTGCTATTTAATCCTTCTGCATTGGGGTTCGTTGTGGTATCTAATGTAGAGGTTCCTCCTTGAATTGGGTTTAAACTTGTACTGGAGCCTCCAGGGTAATCATACCATGTATTTCCAGATTCTAACGTTGCAGCAACAGATGCTGAGGCAGTCGGCTCGACCGTTATCTGAAAATCGTCAATATATAATGGTTCCACGCTTGTAGCGTTATATAAAGGATAAATCACTACGGTATCATAATCAAGACCTCCATTAGGTATTAGACTCCCAGTAATTTCGGTCCATGATGCATCCACCTTACTAGCTACAAACACTTGAGAATAATTATTATGTTGTCCTACGGAAGAATGAAAAAATCTAACATAAAACCCACCACTAGTAGTTGAAGCGGGGGCATAATATCTTAATTTAAATTGATAACCTTCAGTACTACTTATAGTTTCAGGCAACTTGAATGCAATATAGTGACCAACATGAGTTGCTAGTATTTTTTTTACATATGGGTTTTGAGTATCTGAAGCGTCTGGGTTTGCTACTTTGGTATACCTATTCTCTCCCATCCACCAATAAGCGCCATTTATTGGGTTACTATTAGCAATATCAAGTGTTAAAAGATCTTTACAACTATCATAATCCAGATAGTCGTAATATGTTTGAGCTGGCAAAACAAAAGAAGCAAGAAATAATCCTACACATAAAAGTAAATTTTTATTCATAATATTTTATTTTATAAAAAGTTAATTATAGTTTAATTAAGGTTCCATCCCAATTTGATCAACAACAAATGAAGTGAATACAATAATTAATTAAAGTTATTCATGTATTATATATTTTTAAAAAGAAAAACTATTTAGCATCATATACATTTTTGTTAGACTATGACAAAGTGCCAAACATTATTTTTTACTCTAAAAAAGCGATAAAGGATATAGTAAATATTATATTTTAAGCCTTTATCGCTTAATAGCTACTAATCAAATAGTTCTAATAACCTGTATTTTGAAATAGTCCTTCTTTATCGGACACAATATCAATTTCTGTTTGAGGAATAGGCCAAAGCAGTCTATAGTCATTAAAATTAAATGCACCTGAATAATAACCTACTCCTGGATTAGCAGGTAGTCTAGATTGGGTAGCTGCCTGAAGTCTATTGGTTCTAAGCAAATCGAATTTACGATGATGCTCATAACATAATTCAAACGCACGCTCTAACATAATAGCATCCAAATCAAGACTTCCAGATGTGTAATTACTAAATTCTGGCGTACTAGATTCTGCTACGTTTGGAGAAAAACCTGTTGCGGTTTCATCGTTAAATTGTCTCGCTCTATTTCGTATATCATTCACCAAATCGACAGCAGTTTGTGAAGCTATTCCTCCATTTGCCTCTAAATCTGCCTCCGCATACATTAATAATACATCTGCATAACGAAGTACAATACCATTATTTGGTGTGTTTACCCCATCATAAGGACTCCATTCATTCCATTTTTCAGTCCATCTATATTTCGTAATTCCCATACCCCAATAAAAATGATTTATATATTGACCACCAACAACCAAATCTAAATCATCTTCCCAATCTATGAGTTGATCATATTCAGCCCCATTAATCATAGAAATTCTCCATGGTGGATTATTCCAATAAAAGCGTCTATCTCCTTTTTTGTAATAGGACATAAAAGACGGGGTTGGAGCAACATTTCCTGCTCCTCCCCAACCTGCTTCAGGCCATTTCCATGGAAACCAAGTTGCCATTCCCATCCATTTGGTAAATTGACTTGGATTTTCCTTAGAGAATTGCACTTCCCAAATACTTTCAGAATTCATATTCTTATTGGCTATTGAGAAATTATCTTTGTATTTATCCAATAAAGCATAAGTTCCACTATTAATGACTTCATTTAATACAGCCTTAGATTTATTGTATAATTCTGATGAAGATTCGGGAATAGAACTGTAACCATATTCTTCTTTACCTACCTGGCTAAGTAAATCATCAACTTTGGCATACTTTTTTGTACTAGCCATTGTTAAATATACCTTTCCTAATAATGTTTTTGCTGCATGATGTGTAACTCTCCCAGGCTCGGTCGCATCCTTGGTTAGCGGCAAAGGCTCATTGGCAGTAGCCTCTATTAAATCCTTAACAATTTGAGCGTATATTTCACCTACCGAACTACGAGGTATTTCTTCATTACTTACTTCAAGTGTTAATGGTACTGGTCCCCAAAGTTGAACCATTCTAAAATAAAACCAAGCACGAAGAAATTTCCCCTCAGCAATAACGCGTTGCTTAACGGCATCATCAACTCCAGAATTCTCAGCTGATTTTATAATAATATTAGAACGACTTATCCCATTATAATATTGAATCCATGCATGATAAATTGCATTTTCATCAGATGTATAAGTGAAGTAATCAAATGTAGCAATATACTCACTAGCATATCGTGTTGCTGCAATATCGGTTCCTAACATTACAGGTACAGACATATAGTTATCATACATTTTTTGTGTTTGAGCGTATACACCAAGAATTCCTGCTTTTAATCCTTCTTCAGTACTATAAAAATTCGAATCGGAATAACTCGTTGCCGGAACCTCTTCCAAAATGTCGTTGCTACAGGATTGCCACACAAACAGTCCTATTAAACTAACTAATAAAATTATTTTATTTTTTTTCATAATATATTTTTTAAATTTAAAGACCTGTCTTATAATGATACATTAAGCCCTACTGCCAGTGTAGTTTCTCTTGGGTAAGCACCTCCGTCAAATCCTGAAAGCAATGATTTATATCTTCCTGTATTTACTTCTGGGTCATAACCTTTATATTTTGTCCATACTTTCAGGTTTTTTCCTGTAACAAATAATCTTAAACTACTAATTCCTAATTTAGAAACGACCTCATTTGAAAGGTTATATGAGATTGAAACATCACTTAGTCGAATAAACGAGCCATCTTCTATAAAATGATCTGTTAATATATTCTCGTCTTGTCCTTTAACCCGTCTAATGTAATTCGTACCAGTTCCTTGATGTACTAATTCCTTATTGTCTGGATTTGCTGGATCGTAAGTATATAAAGTTGGATACCATCTATTAGCAGTAGCAGCATTACTATTTGCAAACCCTCTTCCCGATTCTTGCCAAATTCTGTTATGATTAAATATTTTTGAACCTGAACTAAATTGTAACATGACGTTTAAAGCAAAACCTTTATAAGTAAAATAATTACTAAATCCACCAGTAAAATCTGGACTTGACCTCCCTAGTGATACACGATCAAAAGAATCGATAATACCATCATCGTTTTGATCTACAAACTTGGAGTCCCCTGGATAAAGTACACTTGCTGCAGTACCATTTTGAGAGATAAAACCATCTGCTATCGCAGCATCAATTTCTGCCTGAGTTTGCCATAATCCCTGAGTTTGATATCCGAACCATTCACCTATTTCCTCGCCTTCTTTCAATATTCCATAATCAAGATATAGTATATTATCTTCCCCTATTTCAATAACCTTCGATTTGTTGAATGATATATTGAAATTTGAGTTCCATGTAAAATCCCCTCCTCTAAAAGGCGTTGCATCTAATTGTAATTCTAGCCCTTCGTTTTGAAGTTTGCCAAGATTAACTAATTGAGACGTAAACCCTGTATAACCTGGTGTAGAAACGGCTAACAATAAATCTTCGGTCGTTTTTCTGTATACATCGGCTGAAAAAATATATTTGTTTTTTGCGAATGCTAGATCAATACCTATGTCTGTTTCACTTACAGTTTCCCATTGAAGATTTGGATTTTCTGGTCTAGACGTTATACTTCCTAGTGCACGATCAACACCATTAATAGTTGTTTGAACTACATCTATAGCAGATATAGATTGATATGGACTAAGTGCTTGTTTTCCTGTTCTACCCCAACTAGCTCTGAACTTAGTATTTGGAAATCCTGAAATGTTTTTGGCAAATTTTTCATTTGATAATTTCCAAGCTATAGCTGCTGATGGAAAATAGCCCCATTTTTTGTTTTTAGCAAATTTTGAAGACCCATCTGTACGTACGGTTGCTTTAAGCAAATATTTATCTTTATAATTATAATTTAAACGTCCAAAAGAAGAAAGCAATTTAGATTCATCTGATAGAATAACTGGAACACCAGGTGTATCTCCTCCTGCAATACCATTATAACCCAATGACTCAACTGCAAAACCATTAACTTTAGTTATAAACTGTTTTATTTTATTTGACTCTATTGAGCCTCCCAACATAAATGCAAAATTATGATTATCTCCAATTTTATCATTAAAACTTAATATATTGGTATTCACCATTTGCTCTGATTTAAAAGCATGATAATTGGCTACACCTCTGGAATCCCTTCCATAAATAGTTGTTTTTGGATGGTATGAATTATTTTCGGCATGCTCTCCTCTATAGCTCCCTTGTACAGATAAACTTAACTTATCATTAAACTTAACGTTAGCTATTAAGTTTGTTTGAAATACAGAATTCCCCCATTTTTGTTCCATTAATTCCGTTAGTTTAACAGGGCTTGATATTACACCTTCTTGTCTATTTCCAGGAATATGCGACACATCGTAGGTTCCTTCTAAAGGCTTTATAGGTGGTTGCACTAAAGCATTTTGAACAACGCCTGTAAACCCTACGACTTTGGTTTTAGAATAATATGAATTCGTAGAGAGTTTAATGTAATCATTAATATCATTGGTTGTATTTATCGTACCATAAACCTTGTTTGTTTTATTGTTAGGCATAATCCCTTCTTGATCAAGGTAATTTAATGATACTCTTATAGTAGAATGCTCCTTACCACTTGAAAATGCTAAGTCATGATTTTGATATACTCCAGTTCTATACAAGGCATCTTGCCAATTTGTATTCACTGTATTTGGCCAGTTTTCATAATTTTTATAAGTATTTGGTTCACCATGAACATCTTTAGCATTAAAAGACCAAACATTACCCTCATCATCTTGGTAATAATCAAAATTTACAGGATCATAAGTTATCCCTCCTCTATTTGCAAATTTCACATAATTTGAATTTTGATAGTAAATCTGTTTTACCCATCCTCCGGCATCTAAAAGTTCAAGCTGCTTGGAGATATCTGAAAAGCCAGTTACAGATGTAACATCGAATTTACTAACTCCCTTTTTAGCTTTTTTAGTGGTTACTAAAATAACACCATTGGCTCCTCTGGAACCATAAATTGCCGTTGATGCAGCATCTTTTAAAACATCTACGGATGCGACATTTGAGGCATTTAAATCAAAATTATCCATAGGAACTCCATCAACAATATATAAGGGGTTATTCTCTCCTGTTAAAGATGTTGCACCACGAATTATTACAGTACTTCCAGAACTAGGACCTCCTTGGCTTTGGGTGATTTGCACACCACTTAATTTTCCTTTAAGCGCGTCTTGTATATCAACAACAACCCGGTCTTTTGAAAATTTATCCGATTTAATGGAAGCCGTAGCACCTGTATTATCTGCTTTTTTAACCGAACCATACCCAATAAGCACCACTTCATCAAGTTGAGATAAATCTTCTTGCATAACGACATTAATAGTCGCTTTACTACTCACTATTTTTTTAATGGTGCTAAAACCCAAATACGTGTAAACTAAAACAGCCTTTGAAGATTTAACTAAAACGGTGTAGTTTCCGTCAAAATCAGAAACAACGCCGTTCGAAGTACCAGCTTCAACAATATTAACACCTACAAGTGGCTTACCAGCTTCATCAGTAATAGTCCCTTTAATTTCATATCCTTGAAAGTGAACATCTTTTTCTATCAATTTTATACTCTCCTTTTCTAAGCCTGCATATATGTGACTTATTTTATTAATAGGTTCTGCTGCTCTTGCCTGAAAGACAACACTTGCAAATGCTAAAGCAAAGCATACACAAACCCCTTTTTTTAAGGGCTGAAACATTTTTTTAATCATTTTTAAATTTAAATTAAATTAGTTAGTATAATCCCAATCGACCAACTACAAAAGAGACAAATACAATAATCATTCAAGACGTTGGTATTATTTTATATGTTATTCTATTAATGAATTGTTCTTTGATTATTATTCCAAATAACTTTTTTAATCCTCAGAGCTTTTTAATACCCTGAGAATTAAACCAGTTTAAACACTTCTTATTTAAAGAACATTCTTATTTACTAATAACAACTTTTCCTACAATAAATTTCTCATTAATTTTTACCCTGTATACATACAGACCTGAGGACAAACTTGAAATATTATATGTATAAGTTGATCCTAATTGGCTTGAAGTATTTAATTTAATACTTTTTCCAAGCATGGTTGTTAACTCCAATTCCTTATTAAACTTGCTCCCTTCACCCAGCTTTAGATTTAAAATATTCTGATTGTATGGCTGAAATATCATTAAAGCAGGATTTTCTAAAGCAATTTCTCTTGCTGTACTTAAAGATGACGAGCTAAAACCTGTTTTATTATAAACTGACACTTTATCTATATTGAGATTAACATTATCCCACCAATACACCCTAACCACTATATAATCATTTGATATATTTGTTTCATTGTATTTTAGTGCATTGTATTTTACACTGAAATATTCATATTTAGCATCATCTGACAATGGAAATTCTCCTAATTCGACATCTCTAGAAGATATGACGGTACTAGTGTCTATATTATATACTTCTATGGTTGCAACCTTGGTAGCAGATTGTTTTATATAAGCATTAACATCAACTTTCATCTCTACTGTAGCCACGGAAATACTATCGTTGCCTAAGTATGTTTGTGGTACAGGTCCATAAATAACATGTGCAGCATTATGGCTTGCTGTTGTTAACCGGATCCCTTCAGCAATAGCATCATGTCCAGATGCTTTAATTATGGTATCGTTCTCTGTTTCAAATTGTTTAAACTCAAAGCTTTTTGATGGTTTATTTACAATATCTTTCATAGAAGTCCCTTGTGGAAAACCTATCCGTTTAACCCCTTCAACACTATACTTCCCTCCTGCTATTGAACCAGTAATTCCTCCTCCTCCTTCTTGTCCTATGGTTCCAAAAGGTAACATGCCGCCACCAATTTCTAAACAACCTAATTGTGTACATATACAGTGACCGGTAGCACCATTAATATCTGGCAAAACCGTATGAAATAAATCACCAATATGTGACATATGTATAGATTTACCCACATCGAAAGAAGCATTGGAGCTCAAAGTATACGATTGTCTAGCCCAAGCAAACTCATCATCTCCAGATGTTGCTCCTGTTAAATCTAGATCGGGATTAATATATCGCCATTTTTTAGGTAAATATATCTGATCTTTTATTCTATATTTTACATCCACATGCTCATCTCTACCCTTTTCATAGAATGTTTCATTTGGATAAATATAATCAGCTAAATTTATTTTAGAAGTGAAGTCATTTGCATATTTTGTTATAGCAATTCCATGAATAATAGACCAATGGCCCATTTGAGGAAATCCAAAATCAGGGTTTCCAACTTCATTATAATATTGATATGTCCTATCAAAATAAGGCTTATCGCTATAAAATTTATACCCCATTAACAAATAAACTGGCCTACGAATACCATCTAAAAAAAGCATATTTGTATTACACCAATCCTGATCATAGACCCCATCTGGATCCCCTAGTTTTTTTACCAAGGCCTTACTCTTAACAGTCATCAATGTATCCCCTGAAACTAATTCTTCAATAGGAGCATTATATTGTCCCCAAGGTTGCCGGTTTACTGTTGCACATTCACTCCACCACTCAAAATCAGGATCACTCCCCGCATTAGCTTCATCAATACTATACCAGTTACACGCATCTTTAAGACATATATCATTCCCTTCATTTAAGGAAGAAGGAATTTCATAATGTTCCGCTCCAGCATATCCTATAGGCCAATCACCATCTCCTTTTTCTCCTATAGCCAAGAAGTTATAAGGACGAGTCCCCTCCTTTTGAACAAAATCCAAACTATCTCCATCAAGCCCATTTAGCAACCACAGTCCGTTTAACTTTCCATAAAACCCTGTTTGATCTATCCATGCTATATAATATTTACCTACAAATATTAAATCTCTCTTGTTTGGCTCGTCGTACTCATGCCCGTTGTCATTATCAAACCCTAACCCATTAATAGCTTCTGTTATCAAACTTGTTACATGACCTATTGAGCTCTCACTTTGATTTGTAATAGGAGGTGTTCCTACTAAATGTTTATTTGTAGTAAACTTAATTTCACTTATTGTTATTTTTCTTTCATCATACCATGTAAATTTTGGCTGTATGACATGGTCTAACCTTCCATGTAAAGAAAAATGAAGTTCAAATTCTTGAAAAGTATCTGAATTTGAAAATTCATTTTGCCAAACAGTTTTAGAAGTTAAAACTTCACTCGCTGTAACATCATACACTTCCATTTTTCCTATTTCATTTACTCCTGAATTATTATCAATTTTCATAGTAAAATACACTTTTCCACTACCCTCATGCAATTTTTTAGTACGTGGCCCGTCTATCATGACACCAGCACTATGCGAACTAGGGTCTGTCACCCACCAATCAGCATTAGAAACATCTGCATTTCCAACACCATGGCATAAACTAGAAATATCACTATAGGTGAATGAAATTTCAGCATCATTTAAGGCTGTACCATAATCATCGCAAGGTCTTTGCCCAAACAACGATTGACCAGACACAAAAACAACAAATAGGCAAAAAATATTTCTTTTCATAATACATTTGTTTTATCACCAAACTAAACCGCTTTAGTTTTCTTACAAAATATAAATTATTTTTACTGAAATAAGTTCTATGTAATAAAAAAACTAAACTTTTTAAGTTATCTTATAACATAAATATAGTTTTACAACTAAAGCGCTTTAGTTTAATAGTGTAAATAAAAATCAATTATTTGAGATATCCAAATAAAAATTATAAATTCTTTATTTTTAAAGAATTTCATCACTATTTTACGGCATTTGCTCGAGGAAAAAATAAAATATTTACATAACAATACAGACCCAAAAAAGATTCTGTTCAAATAGTTCAGATGAACCATTGATAACGGAAATCCGTTCTATTAAAAATAATACAACCGTTTACTATAATTCTAGCATAGATGGTGACCGTTTTTTCTCTTCCCTTTTACCTGTCGAAAAAAAATCTTAAATGTGGAAGTCTTCATTTTTCCTTCGTTTTTAAGTTAATAAATCCTTGAAACGAAAGTTAAATCACATAGAGAGCGTTGCTCTCTCTAATAAATATGTCTAGTCCTAAATAACCGATGGGTAGTGAATAGGTCTCTTTTTAGTTGCTATCAACAACCAACCAAATGAATTTTACAAAAATTAAACTTCTTAAAATCATTTAATTAGATGTTTTTTGATATCAAATGATATCAGTGTTGTCGGGATGACAGGATTTGAACCTGCGACCACACGGCCCCCAGCCGTGTACGCTAACCGGACTGCGCCACATCCCGTTTTAATTTGGCAAAAATAAAACCTTATTAAAATATATACAATTTTATGGGCTCATTATTATAAAAACTTATAACGCTAAATCACATATATTGTATCTTCTAAACTAAACACATTTTATACTTATATGAAGATCTTCATGTTAAATATAATTTTAGCCTACAAATAGTTTATACGTGTTTTTTTGTAACTTGTAGTAATTTCATTTAAATCCTATATATTATGAAAGCACTTCTTCTTCTTTTTATATCGACATCTCTTTTTATTTCTTGTAAAAACAACGCTGAAACTGTCCCAAAAAAAAACAATATTGAAGTTACAGATAAATCTCCCTCTCTTGAAGGAACATGGGAAATTGTTAGCTATTTAAATTACAAAGAAGATAGCTCGGTAGACACCATAAAATCCTCAGCTAATACAAAACAAATTAAAATGTACTCTGCCACTAAAGTCATGTGGAACAGGTTGCGAACTTCAGATTCCGTTGAATGGTTTGGTTATGGCGATTATAAGATTGAAGATGGTCAGTTAATTGAAGTTCTTGAATATGGCTCTAAATCAATGAACATTACAGAAGATTCAAATGAATTTATATTTGATATCATTTTGGAAGAAAACACCTTTACTCAAATTCAAATGGATAGTGAAGGGCATCCTATTTTTGCAGAAAACTATAGACGCTTAGAATAAAAAAAGCCTAGTGTCATGTCAAGTCTAATATTCCGGTTAAGTCGCCGTTGTTTTTTGAATTTTGTAAAAGGAGAAAAAATGAGCATAGCCGTAGCTACGTGCACTTTTTATCCTAAAGCAAAAACGAAAAAGAACAAGACTTGGGCTGGACATAGTAGGGTTGACATGACACTTGTTATAAAAAAATAACTAGGCTATATAAAAACAGTATTTATTAATGCTCCTTAGCTGCTAAATAACGCTCAGCGTCAAGAGCCGCCATACAACCAGTTCCTGCTGCTGTAACTGCCTGTCTGTAAACATGATCGGCAGCATCACCAGAAACAAAAACACCATCAACATTAGTTTTAGATGTTCCAGGCACATTAATAATATAACCCGTTTCGTCCAAATCTAAAAACTCCTTAAAAATATCTGTATTTGGCTTATGACCTATTGCTGCGAAAAATCCAGTTGCAGGAATGTCATGTTTTTCATTAGTTTTATTATGAAAAACTCGAACTCCTGTTACGACTTGTCCATCACCCAAAACTTCTTCTGTTTCCGTATTATATAAAATCTCAATATTTTTCGTATTCTTCACTCTTGCAGCCATAATTTTAGATGCTCTAAACTCATCGCGTCTAACTAACATAGTGACTTTAGTACATAATTTTGATAAGTAATGTGCTTCTTCACACGCCGAATCACCAGCCCCAACAATCACCACTTCTTGGTTTTTATAAAAGAAGCCATCACAAACAGCACAAGCAGAAACACCGCCACCTAGTTTTAAATATTTCTGCTCAGATTCTAAACCTAAATATTTTGCTGCAGCTCCAGTAGATATTATTACAGTATCACAATGAATTTCTTTAATGTCATTAACCCATACTTTATGAACATCACCAGAAAAATCTACTTTAGTTACCCAACCATCACGTACATCTGTTTCAAAACGTTCTGCCTGTTTTTGTAATTCAATCATCATTTCTGGTCCAGTCACACCCTCTGGGTAGCCTGGAAAGTTCTCAACTTCATTAGTTGTCGTTAATTGTCCTCCAGGTTGTGTTCCTTGATATAACACGGGAGACATATTTGCCCTAGCCGCATAAATAGCTGCTGTATAGCCAGCTGGCCCAGAACCTATAATTAAGCACTTTATTTTTTCTATTGTATCAGACATAATATTTATAAAATTTAATTAAAACAAAAGTAGAATTTTTGACTTAAAACTTGCATAGAAGTTATTAACAGTTGTTATAACTCTATATGCAAAATCTATAATGATTTTATACCTCGCTATCAAGCTCAATATATCTAAAAAAAGAACCCCTCAAAACACTGAAGTTGTAGAGAATAAGAATGTTTTAATATTACGCAAACGCATCTTCTTTACCAGGTACTATATAAAAAATACTTTTAACTGTACGTTTTTAATTTTTCATATCAAGATTATTAAACAGTTTAGCCTAATATATATTTTGTACTTAACATCTGCTTTAATAAGGAAAATACATTGAAGCTCAAGAAATAGGTAACGGAATTTGGAAGGTATTTTATAGAAACGTATTTTTAGGTTTCTTTAGTGAAAAGTACATAAAAAATAAACAGGTATCAATAGGCTAAGTCAAAATATGGTGCAAACTATGTCTCTTTAACTTTGTAAACTATCTGCCTTAACGAACATTTAAAATCTAAATAGGGATGAAGTATAGATTTCTGTTATACCTTTTTGTTATTTTTAATATTGCGGCATGTAAAACTGAAAATACTGATAATTTCGGACCTAATATAATCTTGATTTCGGCAGATGATTTAGGTTGGTCTGATTTGGGTTGTTATGGTAGTGAAATAAATACTCCGAATCTGGATAAGTTAGCAGAAGAAGGTATGCGATTCACGCAATTTCATAATACCTCTAAATGTTTTCCGTCACGAGCAAGTTTAATAACCGGAGTATATGCACATGATTGTGGGTATGATACAACATTTAATAACCCTATTAAAAATGCAGTGACCATAGGTGAAGTATTGCGCGAAAAGGGGTATTTAACTTACTGGAGTGGGAAACACCACGGAAAAGAGAACCCAATAACCAGAGGATTTGACCGTTATTATGGACTTAAAGATGGTGCTTGTAATTTTTTTAATCCGGGAGCGCAAAGAGAAGGTGAAGCAAAACCAGCACAAAAAAACCCAACAAGAACTTGGTGTATTGATAGCATGATGCATTACGGTTACACACCTAAGGAAAAAGATTTTTATACTACCGACTACTTCACCCATTATGCTATCGATTACATGAAAGATGCGGCAGAAAAGAAAAAGCCGTTTTTTCTTTATTTAGCTTATACAGCACCTCATGATCCACTAATGGCATGGCCTGAAGACATAGCAAAATATAAAGGCAAGTATGATTTAGGGTATGGACGTATTAGGAATGCCCGTTATAACAAACAACTAAAAATGGGGTTGATCGATAAAGGCTATGCACTTTCGAAACCTACTTTTAAGCCTTGGGATACACTTACTTTAGATCAAAAAGAGTTTGAAGCAAAAAAAATGGAAGTATATGCAGCTATGATCGATCGTATGGATCAAAATATCGGTCGGGTGTTGGATGAATTAGAATCTTTAGGGCAATTAGATAATAGTATTATTCTTTTCGTATCGGACAATGGCGCTTCGTCACAGGTGGTTAATTTAAAAAATGATAACGACGATGGAAAAATTGGTGGTATTGACCGTTGGATTTCCTTAGGGCTAGATTGGGCAAATGTTAGTAATACGCCATATCGATTTTATAAAAACTATAGTTATGAAGGTGGTATCAATACGCCATTAATTGCTTGGTGGCCCAACAAAATTAAATCTAATTCATTTTCGAGCTTCTCCGGTCATTTTATCGATATAATGCCAACTATTATAGAGATAACTGGAGCAACATATCCAGATTATTTTAACAAACAAGACATTACACCGATGCGAGGCATAAGTTTATTGCCTATACTGGAAGGAAAAGAGGCTAAAAGAGATAAACCAATATTTTGGCAATGGAAAGAAGGCAGGGCTCTACTGCAAAATAATTGGAAGATTGTTAAACATGGCATCGATAAGCCATGGGATTTATATAACATTGAGGAAGACCCTACAGAAACAAACAACCTTAATAACATGTATCCTGATAAAATAATAGAATTAGATAGTATGTTTATAAACTGGATTTCAAAATATAACAACTAATATTTGTCAACAATTTGTATAAGTAATGTAAAAAAGCACTAAATATCAAAGCTCGTAGTACACTAAATCTTCTTGACGACTTGAACGAATATTAATGTACAGTCTAGCTATACTCATAAAATTTACGATTGACCCCAATTAAAAAAACTACAAAATGACATTAAACTATTACCAAATAGATGCCTTTACCGATAAAATATTTGGTGGAAACCCAGCTAAAGTTGTGCAATTAAATACGTGGCTGGAAGATAGATTACTCCAGAATATTGCAAGAGAAAACTCGGTTGATGCGACTGCATTTTTTGTCAATAGTGGAGACGTTATTGAATTAAGGTGGTTTACACCAGATTTAGAACTTGATTTATGCGGTCATGCCACGCTTGCAACGGCTCATGTTTTAAAAACAATTTTAGGTTATGATAATACCAAAATAACTTTCTATACTAAAAGTGGCCCACTGTATGTGCACGTTGAAAAAAACATGTATGTCATGGATTTACCTCAAAGGAATCCTCTCAAAACTGAATTACCCGATTTTATAAAAGCATCGCTTAACAAACAACCAAAAGAAATTTTAAAGTCAAGAGATTACATTTTAGTATATGAAAACGAAAATGACGTAAGGAATATTAAGATTGATAAAAACAAATTTGATCAAGGAAATATTGATCCTGGAGGTGTAGCGGTTACCGCCAGAGGAAATGATTCCGATTTTGTATCAAGATTTTTCATTCCGCAAGCAACAATCTTTGAAGACCCTGTAACGGGTTCTGCTCATGCCTCATTAATTCCCTATTGGAGTCATGTTTTAAATAAAAAAGAGATGACAGCAATTCAGCTATCGGCTCGAAAAGGAAAGTTATTTTGCACAAGTAAAAAAGATAGGGTTTTAATAGCAGGAAAAGCAAAAACCTATTCAGAGGGAACCCTAAGAATATGAAATGATTTATTGAAAAACCATATCTGACTTTTTAGATTTAGATCTCGTTAGTAATCTTAAGAAGATTACATGTCATTTCATAAAACTTCAAATATCCATCAAAAAATTAAAAAGTTTTAATATATTAGTAACCAGTTACGTATTTAAATACATATTTTTAATGAACTTTGATAAAATTGGTGAAATGGCATTGGGTAGTAGATTAAGAACCTTAAGTGAAAAGGTTACAAAAGATGCCGAATTAATTTATGCACTTTATAATGTAGAGTTAAAACCCAAGTGGTTTCCTGTATTCTATTTTTTATCCAATCAGGAAAAAGGAAAACCTATTACTTCAATAGCTAATGAAATTGGACATTCTCATCCTTCAGTTATTAAAATAGTTCGTGAGATGTCAAATAATGGATTGGTTTTAGAGCAAAAAGATAAAATGGACGGTCGTATAAATAATATTCTTCTGACCAAAAAAGGAATCGATATATCAACAAAAATTGAAGCACAATATACCGACGTTGAAAATGCAGTAAAAGACACACTAAAACAGACAAAACATAATCTTTGGCAAGCAATTCAAGAATTTGAATACTTATTGAGCGAAAAATCACTTTTCACCAGAGTTATAGAACAAAAAAAAATTAGAGAATCATCTAACATTGACATTTTAAATTATTTACCAGAACACCATACTGACTTTAAAAAACTGAATGAAGAATGGATTAACTCATATTTTAAGATGGAAGATGCTGATAGAAAGGCTCTCGAGAATCCAAAAGACTACATATTGGACCGAGGAGGTGAAATATTAGTGGCTGTTCAAGGTAAAACTGTTTTAGGTGTCTGTGCTTTACTTAAAATGCAAGACGACGACTATGACTATGAACTAGCCAAAATGGCTGTTTCTCCAAAAGCGCAAGGTAAAGGTATTGGGTATTTATTGGGAAAAGCTATTATAGAAAAAGCTAAATCATTAGGAGCTTCTAACTTATATCTTGAAAGTAACACGATTTTAAAACCTGCCATATCATTGTATGAAAAGCTTGGTTTTCGAAAAGTTGCGAGTCATTATACACCTTATGAACGGTGTAATATTCAAATGGAACTTAAGTTAAAATGAACAAGGTCTTAAGCGGACTTAAATTCTATTCCTAAAACCACATACAATGGCATATTTAGTTCATTCCTATATTCATTTGTACTTAGAATACCCTTAAGGTTTTTCCAATATTCAAAAATCAGTCAAAAGTTTTTCAACTTCGAATATAGTTCCTCTATAAATGCGTTTATTAACCTTTGTCATATGCTGGGATTCTGTATGCACATCTTCTAATACCTCTTTAGCTTGGTCTTTTTTACCTCTACTTAATAAAAACTTCGCGTATATCAAACGTTCATCATAAAAGGAATAGCGAATATCTATTTGTTTTAAGTTTTCTTCAGCTTCCTCTAATTTACCAACCCTTTCTAAAGCCAATCCATATAAAAATTGCGCTCTCGATTTTTTATATTCTGAATGATCTTTTATTTTCTCAGCATATAAAATAACAGTTTCGCAATCTTCAATATTAAAATACGCTTCTATTAATTGCTTAATGACATAAAAGTCATTTTGCGAGCTATCATCCAAAGCTTCTAAATAATGGGGAATGGCATTATTATAATCCTTTATTTCTAAATAAGCATCTGCTAAATTCACTCTATTTTGATACGATTCTGAGAATTGAAGCTGCTTTTCTAAACCCCTTACCTTTTTTGTTGGGTTTATGATATGCGTGATTTCGTTTGTTATTTTCTCAGCATCACGTTTGTTATAAACCTGAGTGATTAAATAAATAATACAGCCAATAACCGGAATAAAAAATATTAAAAAAGCCCAATAGTAGGGGTTTCTATTTTTATAAAGATGATATAGGCAAAAGGCCTGAAGTGCAATGCTTAAGTAAAACGCCATATTATCTAATAAAAACTAAGTCGGTTTCTGAAGACATAGGTTCGCTAAAGTTATAGCCCTCGTAATTAAAGCCTTTTACATCATCTAAAGTATTGGCATTAGTATCAATGATATAACGCGTCATATAACCACGTGCCAGCTTAGCAAAGGTCATAATAGTTTTATATTCACCATTTTTAAAATCTTTAAAACTTGCTGTAATCACAGGTACTTTTAATGCTTTGGTATCTATAGCTTTAAAATATTCATTGCTGGCAAGGTTTAAAAATAATTCGTCAGCTTCTAATTCCTCATTTAAAGCCTTTGTAATTTGCTTTTTCCAAAACTCATAGAGGTTTTTATTTTTTCCAACAGGGAATTTAGTTCCCATTTCTAAACGGTATGGTTGAATTAAATCCATTGGTTTTAGTATCCCGTATAAACCAGAAATAATACGAACGGTATTTTGTAGCGTAGTTATTTTTTCTTCTGGAATATTGTAAGCATCTATGCCCCTATACACATCACCACTAAAAGCATAAACTGCCTGGCGTGCATTATCTGCTGTAAAAGGCAGTTGCCAATCTTGATTACGTTGATAATTTAATTGGCCTAAAGCATCAGAAATACGCATGAGTTTTGATAAACTTTTAGCTGACTTCTTTTTAAGTAATTTATTTAAACGTTCTGACTGAGCCAGAAACTGCGCCTCGGTATGTATCGTTGTTGGTAATTGACTTTCAAAATCAAGAGATTTTGCTGGTGACAGGACTAATTTCATTAAAGCTATTTTTTTTTAGATAACTAAATTACAATAATTCTTTTATTTCTCCATTTTCAAAACTAAAGTTATAATCTCCTCTAACAATAAAATTTGAAGTAAACGCTTCCTCTTGGGTAGGATACCATTTTTTTAGAGTCTTATTTATTAAAATAAATAAGCCTTCATCATTTCCCAAAGCACAAAAACGCATCAGATTACCACTAAAAACAGGAATGTTTTTCATGTTATTTATTGAATTATAAACCGTTTCAATATTTGTAGTAACAATACCTATTTCACTTATTGATAAAATACTTTTAGAAGCAAAGGATGTATGACTATTAATCTCTAAATTTTTTCTCGCAATAAATTCTACAATGTTATTATCTGAGTCATAAAAATAGACAGCTTTAGCATTCCAGCTTGTGAAATTTGATATCAAGTCATGCCCGTAGGGTAATATTTGCACACGTTTTTGCAACCATAATAAAGCGTCTTGTTCTTGATTTGATGGTATATTAAATGCAAAATGGGAAGCATTAACCGCCTTTTTATCATGCTGAAAAGACAATATACTTGCTCCTGTTTTAAATGAGATCTTTTCTTTTAAGTCTAATATCAGTTCAAATTCTAAAACATTTTGATAAAATTGCTTTTGCTTCTGAATATTCGCTGTAAAAAGAATGATTTCTTTAATCTTCATACTTCAAATATAAGCTAGAAACCCCTATTTTTTGTAATTGATAATGATATAATTTATATGTGAATAGGGTGTATTTATGTGTTTACGAAAGGTTAAATTGGTATAATATTATTTATTATCAGTATTCGAAGAAAAAGGAATACATGTGTTCCCTGGATTTAAAGAAAACCACTACTCCAATTCCTGATTCTTAGTATATGCTTTCCATTTTTCAATACACTGCTGCATATCATCTGGAATAGGCGTATCAAATTGCATAAATTCGCCTGTTTTTGGGTGTACAAAACCCAAAGTTTTGGCATGAAGCGCTTGTCGTGGCAATACTTTAAAGCAGTTATCTACAAACTGTTTGTATTTAGTAAAGGTGGTTCCTTTTAATATCCTTTCGCCTCCATAACGAGCATCATTAAAAAGCGTATGCCCAATATGTTTCATATGCACACGTATTTGATGCGTACGCCCAGTTTCGAGTTTGCAAGATACCAAAGTGACATACCCCAAACGCTCTAAAACTTTGTAATGGGTTACTGCAGGTTTCCCTTTGTCAGCTTCATCATCTAGAAAAACCGTGTTTTGTAATCTGTTTTTCGGGTGACGACCTATATGGCCTTCAACAGCACCTTCGTCTTCCTCTATATGCCCCCATACAATAGCCACATACTCACGTTCACTGGTTTTTTTAGCAAACTGCAATGACAAATGTGCCATCGCTTTTTCGGTTTTGGCAACGACTAAAAGCCCGCTAGTATCTTTATCTATTCTGTGTACCAATCCCGGGCGTTCACTGGAATTATTTGGTAAATTATCAAACCGATGGATTAAAGCATTTATAAGCGTCCCCGAATAATTGCCATGCCCTGGATGCACCACCATACCTGCTGGTTTGTTAACTACCAGAAGTTCGTCATCTTCATAGATCACATCAATTGGAATATCCTCACCTACTAATAAATTTTCGTGTGGTGGGTGTGTAAACAACACACGAATACGATCTAAAGGTTTTACTTTATAACTTGATTTTACAATTTCGTCATTAACAAAAATACTACCGTTTTTTGCTGCTGCTTGAATTTTGTTTCTAGTAGCATTTTCAACAAAATTCATTAAATATTTATCTATACGTAAAGGTGCTTGCCCCTTATCAACCGCAAAAGCATAATGCTCGTAAAGGTTATCTTCATCAGGTAATTGCGGTGTATAATCGTCCATTTACAGTAACATTAGATATAATAATAAGTAGTAATAAAGTAATCCTCTAATTTTAAGGCCTTTTACCATTACCTAAAACCAAATCTATTTTTGAAGTTTTTGCTAGCTTGTCTCCTTTATTAATAGCTTTCCTTTTATAACGCATTTTTAATACGAGGTCTTTACCTATATTGTTTTCGTAGGTTATTTTACCAACTCGAAATCCTAAGGCTTCCAACATTGGTTTAGCTTGCCTAAAGGTACGTTCTTTTAAGTCTGGAACTTGTATTTTTCTGTATCCTGATGGGTTGAGTGTTAAATATATTTTTCTATTCTCCTTAACTTTTGCTCCAGCGGGTGGTTCCTGTTCGATAACTGAAAACTTAGGATAATCTGGATTAAAATTTGCTGAATCTTGAATTTGCATCACCAAATTATTTTCTTTTAATTCAATATCTGCAACACTTATGGATTTACCAGTTAAATTGGGAACCGTCTCAAATTCGCCATGATTTGTTGAAGATTTCAACCATTTAAGCATAATAAAACATAATACAAATACAGCAACTAGTGCTAATAAAACTTGTTTTAAAAATGTTTTACTGGTAAGAAATTTAAATAGGCTCATTTGTAAATTTTTCGATAAGGCAAATATATAAAAACAGAACTGTTTTTTCTTTTGCAATATATATGATATTTTAGCCTATACCTATTTAGACATAAAATATCATTTTAAAATCAATGTTATTTTTATGCTTAGACTGGTACAAACTTATAATAAATACGTTTTATTATAAGTTTTTAGACTTGTAAAGTTAAAATAATAAGATTCTCTTCTTCAAGGGAATGACAAAATAATATTAATGAAAAAAAATATTGCCATCATTATGGGAGGTTTTTCAAGTGAATATGAAATCTCTTTAAAAAGCGGAAATGTTGTTTATGAAATGCTAGATACCACAAAATATAATGGGTATCGCATTCATATATTTAAAGACAAGTGGGTATATGTTGATGCTAATAATGTTGAATTCCCTGTTAATAGAGATGATTTTTCTGTTCGAGTAGCTAATCGCGTTATTACTTTCGATTGTGTGTTCAACGCTATTCATGGTTCCCCTGGCGAAGATGGATTTATGCAAGGGTATTTTGAATTACTTAATATACCCCATACCAGTTGTGGTATGTATCAAGCCGCTTTAACGTTTAATAAACGTGACTGTCTTAGTGTTTTAAAACCTTATGGTATTAAAACTGCAGTGTCTTTTTATATAAATCTGGGTGATTCTATTAATGAAGATCAAATCATAGATAAAGTAGGCTTGCCTTGTTTTGTTAAAGCTAATAAAGCAGGAAGTAGTTTTGGAGTCACTAAAGTACACAAAAAGGAAGACTTACAAAGTGCTATAGCTATTGGTTTTAAAGAAGATGATGAAATTATAATTGAGTCGTTTTTAGATGGCACTGAAGTTTCTGTTGGGGTGATTACTTACAAAGGCGAAACCAAAGTATTACCCATCACTGAAATTGTAAGTGAAAATGATTTTTTCGATTACGAAGCCAAATATTTAGGAAAATCTCAAGAGATAACACCAGCTCGGTTAAGTAAGGAAGAAGAAAACAAAGTAAATAGGCTTGCTAAAAAAGTATATGAAGTTTTAAAAATGAAAGGTTTCTCACGTTCTGAATTTATTTTTAAAGATGGTGAACCACATATACTGGAAATAAATACAATTCCTGGGTTAACTAAAGAAAGTATTTTACCACAACAAGCCGCTGCTGACGGTATTTCGTTAGTGGCATTATTCGATAATGCTATTGAAGAAGCCTTAAAATGAGTATAATTAATACTAAATCAAACATTTACGCGTGGTTAATTAAAAAACAAAAAGACTATGCAAATTAAATAAAATTTGTAACTTTAAGAACATGAAACGAGCCATATTCCCTGGATCTTTTGATCCAATCACATTGGGGCATTATGATATTATAAAACGTGGTGTTACTCTTTTTGATGAAGTAATTGTGGCTATAGGCGTAAATGCCGATAAAAAATACATGTTCTCATTAGAAGAACGAAAACAATTTATTGAAGAAGCTTTTGCTGATGAACCAAAAATCAAGGTTGTTATCTATAAAGGATTGACAGTAGATTTTTGTAAAGAAATTGGGGTAGAATTTATACTACGTGGACTTCGCAATCCGGCAGATTTTGAATTCGAAAAGGCTATTGCTCATACTAACCGTGACCTGGCGCCTATTGAAACTGTGTTCCTTTTAACATCGGCGGACACATCCTATATAGCATCATCTATTGTAAGAGATGTTATAAGACATCATGGAGATTATACGAAACTTGTACCTAAAAGCGTGAAAATCAAATGAAACTAATCTGGACAACTAGTTTACTTTTTTTAGTCATTTTTAATAGTTATGGCCAAAAGACCTTAAACAACAAAGACAAAGAAACTATTACATTTGAAATTAAGCAAATGTTTGACAATTACCATAATGATATCACAAAAAGTGGCTTAGTAAGTGAGTTTAAATATTTAGATGATTCTTCAGATTTTTTTTGGGTACCACCAGGTTACAAAGAAACATTAAGCTATGATACTATAAAAAGTATATTAACTGAGAATTCTAAAATCATTGACTTTATCGAGTTTTCTTGGGAAAGTATTAAAATTTACCCTCTAACAAAAGAAATAGCAAACTATTCGGGCATTGTAAAATGTGTACAAGTTGACGCCGATCATAACCCAGTAACGTTTAAAATAATTGAATCTGGAACATTGATTAAACGTAAAGATGGCTGGAAATTCTTAAGCGGCCAATCAAGAAGTCTGAACTAAAACAAGACTAAAAGTAGTTGTTGGTTGTTGGTTGTTGGTAAAAATAAATTTTTAACTTTTTAACTTTAAGTGCCTAAAGTTTCTGAACATTTCCACTTTTAATAAAAACAATAACTTTAAGTTCACTTTAAGTACTTTTAACTTTTAACTTTTAACTTTTAACTTTTAACTTTTAACTTTTAACAAGGCTACAACTTATATTCTGAAAGCCCTTTGGTAAATGCCTCAGGGTTTTCTGCTAAATGGTAACGTGGATCGTCTATATCTTCAATAATAACTTCTCTAAATTTTGGACTAGATTTGTATAATAAGATTTTACAATCTTCACTTAAATGCTTTAGCCTTATTGTTTTCCCTTCAGCTTCATATTTATGAACTAAATTAAAAATAGCTTCGATGGCAGAATGATCACTTATTCTCGATTCTACAAAGTCTACCTCTACGCGTTGAGGATCATTTTTAATATCAAATTTTTCATTAAAAGCTATTATAGATCCAAAGAATAAAGGACCCCAAATTTCATATACTTTAGTACCATCTTCACGCATACGTTTTCTAGCTCTAATACGTTTTGCATTTTCCCAAGAAAACACCAAAGCACTTATAATAACACCCGCAATTACTGCAATTGCTAAATCGAAAATAACAGTAAGTGCAGATACCGCTATCAAAACGATAACATCTGTTACCGGAATTTTATTTAAAATTCTAAAACTACTCCAGGCAAATGTGCCTATAACCACCATAAACATAACGCCTACTAAAGCAGCAATTGGTACTTGTTCAATAAGCCCAGATGCGAATAAAACAAAAATTAATAACATTAATGCTGCAACAATACCAGACAATCTACCACGTCCACCGCCTTTAATATTAATAAGCGATTGCCCGATCATAGCACAACCTCCCATACCACCAAATAGTCCGGTAACAATATTAGCTCCACCTTGTGCCATACATTCTCTATTAGTGTTTCCTCTAGTGTCTGTAAGTTCGTCAACAAGATTTAATGTCATTAAAGATTCAATTAATCCAATGGCTGCTAATATCAAAGCATAAGGACCAATAAACTTTATAGTTTGCCAATTAAATGGTACTTTACTGAATATATCTGTTTGAAATTGTGGCAGGCCTCCTTTTAAACCTTGAGATTCACCTCCACTTCCGTCTACAATAAAAGATTTAACTGTTGCCACATCCAAATCACCAAAAATAGCGATAGCGGAAACCACTAAAATAGCAATTAAAGCTTCTGGTAATTTTTTAGTTAGTTTAGGTAAACCAAACATAATTGCCATAGTTAAAACTACAAGGCCTAACATAATCCACATTTGGGATCCGCTAAACCAATCGCCATTAACATCCTTAAACATTTTTAATTGTGCCAAAAAGATCACAATAGCCAAACCATTTACAAACCCCATCATAACCGGATGCGGAATCAATCTTACAAATTTTCCAAGTTTTAAAATACCCGCGAGCATTTGTATAACTCCCATTAAAATAACCGTGGCAAATAAATAATAAAGACCAAGGTTTTCTCCTTCTGCTCCAAAAGCATTTCCTTCTGCAACTAAACTTACCATAACAACAGCTAAAGCACCAGTTGCACCACTAATCATACCTGGACGACCACCAAAGATAGCCGTAATTAAACCAATCATAAAAGCAGCGTATAACCCCACTAAAGGATCTACACCTGCAACAAAAGCAAAAGCTACAGCTTCAGGCACTAAAGCCAATGCTACTGTTATTCCACTTAAAATATCATTCTTGGCATTTGCTGCACGCTTTCTAATAAATTCAGTCATGGTTTGTTTTTTGAAGGTGCAAATTTACACTTAAAATACAGAGAAGCAACAAGTAATCTTTATTTTGATTAGGAATAGCACTAAAACGATTGATTAATATTTTGAAAGTAAAACATTCACCCTACACCCAACCACACTAAAGCTTCTTCTCTTTTTTGAAACATTTCAATGTTTTTATAAGTATTCCCATTAATAGCTAACAATGTCTTGATGGACATTAGTGCACCACTAGAACCAATAATAATAGCAATATTTTTAATTTCTTCTAAACTAACAATTTTTCTTTGAGCCTGAAAAGTATAACTATAAGCATGTTTTTTATTTACTAATAATGAGAATGGCGCTTCTAAATTATCCAACAAAAAATCATGATATTCATCAACCATTGCTTCATCCATTTCAACACCTTCATCAACAATCACCTCAGCCAGTTTATTATTAATTATATTAATTGTACCGAACGACAGTCTATAGTTTTTCATAAAAAATCTTTTTTGAGAGATTAATAAAATCACAAACAACTTCAAAAAACCATTCTTCATTATTTACAATGAAAGATATCACTTACAAGAACAAGTTAGTTATTTTTTTCTAATTTTAGGCTTTTTAAAAATATCTTTACAAAATAATTCCAGATTTATTAATCATGAGACTAGCACTTATCTTCTTATTTTTTTGCATTTCCTGTACCAATTCAAATAAAAAACCAACGTATAATTTTGAAACTCATTTCGAAAAATCGAAAGGGTTAGAGACTGCGACGTATCAACAAACCATTCAGTTTTATACACATTTAGCTGAAATTTATTCGGGAATTTCTATACAAACTATTGGAGAAACAGACTCGGGTAAACCTCTACATATAGTAACCCTTAACCCTAATAGGGAGTTTGATTTTTCGAAAGTTCGTAAAAATAAAAAAAGCATTTTACTCATAAATAATGGTATTCACCCTGGGGAAAGTGATGGTATTGATGCTACTATGATGCTTTTCAGGGATATTGCTCAAGGCAAAATCGAAACTCCAAAAGAAACAGTATTAGTAACCATTCCTATTTATAATGTTGGTGGTAGTTTTAACAGAAACTCTACCTCACGTACTAACCAAAATGGACCAAAAGACTATGGTTTTAGAGGGAATGCAAGAAACTACGATTTAAATCGTGATTTTATAAAATGTGACACTAAAAATGCAAAGACTTTTACTCAAATTTTTCATTTGGTAAAACCAGATGTTTTTATTGATAATCACGTAAGCAATGGTGCAGACTATCAATATACGCTCACCCATTTATTCACACAGCACAATAAATTAGGTGGTGACTTAGGTAAATATCTTCATAATGATATGACACCAAAATTAGAAGAAAAACTAGCTTTGAAAAATTGGGATATTACGCCTTACGTGAATGTTTTTAATGAAGTCCCTGATAAAGGATTCTCACAATTTATGGATTACCCAAGGTATTCAACAGGTTACACGGCTTTGTTTAATACACTTGGCATGATGGTGGAAACACACATGCTAAAACCTTATAAACAACGTGTCGAAGCCACTTACGAACTTATGAAAAGTATGATTGAAATAATCGAAGAAGATCATATGACAATACAGCAAAAAAGAATGCATTCAAAAGAAAGTCTTCATAATTATACAAAAGACTATGTTCTTAGCTGGGAAATTGATACAACAAAAACCACTGTTTTAAATTTTAAAGGTTTTGAAGGCGAATTAATTACAAGTGAAATAACTGGAACTAAGCGTTTGAAATATGATAGGAAAAAGCCTTTTACAAAAAAAGTCAACTATCGAAATCATTTTAAACCCAATGTAGAAATTAAAGTACCTAATGCCTATATAATCCCACAAAGCTGGCATAACATCATTGAATTATTAAAATTGAATCGAGTGGAGATGACGTCATTAAAAAAGGATTCAATAATCAAGGTAGAATCTTATAAAATTAGTAGTTATGACACCCGAAAAACACCTTACGAAGGCCATTATCAACATTATAATACTAAGATTATTAATACTGAAGAAGAAGTTAACTTTATAAAAGGTGATTATATTATTTATACACATCAGGATGCCTTTAGATATTTATTAGAAACTTTAGAGCCACATGCACCTGATTCCTTTTTCAATTGGAACTTCTTTGACACCGTTTTACAGCAAAAAGAAGGATTCTCTCCTTATGTTTGGGAAGACAAAGCTTTAGAGTTATTAAACAATAACCCGAAGCTAAAAAAAGCATTTGAACATCGCAAAAAAAACTCAACAACATTCAATAATAATTGGTACGAGCAATTAGATTGGATCCACAAGCAAAGTGAATATTACGAAGATGCCCATATGCAGTATCCTATATACAGAGTGAAATAAGCCACTATAGATTTAAAACCCATAGTTTTTAACAAAAAAAGAAATTCTTTTTTACAGAATAAAGCTATAATCGCTACTTGTCATTCCTGCCTTTCGTCCTAGCCTGTCTTGAGCGGAGTCGAAAGGCTTAAGATAAACTACAACAGGAATCCACATATAAAATGGATTCCACATCAAGCGAGGAATGACAAAATTGAGATGGAAATTTTATAGAAACTAAAGTAACAACAATGAAATTGCAGGATTTTAACCTTTTGCTTGAAAATAAAATTCATAAACCCGAATTAAACATTTGAGACTCATCAATGATTTACTTTTTCAACATTAATATAGAAAGCATTACTTTGCTCTCCGTTTTCCATATCGAAATAGGCAAATAGCTTTGTTTTTCCTTGTGGAACTTCCACTTCGAGTATTGCCGATTCAGAATTATTATCCACTTTAATTGTCTTTTTTTGATTCGCTACCTCTAAATGGGCTTTTACAAATTTCATAGCCTTTCCATTTATTCTGGCATTTGCAAAAGAAGTCGAAGGGATAGAATCCTTCACTTCGGCTCCCAAAGCAAGTTTACTTTCAACAGGCCATCTCCTCAAATGAAAACGATAGGTCCCGGATTTCACAAAATTCACTAAAAAGGGTGCTGGCTTCATGGTCTTTCCCTTTCGAATTTGAGTTTGATTCCAAGGCGGATATTGATCTGTGGTATGGGCATCATGACAAGTAATAACATCAACAGCATCCGTTGTTCCCAGATTGATTATTGAATGTTTGGTTTCCTTAATTACCTGACTCCACCAATTTTGATAAAAAGTATTCATTTCCATGACTCTTTTTGGGTATTGCTCAGCTACGTTTGTCTTTTGACCCGGATCTTCAGAAATATTGTAAAGTTCTGTTCCATGAATCAAACGCCAGTCTCCGTTCATAACACAACTTTGTTTTCCTTTGATTGGCCAGGGTACTCTTTGAGTATCAGTAACCAAATATCTATTGCCAATCTCCTCTTTGTTCAAAAGATAAGAACTAACATCTTTACCGTCCATGGTTTTTGTTGCTTTGAAGCTCTGCCCTGTAAGCGAGGTAAGCGTGGGTAACACATCTACGTGCGCTGTTAATTCATTCAACTTTTCACCTCCAATAAGATTTCCTTTGGGCCATCTTATAATAAAAGGAACACGGTGTCCGCCATCATATTCACTGCCCTTAGTTCCTCGCATACCAGCATTATACCCCCTTGAAGCGGTACCATTATCCGTTGTAAAGATCATGATTGTATTTTCTACAATACCAAGGCTTTCCATACGGTTGATCAGCTTTGAAAAATTGTCATCAATATTGGTAATCATCCCATAAAACCGTTTTTGATTTTCAGAAAGTTGCTCCTCATCCTTGTATAAATTATAATACTCCTGAGGTACATTATAAGGACTATGAGGTGCATTCAAACTTAGATAACATAAAAAAGGATTATCTTTTTTATCTTCAATAAATTTTATCGCCTCATCAAACCAAATATCAGTGCAGTAACCTGTTTTCTTTTCTGGAACTCCATTCCTAAAGTAGGTGTCATCAAAATAGTCATTATTCCAATAATCCGGGGTTTGTCCAACCCCGCCACCTCCGTGGTAAAAGGTTTCTTGAAAACCTCTGTCATAAGGTAAAAAAGGATGATTGTCCCCAAGATGCCATTTACCAAACATCCCAGTCGAATATCCATTAGCTTTAAAAACGTCTGCCAAGGTCGTCTCTCCTTCATTAAGTATAGAGGCTCCCATAATGGTATGCCAAACTCCATTTCTGTTACAGTTTCTCCCGGTTAAAAGTCCTGCTCTGGTAGGTGCACAGGTAGTACCCACATGATAATTTGTTAGGTTGACACTCTCAGTCGAAAATTTGTCTATATGCGGCGTTTTAATGATCGAATTGCCTGTATGTCCTAAATCACCATAGCCCTGATCATCAGTTATCACAATAATTACATTAGGTCTGTTATCTAATTTGGACGTTTCTGATGCCTTCTTATCTGCACAAGAAGATTGCATAACCAACAAAAACAACAAAGACATTCTCATGGTATATTTTATTGTTTTTTTATTCTTTTGACTTTCGGGTTCCTTTAATTTTAAAAGTTTCATGTATTTATATTAATTCTTTTTTGAAAAGTGCTACTTCAACTGCACTTGGTACAGACTGTAAACATTCATGTGTTTCATTGTATTTAAATATTACAAGTTTCCTATGGTTCTTTTTTCTGAAGTCATTATCGAATCTAATCTTTTCATTTTCTCTTTGAGCATACCGACTTTCTCAGGAATTTTTTTAGCTAAATTGTATGCTTCTGATATATCGCTTTCGATATCAAAAAGAAAAGTACCTTCATCAAGTAGTAAAAGTTTATACTTCCCCTCCCTAATACCTTCGAGTTTTCCTTTAGAAGAATAATATAAAAAGGGCTTAGTATCTATTTTTTGGTTGACTTCTAAAAGTGCTCCAGAAACATCTTGTCCGTCGATTTTCTTTTTAGGAAGTTTCGCATCACACAAACTGGCAATGGTAGGTAATATATCCATGTTGGTAATAACCTGACGCTGCATTGTTCCTGCGGGAACTTTACTTGACCATCTAACAATACAAGGCACACGCTGACCTCCTTCCCAGGTAGTTCCTTTGGCTCCTCTTAAAGGCCCCGAAGAACCTCCCTCGGTCTTGAATACTTTCCAGGGGCCATTGTCTGAAGTGAATATGACCAGCGTATTCTTGTCAATGCCTTGTGCTATTAATGTTTCCAGAATTTGTCCTACGCTCCAATCAATCTCTTCTATGGTATCACCATAAGGTCCTCTCACACTCGTATTTTGAAACTTAGCGGAAGCATAAATAGGGATATGTGGCATGGGGTGTGCTAAATACAAGAAGAATGGTTTTTTTTCACTTTTTTTAATAAAGTTCACCGCTTTTTCTGTTAGCCTTTTGGTAAGTGTAGTCTGATTCGGATCTAATTCCAAAGTATCAGATTGCGATAATAGAGGTAAGCGCCACTTATAACCATTATTTCCCATATACCCCTGTTCTTTTTGGCTCATATCGTTGCTAAAGGGTATACCGAAAAATATATCAAAACCTTGATTATGAGGCAGGAATTTTTCCTGATGCCCCAAGTGCCATTTGCCAATGCAAGCTGTAGAATAATTCTTTTCTTTTAGAATTTCTGCTATGGTCTGTTCTTCTGGATTGAGCCCTGTTGTAGATTGTGGGAACAATACACCTTTTTCAAGACCTACCCGTTTTGGGTAAGCTCCAGTCATGAGGGCAGCTCTAGAAGGGGTGCATACTGGCGCTGCTACATAGAACTGAGAAAGTTTCATGCCTTCAGCGGCCATTTTATCCAAATGAGGTGTGTAAATTGTAGGGTTGCCATAACTACTTAAGTCGCCATAGCCCATATCATCAGTATAAATAATAATAATATTTGGATTTTGAGCTTTCTTTTGTGCATAGGAATTAAACATTATAAAACCTGCAATGGTGATAAATAAAATTGATGTTTTCATTTTTTGTTTTTCAAATTTAAACCACTTCATAAAATTATATTTAAGTGAAAATAGTTAATTCATAAATCTTTACTAGTAGGACAAATCCAATAAGCTATTTATTATTTTAATTGGTTTTAATTGGTTTTAATTGGAATATGTACATTAAAAGGAAGGTTTATACTGTCTGTGCTATTTTTTAGTTGAACAGCGCAAAAAAGTATGGCCGGTTTACCATTTTTGTTAAACCATATCTGAGGTCTTTCCAAATATTTTAAATCACTTACACTGCCATCTTCCCAGGTAATTTCCGGTATCATAACATTTGGGTTTTCCGCAGACCTCCAATCCTTACCATCTTTCGAAATAAAGAGCGCCAAACCATGTTTTCCCGTATAGAGCCCTCTTTGATCATCCAGTATGGCATAATAATTCCCGTCTTGAAACCACAAAAAGGGATCTTCAGCCTCTTTATCTGTAAGGATGGGGGTCTCTGCAATAATAAATGGCCCGTCAGGGTTTAACGATGTTGCCGTACACTGAATCATTCTATTTTTAAGTTCTGGATTATTTGAACGCGTTTTGAAAATCATAAGGTAGGAACCATCTGGTTTTTGACAAACACTAGGGTTTACCATATACCCTTCAGCTCCTTTTTCCTCTTGGTATTCAATTAGTGGAGATTTACTAACGACCCATGGGCCATTAGGGGTATCTGCTACAGCAACACCTATTCTTTGTCCCCAGCGGTGGTTTTCTTTTTCAGATTCTCTCCCAAAATCATCATTTACATGGGAAATAAAGTACAAATAATATTTGTTACCAAACTTTTTAATGTGAGGATTATGTGCAGATTGCTCATTCCAATGCCCTTTACCAAATCCTTCTAATATTACTTCTTTATGCTTATATGGACCTCCCGGTGAATCGGCAACCGCATAAGCAATCACTGAATGATCCAACCACCCTGCGAATCCTTCAGACTTAGGCCATGTTGAATAATAAAGATGGTATTTTTGATCTTCTCCTTCTACCATTGAAGCTCCCCATATATAATTATTAGGATCTTTAAGTACCGAATGAAAAGGCACAGACTGGATTAGTTCGCTCAAAACAAGCTCCTTAGAAGTATTTTTTATTGCTGGTCGTCTTTCTGTTTTCTTTTTTTCCATACATGACAGTATCGAGACTAAAAAAACTACCAATAATAATAAATTCTGTTTTTTCATTTTGCTGATTTTAAATTAACTCGATTTTCTTAAAAGGAAACCCAATCCCCCCATTTAGTATCTTTAAACTCTTATTTATAATAAGGGCTGTTTTTTAAGGTTCCACATCTACTTCCTTATTTTATACGTTTATAATAATAGCCACTAAAGCCTCAATAGGGTTTCTAAAAAATGTTTGTTTTTTAAACGCTTTATCCATATTTAATTTACTATAATTTCATCTATCCATATACGTGATGGTGCTCCACTTCTACGATGACCATCCGGAATAGTATTAAAACCTTTTGCTTTTATTTTTAATATTTTTGTTTTAACAGCACCAAAAGGTATACGCGTATTTACCTTATTTCTTCCTTGTTCGGTTGCTATTTCTAACTGCTCTTTTTGGACTAGTAACTTAAATGTTTTTCCATCGACTGACCCAAATACTTCAATATCTGTTGGAGGATAAATACCTGAATTAGTAAATCGTAAAGCATCAAATTCTATTTCTTTTACTTCAGTTACTTTATCAAAAAGAACATTTACTTCTACTTTGTTAGAAAAAGAATACCAAGACCTGTCTCCTTTAGAAAGTGATCCATAGCTCAAATCTGTTAATTTTTCAATTTTCTTTCCTTGTCTATCAAAAACCTTAGCATTCTTTGCTTTATGAATTGAGAATTTTTTAGATGAAAGATATCCTACAGCTTTATCATTATTAAATGCTCTGGCTTGTAGCTGAGATGTTTTTGAAATAGTAAATGGTTTACCGTATTTAGGAGATTGAAGCGTAGGTTTTGTGCCATCTAAAGTATAATGAATATTTAATTCGTTAGCTTCGGTTTTCATTTGTATTTCAATTTCTTTTCCATTTCCGACATGGTCTATCCAAGGGCTAAAAGCACTTACTGCATAACGAACTTCTTGTGCATCCAATCTGCTAAATTGAGTATAAAGTCGATTAACAAAATGATTCCAATTTTTCTTTTTATGTGGTGTCCATGCACTTTCGGCAATAGCATAAGTTCTGGGAAAAGTCATATACGTTAGTTTGCCCCAATCACCAATAGACTCTGTCCACATATTAGCTTGAATACCTTTAATCAATTTGCCTTCTTCCTGGGTCAGTGCATCGGGAATTACTTTATAATTATATGACGTAGAAAGCAACAAGCGAGAATATCCTAAATTAGGTTCTAAGTCATCATGCCCTTGTTTTAAATCTATATAACAATAATTACTAGGAGTCATAATAACTTCATGCCCTGCTTTCGTTGAAGTGATGCCTCCTTTTTCTCCTCTCCAACTCATGACCGTAGCATTGGGAGCTAAACCACCTTCCAGTATTTCGTCCCAGCCTATCATAATACGATTGCGCTTATTGATTATAGTTTCTACACGTTTAATAAAATAACTTTGTAACTCAAGCTCATCTTTTAATTTTTCATCTTTCATTCTTTGTTGTGCAAAAGGATCTACTTTCCATTGTTCTTTATTGCATTCATCACCACCTATATGCACATACTTGTATGGGAATAAATCCATGACTTCATTAAGCATTCTTTCTGCAAACTGAAAGGTTTCTTCTTTTCCGGGATTATATGTATTATTCTTGTGGACACCGCCAGTAGCTACATAAGGTGCAGCATTTACACAACCTATTTCTGGATAAGCTGCAATAGTAGCTTGAGCGTGTCCTGGCATATCTATTTCTGGGATAATTTCTACACAACGTTCTTTGGCATAAGCGATAATTTCTTTGACATCTTCTTGGGTATAAAATCCGCCATAAGTTGCTTTTTCTTCTAGTTTTTGCTCTGGCCTGCCCCACCAATTAGACTTAGTTTCGTCGGTAATATTATGGTCTACCCTCCAGGCTCCAATTTCAGTAAGTTTTGGATAGCTCTTTATTTCTAATCGCCACCCCTGGTCGTCTGCCAAATGCCAGTGAAACCTATTTAACTTAAGTTCACTCATAAAATCAATGACTCGCTTTACTTGTTCTTTTGTAAAGAAATGCCGGGATACGTCCAGCATATAACCACGCCAACCAAATGTTGGATAATCTTTAATATCTACCGTTGGTATACCCCATCGAATATTTTGTAATGTATTTTTATAAAAAGCTACAGGAAGTAACTGTTTCAAACTTTGTAAAGCATAGAAAAAACCTTCTTTTGAAGCTGCTTTTATTGTTATATTACTAGTAGTTACTTTTAAATTATAGCCTTCACCTTTTATTGTTTTGTCTGTACTAATCCTAATATCTCCTTGACCTCCTATATTTATTTGTGGCGTCCAACCAGCTACTTTTTCAAACTGATTAAAAAATTGATTTGCTATAGTTTTTTGTTTTTCATTTTCTACAGTTATTATTGAAGAGGCTTTAACTTCAAAGTATCCATCTGCTTCAATTTGACTTATTGGTTGTGGAATAATGTGCGTTTTTCCTATTTGAAGTTCTAACTTTTTCTGCTCACATGAATTTAATAGTAGCAAACTCAATATCAATGTACTTGTAAGTTTAAAAACTCCTTTACTATTAATAGTTATCATATTTATTTTTTATTGTTGTCAAATTTGTTTTTATCTATTAAACTCTATGAGGCCTCCATCGATAGGAAAATCTGTACTTGTAAATACTAATACAATACTAACCCCTATTTCTTCAGCTTCCCTGTTTATTCTACCAATTGGCTGTTTTTTTTGATAGATTATCTAACACTACTCTTGAGTTTCTATTCCTTAGAGAGAATTATATTAATTTAATTTTCCTTAAAATCAGTTCCAGTATAAATCATTAATTAGAAGGGTTCTTTATTGTCCACAATTTATTTATTTATGCCAACAATAACTACCAAATTTTCCACCATCCTTGATACTATTTTGCTACGTAAAAAACATAAAATACCTCAATAGAGAAACCTTTGTTATAAAAAGTTTAGGCTGACAATACCAGTTCTATTATGAAAACAACCGCAAACAGTTGTAAAACAAAGATTGGTGGTTTTTAGTATCTTCATATAACTGGCGTTGCTATAAAACACCAATTATGACATAACTAAATGTATACTCACATAAGTTTTTTTGGAGGTTAATTTTGTCTCGCAAGAATTTGAAAACAAAACCGGTCTAAACTTCTTATAGATAAGCTTACGGGTTTAAAGCTGAGTTTCGAGAAATTCTTTTCTGTCAAACCAAGAGCTTAATATTAGCATAGGAGTTTTCAAGAGCACGTTTAGCTTGATTTTTATTTAACCATTCAACTTTAGTTATCCCCTCTTCTTCTTGGGCATACAAATTACCATTGAAGTTAGTTTTCATTTCAAACCAATAGGTGATTTTTATTTTATGCCGTCCGTTACGTTTAAAAATATGATAGGTAGTTTCTAAAGGTTTTGTTATTTCTAACCCACCGACCCCGGTTTCTTCTGACACTTCACGAATCGCTGTTTTTTCTATAGTTTCATTACCTTCTACCTTTCCTTTAGGTAAGTCCCATTTATCATTTCTGTATATAAATAAAACAGCATTGTTCTCATTATATACTTTGCCTCCACCAGCAATAACATTAGGTAATTTTTTCAAGAATTTTTTCAGAAGCTTATCTTCATTTTTATGAATAAGACGAACTTCTTTTAAAGAAGTCGTATCAAGTTCCTTTATAACTTTCCCAATATTTACAGTATCTAGCAAATAATTTTTAAAGTTGATTTCTTGTTCAACTTTAGTTGTTAATATAATAGGTTTGTCCCCAACAAAAACTTTATACATACGTTACAACTAACAATTACAGTCTGGTAAAAGTATCATTTTTAGTTATAATCTACTCATTGTTGAAAAAAATATTTTTTATTCGTAAAGCAACAATTAGGTAAAACTAAATTTATATGTAATTTTGCCAGCATGATTTTTAACAAAGACACAGCAAAAAAAACTGCCGAAGTTTTATTACAAATTAATGCAATAAAACTTAGCCCAAAAGAACCATTCACTTGGGCATCTGGATGGAAATCCCCAATTTATTGCGACAACCGTATTGCATTATCATTTCCACTAATTCGTAATTACATTAGTGAAACAATGGGTAAGCAAATTGAAAAACAATATGGCAAACCCGATGTTATTGCTGGTGTTGCTACTGGCGCTATTGGTATAGGCATGCTAGTTGCAGATTATCTGGGATTACCTTTTATTTATGTAAGGCCCGATGCAAAAGGACATGGCAGAAAAAACCAAATAGAAGGTTTTATTGAAAGCGGGCAAAATATTGTCGTTGTTGAAGACTTAATTAGTACAGGAAAAAGTAGTTTAAATGCCGTAAAAGCTTTAAAAGAGGCAAATCTAAATGTAAAAGGCATGGTTGCTATTTTCACTTATGGTTTTGAAGTTGCAACGAAAAATTTTGAAAAAGAAAATATTCATCTTCAGACTTTAAGTAACTATGAAAGTTTATTGGAACAAGCTTTAGACACCAAATACATTTCTGAAGCAGAGTTAAAAACATTATCCGAATGGAATAGCAATCCAGCAGAATGGAACGCTAATTGATATGACACATGTATGTTGTTTAGTTGTGGAGCCGTTTAGGTAAAATGACAAAAACATAACTTAACAAATCAACAACAAACGAAAAACAGTAAAAAATGAATTTAGAATCTCCAAAAATCAACGTTAATAAATCATCACAAGAAGTATTTGATTTTTTATCTGATGTTAAAAATTTTGAATCTTTAATGCCCGAAAACATTAGCAAGTTTGAAGTTTTAGAAAATGACAAATTCTTATTTGCTTTAAAAGGTATGCCCGAAATTATTCTTAAAAAGAAAGAAGCAATAGCTCCAAATAAAATAATTTTAGGAGCAGCTGGCGGGAAATTAGATTTTTCACTAATTGGAAATATTGTTGAAGTTGACGAGACTTCTAGTGAAGTACAATTAGAATTTTCAGGAGATTTTAATCCAATGATGGCGATGATGATAAAAGGACCAATCAGTAAATTCATTGAAACGCTTGCTACCAGTATTCCAAATGCTATTTAATATAAAAGGGTAATTGCTTTTAAATCGAACTCTTTTATAATATCATCTTCTAACAAAACTTGAAGATTTCCAGACTCAGAAATCCCTTCTATAAAACCAGAAAATACGGTACCTTCTTTATCTTTAAATGTTGAAGGTTTATTTTTTCTAAATAAGTAAGCTTCATAATCTTCCTTTAAAACATCATATTGTCCTTTTTTTAAAAGAAGGAAATAATATTTTAAATTTTTTAGAATGACGTGAACTATTTCATCCAGATCAAAAATTTTTCCAGATATCATTTTTAACGACGAGGCTTTGGGTAAATTTTCAAATTTAGTTTGATTTACATTTAAACCAATACCAATAACGGAAGCATTAATTTTATTTTGCTTTATGACATTTTCTATTAAAATACCACAAATCTTCTTGTCTTCTGACAAAATGTCGTTTGGCCATTTTACACTTAATCGAGAAATTGAAAAAAATTGGAGTGTCTTCAGTAAAGCTAGAGAGGTAATAATACTAATATAAAAAGGGTGTTCCAAATGAAGTTGAGATACATCTTTAAATACGCTAAACGTAAGGTTTTTCGATGCTTGCGAGCTCCAAACAGTGCCCATTTGTCCTCGCCCTTGTGTTTGTTTTTTCGCAATAACAGTCGTATAATCATCCACTGTTTCTTCTGCACTAAGCTTCCTTAAATAGCTATTTGTGGAATCGATGGCATTAAGTTTGACTATAAGCATATTGAAGTTATTGTGACACTTTGAAATCTTATGATTATTTTAAAGTATAAAGAACTAAAAAAATAATAACTTTGCACAAATTAAAGAAAATTAATGGCGAAAGAAAATATAAGCGCAGACCAACTAATATCTGTAATAATAAATGGCATTGAAGATGTTAAAGGCAAAGAAATAAATATTCTAGATTTAAGAGAGATTGAAAATACGGTTTGTGATTACTTTATAATTTGTGAAGGAACTTCAAACACACAAGTAAACGCCATAGTTAATTCAATACAAAAAAAAGTAAGCAAAGAACTTAAAGACAACCCTTGGCATACCGAAGGGGTCGATAATGCAGAATGGGTATTAATAGATTACGTAAATGTTGTAGTGCATGTGTTTCAAAAACATATAAGAGAGTATTATGATATTGAAAGTCTTTGGGGCGATGCAAAAACAACAGTTATAGAAACTAGTTACTAAAAAAATCAGATGGCAAACGACAAAAAAAATATAAAAGATAAAAAACCAAAATTTAGCCCGTACTGGATTTATGGTATATTAATAGCCGTTTTCTTAGGCTTTCAGTTATTTAGTAATGGAAGCTATCAAGACGGTAACATGACCACACCTTCAGACTTTTTTAGGTTTTTAGAAGATGGTGATGTTGAAAAAGTAGATATTGTAAAAAACACACGTGTAGCCAAAGTTTATTTAACTAAAGATGCCGAAACCAAAGAAGTTCATAAAAACTCTAAGCCAACTACACTTATACCTTCTGCAACAAAATTACCAAACTATAAATTTGAATTTGGTGATCTTCAAAATTTTGAGAATCGCTTAAATGACCTTACAAAAGATTTAACAGTAAAACCTATTGTAACGTTTGACACTGAAACCAACGATTGGGGAAATCTTTTAATGGGTATACTTCCCTTTATTTTACTTATTGGGGTTTGGATTTTTATCATGCGACGTATGTCTGGTGGTGCTGGCGGAGGTGGCGGCGGTCAGATTTTTAATATCGGAAAATCTAAGGCAAAACTTTTCGATCAGAATACCGAAGTTAAAACAACGTTTAAAGATGTTGCTGGTTTAGAAGGAGCCAAAGAAGAAGTTCAAGAAATTGTTGACTTCCTTAAATTTCCAGAAAAATATACGACGCTTGGTGGTAAAATTCCAAAAGGCGCTTTACTTGTAGGACCTCCAGGAACAGGAAAGACATTATTAGCCAGAGCTGTCGCCGGCGAAGCTAAAGTACCTTTCTTCTCGTTATCAGGTTCGGATTTTGTTGAAATGTTTGTTGGTGTTGGTGCCTCTCGTGTACGAGACTTGTTTAAGCAAGCCAAAGAAAAATCACCCTCAATAATTTTTATAGATGAAATAGATGCTATTGGCCGTGCTAGGGGTAAAAATGCCATGTCTGGAAGTAACGATGAACGTGAAAACACACTCAATCAACTATTAACAGAGATGGACGGTTTTGGTACAAATACAAATGTTATTGTAATTGCTGCTACCAACAGAGCTGACATTTTAGATAAAGCTTTAATGCGTGCCGGACGTTTTGATAGACAAATTTTTGTTGATTTACCAGATATCCGTGAACGTAAAGAAATTTTTGAAGTGCATTTAAGGCCTTTAAAAAAAGCCAAAGATTTAGACACTGATTTCCTTTCAAAACAAACACCTGGATTCTCTGGAGCAGATATTGCTAATGTTTGCAATGAAGCTGCTTTAATTGCTGCTAGAAATGGTAAAAAAGCAGTTGATAAACAAGATTTTCTTGATGCTGTAGATAGGATTATTGGTGGATTAGAAAAGAAGAATAAAATAATAACGCCAAGTGAGAAAAAAGCGGTTGCCTATCACGAAGCTGGTCATGCCACCGTAAGTTGGATGCTTGAACATGCTGCGCCTTTGGTAAAAGTAACTATTGTTCCTCGTGGCCGCTCGTTAGGTGCTGCATGGTATTTACCAGAGGAACGTTTAATTGTTCGACCAGAACAAATGCTAGATGAAATGTGTGCTGCTCTTGGTGGTCGTGCTGCTGAAAAAGTAATTTTTGATAAAATATCTACTGGAGCACTTAGTGATTTAGAAAAAGTAACTAAGCAAGCTAGAGCCATGGTTACCATATATGGGTTAAGTGACAAAATTGGAAACTTAACTTATTACGATTCTGGACAAAGCGAGTATGGCTTTACAAAACCTTATAGCGAACAAACGGCAGAATTGATTGACAAAGAAATTTCCGATATTATTGAAAAACAATATCAGCGAGCAATCAAATTACTTGAAGACAATAAAGACAAGTTAACAGATCTTGCTGAAGTGCTTCTTGAAAAAGAGGTCATCTTCAAAGATAATCTTGAAAAAATATTTGGAAAACGTGCTTTTGAAAAAGAAGAGCGTGAAAACTTAGACAAATAGCCTGATAAGCGCATAATTTTGTTAAGCTTTTAGTAAAAATCTTAAATTAATCGTATGGTTAATTTAAGATTTTTTATATTTGATAAACCTCAAAAAGAATTCTGTTAATAGCAACCACTTAAATGAGTCTTTTTAGAAAAATTTTTGGTTCCAAATCTGAACGTTCAGGAGAAGAACTAAAATCTGACGATAGAGGCAAATATATGCCAGAAATAAAACTACCAATAGACGAAAGGTTTACCATAAACTTTAAAGCTAATGGTGGCAAGTTTTTGTATTGTGAAAATTTAAACGAAATATTCTTCAATTTAGAACATATTATTGAAGAAAATAATTGGAAGAAAAAAAAGACCTTGTTATTTGATGAGAATTTAAAAGATAAATTTATAAACTCTAATTTAAAGTCTACAAATAAAATAAGTGAAGCAACTTTTTTTTTAACAACCTGCGAAAATCTCATTGCTAATGATGGGTCATTACTGATATCTTCAAAGCAAATTTTCGAAAAGAAACTTCCTGAATTGCCCGTAAATTTTATTGTATTTGCAACTACGAGTCAAATTGTTGAAAATATTGGAGAAGGTTTACGTGGTATAAAATCTAAAAACAGACAAAAAATCCCAACTAATATAACAACCATAAAACATTTTAAATCTGGTGACGAAAAAGATTTTCTTAGCTATGGAAGTAGTGCAAAAAATCTATACCTACTACTCTTAGAAGATTTATAGAATGAAAGAAATTCTTATTCGATCACTTTCTGGGCTACTTTATGTCTCGCTATTAATTATATGCCTGAATTACGAGCAACTATTAATAGCTCTTTTTTTTGTTTTTGGCTTGGTCTGTATGGGTGAGTTTAAAAAACTCATTCAGCTTAAAAGCTATATCCCTTATCTGATTTTTATTATACTTTATGCCGTTTTTGGGTATTGGCAATCAGTACTAAATACCGATACAGGATTAGATGAAGCTACTCAAATACTTATGGTACTTACTATTTTTGTTGAGTTATTTTTAATAAAAGATTTGTTTTCAGAAAAAACAATTCCACTTTTTGCTTCGAAGCGATTTATTCTCACAACATTTTATTTATCAAGCGCTTTTGTATTCTTAATTTTGATAGTTAATTACCATAAAAACTATGATCCAAGCATATTATTAGGGTCTTTTATTTTAGTTTGGGTGAATGACTCATTTGCTTATTTAGTTGGTAAAAATTTTGGAAAGCAAAAGCTTTTTGAAAAGATCTCACCTAAAAAAACTGTAGAAGGTTTTCTTGGCGGTTTATTCTTTTCGTGTGTAGCAAGTTATTTTATTGCTACCTTTACAGAACTTTTAGGATTTACAAGTTGGCTAATTCTAAGTATTATTATTAGTGTATTTGGAACTTTAGGGGACTTAATTGAGTCTAAATTTAAAAGACAAGCTAATGTTAAAGATAGCGGTGTAATTATGCCTGGTCATGGTGGATTATTAGATCGATTAGACAGCATTATTTTTGCAGCCCCGTTTATATATTTATTTTTAAGAATTTTACAATATGTTTCATAAAGAAGGCCATAAAATTATACTTATAACTTTTATATTTATTATTGCATCCTTTTTATTGGTTGACAATTTTATTGAAATTGAATGGTTAAGGGCGCTTATTCTTATTGCTTTGTTAGTATTTTTAATACTCATCCTTCAGTTTTTTAGAAACCCTAAACGCAATACTTTACCCAATGACAAACAAGTGGTTTCCCCTGTTGATGGAAAGGTTGTTGTGATAGAAGAAGTGTTCGAAAAAGAATATTTTAAAGAAAAACGTTTGCAAGTAAGTGTATTTATGTCTCCAATAAATGTACATGTTACGCGTTATCCAATTGGAGGTAGTGTTATTTTTAGCAAATATCATCCAGGTAAATACTTAGTAGCTTGGCATCCTAAAGCAAGTGAAGAAAATGAACGCTCCACAGTTGTTGTAGAAAATGAGACTTATGGTAAAGTTCTATATAGGCAAATTGCTGGAGCTTTAGCAAAACGTATTGTAAACTATGCTAAGCTAAATGATAAGGCTATACAAGGTGCAGACTCTGGCTTTATTAAATTTGGCTCTAGAGTTGATTTGTATTTGCCTTTAGATACAAAAGTAAAAGTACAGCTTAATCAAAAAGTTCGTGGTGGAGAAAGTGTTATTGCCGAAGTTTAATGACCGATAAAGATTTAGACATAGAGTTTCAAAATGCTGTTAACAGAGTAAATGCGTATACCGAGCCTTTTCCTGCAGATACGCTTTTAAAGCTTTATGCATACTACAAAAAAGCTACCAATGACTATGGTAGACCAAAAAGCAAAAAACCCATAATTAATGCCTTTAAAACCAATGCGCTATTTCAAGCTAAGAATATTAGTGAGGATGAGGCTAAACGCATGTACATAGACTTAGTAAATAATTATTTTTTATATAGAAAATAAAGAATATCAGAAGGCGAAAACCTCATACATAAAACTTATTATTTTCCCTAAACGGATTCCTGCCTTACTGAAACAAGTTCAGCATAAATCGCAGGAATGACAAAACAAAAAACCCATCAACATATTGTTGATGGGTTTTCTTAATGAAGAAAAATAAAATAGTTTGAGTTAACTTATTTCTTCTTCTTTTCTTCTAGTTTTTGAACTGAGTCGTACATGATCGGCGTTGCAATAAACAGAGATGAATACGTCCCTACTATAACTCCTACTATTAAGGCAAACATAAAACCTCTAATTGAATCTCCACCAAAAATAAAGATGGCTAATAACACCACTAAAGTGGTTAGTGAGGTATTTAATGTTCTACTTAATGTACTACTAAGCGATACATTTACAACGCGATTAAATTCCCAATTACCATGGTCATTAAAGAATTCACGGATTCTATCAAACACGACCACTGTATCATTTAATGAATAACCAATAACTGTTAAAATAGCCGCAATAAACGCTTGGTCTATTTCCATATTAAATGGCATAAATTTATATGTTAAAGAGAAGATTCCTAATACAATTAATACATCATGGAATACTGCCGCAACTGCTCCTAAAGAGAATTGCCATCTTTTAAAACGAATTAAAATATAAAGGAACACTACTATTAAAGACCCTAAAATCGCCCAGAATGATGCTTGTTTGATATCATCAGCAATAGTTGGGCTCACTTTGTAGTATTTCATTAAACCAATTGTTTTAGTATCTGAATCACTAATAAAATCTTCATAAGACATCCCTTCTAAATACGGTTGTAATGCATCAAATAATGATTTTCTAATAGCTTCATCAACTTCGGCACCAGTCTCATTTACTTTATACTTCGTTGTAATTTTTAACTGATTTGCATCACCAAAAGTTTTAGCATCTGCACTATTGAAAACCTCCGGTTTTGATAATACGCTTGTAATTTCCGAAGCACTAACATCTTGAGCAAAACGCACTTGATATGTTCTACCTCCTACAAAATCCACACCTTGATCTAAACTGTTAGTAAACAAAGATCCTAAACTCAACAAAATAAAAGCACCAGAAATCATATAAGCGATTTTACGTTTCTGTAAAAACTCAATATTTATATTTCTGAAAAGGTTTTTTGTAATAGCAGTAGAAAAATCTAATTTACCACCTTTATTGGCATACCAATCAACTAACAATCTAGTAATAAATATAGCTGTAAATAAAGAGGTTCCTATACCTATTAATAAAGTAGTGGCAAACCCTTTAATTGGTCCAGTACCGAATATAAATAAAATTAAGGCCGTTAAACCAGTCGTAATATTTGCATCTAAAATAGAAGATAAAGCATTACTAAAACCATCTTTAATAGCTTCTTTTTGCCCTTTTCCTTTAGTTAATTCTTCTCGAATACGTTCAAATATAAGTACGTTCGCATCCACCGACATACCTATTGTTAATACGATACCAGCAATACCTGGCAATGTTAATACGGCTCCTAATCCTGATAAAACACCAAAGATTAATAAAATGTTTAACAACATGGCAGCATCAGCAAAACCACCTACTTTACCATAATAAAACACCATCCACACTAACACTAATGCTAATGCTATTAAGAATGACATGGTACCACTATCAATGGCTTCTTGTCCAAGTGATGGCCCAACGACTTCACTTTGAATAATATCAGCCGATGCCGGTAATTTCCCTGCACGTAATACGTTTGCTAAATCGACCGCTTCATTTAATGTGAAATTTCCAGAAATTGAAGAATTTCCTCCTGCAATAGGCCCAGTTGTAACACCTGGTGCAGAATATACGATATCATCTAAGACAATAGCTATTTGACTTTGCTGAGCATATGCTTTACCGGTCATGTCTTCCCAAATCTTAGCGCCTTTTGCATTCATCTGCATAGAAACTTCAGATCTATTAGCAGCGTCAAACTGATTACGAGCATCAACAATAACTGAACCACTTAACGGAGGTGTATTATCTCTATTTCCTACTAAAGCATATAAATCTATTATCTCTCCATCTTTTTCCGGTTTCCCAAAAACAAATTTGGCATAACGTTGTTCGGCTGGTAATAACTCTCTTACTTCTGGTCTGTTTAAATAATCAAGAAGTATTGCTTTATCTTTAAGCTCAAATCTTCCAATGACAGGACCACCTTGGTAACCTTGCCCTCTAAATAAGTCGAAAATAGGGTTATTTTCAGTCTCAACCGCCGTAGAATCTGTTGTTGCATCTCCTAAAAGATCATCAATAGTATCATCTTCAGTACTTTCTCCATCTTGAGGTTCTTGCTCCTCTTCGGTTACTTCAGGTTTAACAGATTCTTTTAAAAGTTCGTTTGCTTGTGCTAAAAAGTTAAAGAATTGCTCACCTTTATAAGCATCCCAAAATTCCAGCTGAGCTGTGTTTTGTAATAATTTTAAAGCACGCTCTTTATCTTTAACCCCTGGTAGTTCAACTAAAATACGACCTGAATTACCAAGACGTTGAATAGTAGGTTGTGTGACACCAAATTCATCAATACGCTTACGCAATACTTCAAAAGCTGAAACAATAGATTCATCTACTTTTCTCTCTATAACTTGTTTAGCCTCATCATCAGACATATTACTATTAATTTCACCATCTAAATCCTTTGTGTAAAAAATATCTGGTGATGCTAATTTTGTATCTCCTTTAACAGCATCAAAAGCTCTGAAAAAAGATTCCAAATAAGATTCTTGCGCATCTTTTTGAAGCTCTTCTGCATCATCTAAAGCTTTATTAAATGCCGGGTCTTTACTTTTATTTGCCAATCCTTCTAAAATATCTCTTACAGATATTTGCAAAGTCACACTAACTCCTCCTTTAAGGTCTAAACCCAGTGGCATCGCTTTTTCTTTCACTTCATTATAAGTGAATTTAGAAATACCAAGGTTAAAAACGGTATCTGTCGCAATAGACTCTAAATAATTAACTTCCTCCTGACTTCTTTTCGCGCGATAATCAGCTTCCGTTTCTGGAATTTTATTGATTGCGATCTCCTCCGCATTACTTTCTATTCGATTTGCTTTAAATGTAAACGATAATTGGTAAATACTTACCAATCCGAACAAAACTGCAAATAGTTTTACTAATCCTTTATTTTGCATTCTTCTATTATTTTTTTGTCAAATTTTTTAAAACGAGCAAATTCATGGTTTACCTTATGATTTGACAATTATTTTTTATGGTACAAATAAGACGTTTTTTAGCTTTTTAAAATACATGATGAAAGCCCATCTTATTATATTTTTTTGATTTTTGGAAAATGCTTTTTAAAATTCTATGTTTCTTTTCCAAAGGCATTAAGACATACCTTTATATGAAAAGTAAAAAGCATTATTTAAGGTTAAGAATTCCCGTAAGCAGCTGGTCCAGCTCTAACATCAGGAACATTATGTGACATATTATCTATTGTAATTGCAATATGTCTACGTACTTTATAAGCTATTTTAACAATTCTATCTTCTTCGCTAGTATTTAGTTTACCTATATATAAATTAGGATTGGAAAATCGATCGTATTCGTGTTTTAACTCTGCAATGTATGTTCCATTTAAGTCAGATTCAGCATCTGTACCATTTTGGATTTCATATACATCTAGGTTATAACCATTTTTGTTTTCGTTAGAAGGAAACTTGGAGTGTTCTTCATCCTTATTAGAAAAAGCGTAATCAAGTTCTAGTTTTTTTTCTTCAGAAGAAAATATTTTTTTTATGCTGGCTACATCGACATCACTGTAATACGTGATTTTAAGTCTTCCATCTTCTTTCTTTCCTACTTGAATATTATCTATTCCTAAAGTTAGCAATTGCTTTTTTACAACAGCAATGGCATCTTGAACTTCGTCTGATGTAACTTCATCATAGATAAACTCCATGACAATTTCCTGATTCGGTACAGAAATTTGTTTCTGGCAAACACCTAATAAAGTGAGGGCAATAACTAAAGTACTAAAGTACCATTTCGCTTTCATGCGTGTTTATCTATTGTTTTTAATGGTCATGTAACATCCATATAATCTTTTTACCAAATATAGATATGTTTTCAAGCCTCAAATATAAAGAAATAAAGACTGTATTTCTACAGTCTTTATATAAATATCTATTTTATGCAATAAATTGTTATACTTCCACTTCTAATAATGCATTTGTTTTTCTAACACCTTCAGCACTAGTTTGCATATGCGCTTTTTCAGCATCGCTAAGTGGAACATCAACAATACTTTCAATACCGTTTCTACCTAAAATAACAGGTACACCGATACAAATATCATTTAGACCATATTCTCCTTCTAAGAATGTAGAACAAGGGAACATTTTTTTCTGGTCGCAAGCAATGGCTTGTACTAACCCGCTTACCGCCGCTCCCGGTGCATACCAAGCAGAAGTTCCTAATAATTTAGTAAGTGTAGCACCGCCAACTTTAGTATCTTCTTTTACTTGATTTAATCTGTCTTCACTTAAAAACTCAGACACCTTGATACTGTTCCTGGTTGCCTGACTTGTTAATGGCACCATACCCGTATCACTATGCCCACCTATTACCATACCGTCAACATCACTAATAGGAGCTCCTAAAGCTTCAGCTAATCTATATTTAAATCGAGCAGAATCTAAAGCACCACCCATACCAATAATTCTATTCTTAGGTAAGTTGGTTGATTTATGTGCTAGATAAGTCATCGTGTCCATTGGATTACTAACTACTATAAGAATAGTATTTGGAGAATGCTCAATTAAACTTGATGATACTGATTTCACAATACCAGCATTAATGCCTATTAATTCTTCACGTGTCATTCCTGGTTTACGAGGAATTCCAGAAGTAATTACACAAATATCACTATTTGCAGTTTTACTATAATCGTTTGTAATACCGGTTATTTTAGTATCAAAACCATTTAATGATGCACATTGCATTAAATCCATAGCTTTTCCTTCTGCATAACCTTCTTTAATGTCTAATAAAACGACTTCTGAAGCAAAATCTTTAATAGCAATATACTCCGCACAACTTGCGCCTACTGCTCCTGCTCCTACAACTGTTACTTTCATGTATTTATAATTTTTTATTGTTATTGGTAACTCCTAAATTATTTCTTTTTTAATGAAATTTTCTTGACACAAATCTCACAATATAAAAGCCTAAATTATATGATTTTAGTCATGCAAAATTACAAATTTATATACTCTAAATAAAAAAAAGTACAAGATTAAATCCTGTACTTTTTAAACTATAACAAAATATAAACTAATTAAAATTAAACGTCTTTATTTTTGAATTTTTATCTAAAACTAAATGCCATTCCTGCAGATAATGTATTATACTCTTGTAATGTATAGTCTGCAAAAAGTTTAAAGAAACCAAGACTTAATCTTATTCCAAGCGTTGTTCTAAAACCACTAGCATCAAAATCTAAGTTTAAAGGATCTGTAACTGTTTCTGTAATGGTTGGTCCTGATACTACAGGGGTATATTGCAAATTGTATGATCCTAACATTTTTAGCGTTGAACTACCTCCACTGTATCCTAAGCCTCCATAAACATTGATAATTGGAAAGTTTAACGATCCTATGGCTTGTACTGTAAATGCATTTAATTTAAATTCTGCATTTTGATTCTGACCAGATATAGCGTTACCGTCGATACTATAATTTACATCCATAGACGTATATGCTGCTAATACAGAAACGTGTAATGGTAATTTATCTACTGGGCCAAAAATACTTGTTATTTCTTTTTTAAGCCCAACTCCAAATAATTTCCCTTTTGCATCGTCACTCCCAACTTCTGGAACTAAACGTAACATCACATCAAATTTATAAGGTAATCCTACACCTAATTGCAAGGCTGGAGTTGGTACTGCTCCCAAAGGTAAATCGTCACTTATACCAGATGGCATTTCAAAAGAAGCCGTTACAGCCTGTCCTTGAACGGTTGCATTTACATCCAACATAACACCATCTCCTTTACCTGCTACTGTTGGGTTTATAGAAGATCCCGGTGTTGTTATACTCGTTAACCCTAAATTGGCAATATCGAAGAATTCATCTTTTGATGGAATCATTGAGGCATTCAGGCCAATTGTAATATCAAATCCCAGTTTTTTATGAGCTTTAGCGGTATGATACCACCCACTGTTCATTCCATAAATTAACCCTTTCATCGCAGGATTAATATAGCTATTTGTTAGTTTGTTTGCATCATCTCTGGCTGCAAGTAAAATACTTTCTAGTTCTTGTGAACGAGATATGTGTGTTACTAATAATAGTAAACATAATAAGGTTAACTTTTTCATTCTTTTGTCAATTTTGGTTAAAACAAAAGTATAAAAAAAACGACACAAAGCAACTTTTAGTCGAAAAAAATTACTTTTAATCGACTTATTTGGTTGAAACATTAAAATAATGTAGAAATTTACTACATAATTATTTTGTTTAAACTAAAAATTTTTAATCTTTTTAAAAATGTTTTAGAGGGTTAATTATTATTAAGGTTAAAATAACTAACAACATTGTTATACCAAATGTTCTGAGTCATTTTTCCCAAAAAAGAATGCCTTTTGGCACCAATCCTTTCTTTATATCTTCTGCAATCAAATCGCATAAAATACGTCTAAAATATTCGTGCCTTGGAAATAACCAGAATTAGTTTTTCGATAGGTATAATCTGCTTCGGTACTTGCACTTACAATTCTAGATAACCCTAAAATTGATATTGGAGAATCATCAGGGTGTAGACACATCAATAATTATTGTTTTCTGCTACCGGTAATATCTTTAATATATCTATGCTCTATTTTATTTATAAGTGCTAAAATTCTCCACCCAATTTGGTTTCAAAATACGTCCTGGTTCTTTTGTGTTTTCTGGGGAAAAGTAATCAAAGTAATAAATCTCTTTTGACTTATAAATTTTTAGAATTGTTTTTAATCGTTTTTGAAAATTCTCAAAAGATTTGTTACTTTTCTTTGTCCACCCTGCCTCAGCTAAAGCAGAAATTCTTGGATACAGCATAAAATCGAATCTTTTTTCTGTATTAATTTGTTCTGTCCATAAGTTTGCTTGAATTCCCAAAATTCCAGAATTTTCTAAATCAATAGTATTTGACGAGTCAGGAAAATTATACACGTCATCTAACGGACAAAAACCATCCCACCTTCGTCCAATACTATGACTATCATCCTGTACAAAATCAAAATATAGAGGCTTTCTTGGGCATAAAATCATTTTATAATTATTTTTCAAGCCTTTTTCTAAAATCTGTGGTTTATCATGTCTCCACCACATAGCAACAGTACTCTCATTATTCATATTATTTTCTACAACTTCATCCCACCCCATAACTTTTTTATTTAAGGAAAGAATTGTATCTCGTATTCTATTAATAAAATAAGTTTCTACTTCTTTAATCTTCTTTAATTTCTCTTTTTTCATTAAAGCAATAACTTCCTTGTCTTTTACCCAATGCTGATTACCAAAACTAACTTCATCTCCCCCTATATGAATATATTTTGAAGGAAATAGAGTAGTAACTTCTTTAAGGATTTCTGTTAAAAAAGCATATGTAGATTCTTTAGCTGGATGAAAAGTAAAATGAGGGTTCTTTTCGGTACCTCCTCCAGAAAATTCAGGATATGCTCTCATTACTGCTGACGCATGACCTGGTACATCTATTTCTGGAATGACTTCAATATTTCTTTGAGAAGCAAAGTGAATAATTTCTTTAATATCTTCTTGTGTATAGAACTGAGCTTCTGTATTAGAGTTACTATAATTACCTATGGCGCCAATACTAGTTAATTTAGGGTATTTTTTAATTTCTATTCTCCAACCAGGTGCATCTGTAAGATGCCAATGAAATTTATTTAATTTTTGCAAAGACATCAACTCCAACAGTTGCTTAATCTTTTCTTTGCCAAAAAAATGTCTTGATTCATCTACCATGACACCTCTCCATACATAGCGAGGCGAATCTTCAATTTGAACATTAGGAATATCAATTTCGTTGGTAGTTCCTTCCTTTAAATTATCTATGTCTAATAATTGCCTTAAAGATTGCAAGCCATTAAAAACGCCTTTTCCAGAACCTCCTATAATACGTATTGATTCTTCAGTAATAGATAAACTATAAGCTTCATCAGAAGTCATATTGTTATCAATATCTATTGCTATATAATTTGTTTTTAAATCTAATTCTGTTTTTATTTCTAAACTAAAACCTAAATGCTTTTGAATTAAGCCTATGAATACTGAGCTCTTAGTTTTTAATTCCTGTAAGTTTTTATGAATGACAAATTTTGTGTTCTTATTCAAGAAAAATCGCCCCTCTTTTATCTCTAACTTCTGAGGGTATGGTATTATTGAATACATATCTATAGTATTCTTAGCATCTTTTTTGCAAGCCGTAAACACAGATAAAAACGACAAAAATATTAAAAGGCGAATGTTATTATAAATCATAAACGTTTTATGTATCTTAATAAAAGGTATTAAACCCGAAATCTCGCTAGATACCGAAGCAAGTTCAGCACATGAAGTGGGATTAGTTCAACTAGCTGTTTTGAATGCATTGCTTCGCAACTTTTCAAAACAGAGTTTTCCTGCCACGCAATAAGCGTGGACTAATAAGAATAACTCTCTTTCCAATATTGGATTTCTTCATTATGCATGGCATCTAAGGATAGCTGCACTGCAACAGCCGTATTTGCTCCTGTATAAATATTTGAAACAGGCATTTTATTATCTAAAATAGAGTTCCTAAAATCTACTAAGGCTTGTTTGCTTGGATCTATGTGAGATATATTTATAGGAATTCCTTTCCCTTGTAAATGAGTATTTGCCGTAGCACCAGATACACCATCTACATCGGTAAATTCCTTCTTATAACCATTTTCATAATAAATCCACGCCTTAGTATAATCTAGCAAAATTGTTCCTTTACTACCATGGACTTTTATTTGATAATCTCCTAATGCATTGTTTGTTAAACACGTAAATTTTGCTTTCACACCGCTCGGGTATTCAAATAATAAATGGATATTGTCAAAAGTCTCTCGTCCATCTTTCCAAAAGTCAATACCTCCTGTACCCATAATTTTTTTAGGATTTTCGCCTAAAACCCAATTCACAAAATCTATTTGATGGGAACATAATTCTGCTGCCATTCCACCAGAATATTCTTTATACATTCTCCAATTTATAGCGCGCTCTAAAGATAGCTCTGGTACTGGTCTCCGCCAATTACCATTTCTATTCCATTGGCATTCAAAAGATGTTATTTGCCCCAACTCACCTTTTTTAATAAACTCTACAACATGTTTATAAAGCTTTGAACTATGATATTGATGACCTGTTTGGAAAATTGTTTTAGTATTAGATGTTTTTTTTACCAAATCATCTATTCCGACTAAGCCTTTAGCCATTGTTTTTTCACAATATACATGCTTACCTGCATCTATAGCATCTATGGCTATGGCTGCATGGGTATTAAAAGGTGTGGCTATTAATACGGCATCAATGTCTTTATTGCTTAGCAGTTCCTCATAATTAGTATATGCTTTTGCTTTGTTTTGGGTTCTTGAAAGCCCATTTTCTAATCGAAAAGGCAGTACATCACAAACGGCAGAAACGTTAATTCCTTCAATAGTATTTAGTATAGGTATAAGTCCACCTCCCCTATCTCCAGTTCCTATAATGCCTACATGAATCATGTTACTGCTACCAATATTTTTGGACATAGCTTGTAAAACAGGTACGCTAGCAACAATTCCAGCAGATACGAGACCGCCTTTAGTTAAAAATTCTCTTCGCTTCATTTTTTATTTATAACTTAGGTTCCCAACCTTGTTGATAGTCTCTTTTCCAATGCGTCATTGCTTTATCATTATTCAAAACTTTACCCGTTTTAGAATCTATTTTTAAAGTTTCTCCTACATCCTGAGCCATATTACCTAAATGGCATAACATCGTTGAAATACTAGCATCTTGAATATCAGAATTCAAATTTTTATCTTTACGTATCGCATCAAAGAAATTACCAACATGGTCAACATCTAACCCTCCTATACCTCTTGTATTCGTTGTAGCACTGGCTGATTTCTCCAATTCTTCTTTAATAGGATTGCCTTGTAAATCGAATAATTTATAAAAATTACGGTCTAATTGTATAGACCCTTCACTTCCGTAAATAGTAACACCTCTTCCTGGTCTTTCTGGCTTCATGATACCTCTACTATGCCCTGTCCATGTAATAAATTTTTCATTTTCAAATTTATAAGTTACTTGCTGATTATCTACAAATTCCCAATCATCTTTATAAGTATACTTTCCTCCAAACGAAGCAATACTTTCTGGCAAATTAACGCCTAAAGCCCATCGACAAATATCAATTTCATGAGTACCATTATTATGAATTTCTCCTGTTCCCCAATTACGGAACCAATGCCAGTTATAAGGATGGATATTATCCTTATAATCTTTTCTAGGAGCTGGCCCTTGCCATAATTCCCAATCTAATGTTTTAGGAACATCTATTTTGTTTCCTATTCCTATGGATTCTCTATTATTAGAATAATAAGCTTCCCCCTTGTATACATTGCCAATAATTCCTGCTCTAATATCTTTTATGGCATTCATAGATGTTTGAGCAGAACGTTGCTGGTTGCCCATTTGCACTTTTTTACCATACTTCTTTTGAGCAGCAACTAATAGATCATTTTCATAAGGGTTATGGCTGCAAGGTTTTTCTACATACACATGTTTCCCTGCTTGCATTGCTAAAATTGCCATAGGTGTATGCCAATGTTCTGGCGTTGCTATAAAAACAGCATCTACAGCTTTATCTTCTAAAATCTTTCGAAAATCTTTTTCTACTTTAGGGATGTAACCAATATTTTCTTTGCACCAAACATTGTGTTCCTCTAAAATGATATCATCTACATCACAATTATAAAGTATCTTAGCATTTAAATCTTGATGAATTGCTATAATATGTGCTTTCGCCCTGCTACGTACTCCAATAACTGCACAACCTATATGATCATTTGCTCCAAGAATTCTCGAATAACTTTGGGCTGAAACACCAGTTAAGCTTCCTGTAAATGCAACCCCAACTGCTCCTATTGTCGCTTTTTTTATAAAATCTCTTCTGTTTGAACTCATGCGTAAAGCACTTTTTAATTAAACTCTCTTATTTTTATACTTCTAAAATGTACCGTATCTCCGTGATCTTGCAGTAAAATGTGACCACTTGCCCATTGACCAAATTTTGGCCATTTATTATATTTACTATAAGCTACTAGGGCTCTAAACATTTGGGAGGATCTATCATATTCAATAGTCTTTTCATTATTTAGCCAGTGCTCGACTTTACCTCCTTTTACAACTATTCTTGCTTTATTCCAACGGTCAATACCTTTAAATTGCTTACCTCTCCCTGGAATTGAAAGATTCTCTGCCGCTATTAAATCATATAATGAAGACATCGTTCTATTACCACCTGTTCCTGCTTTTGCATCTGGGTGGTTTTTATCATCTAAAATTTGAAATTCACAACCAATTGCAGAACCTGGTCCTTTATTGAGTTCCGGATCTACAAAATATTTAATTCCGCTATTTGCTCCTTTTGTTATTTTAAACTCTAATTCTAATTCAAAATCACTAAAAACATCTTTTGTAATAATATCACCAGGCCCAGTAGATTCTCCTCCATCCGTAGCCAAAACAGATAAAACACCATCGTTTATTTCCCATCCTGATTTTGGAAATTGAACTGTTTTTGCGCCTTTCCATCCATTGGTTGTTTTTCCATCCCATAATAATCGCCATCCATTTCTTTTTTCGTTATCTGTAATTCTATTAATCAAATAACTCATCTCACGAACTTGTGGATCTGACACCCAACTTTCCCTTTCCAAATTATCAGTCTTTATTCTGATATTTCTCCATCTTATTTTCTTACCAGCATGTCCCTCATTTGTCCCAATACCATGTACTTGAAGACCAATAAATCCAGATGCTGTTAAATCATCAACCAAATTAGAACATTGTACTCCGTTAATCCATGTTCTAATGGAATTACCTACAGCCTCCACCCTGCATTTATTCCAAACACCATTTTTAAAAGCTTTTCTTCCTTTTGGATTAAGCGACAATGGATATATCCATGCTCTTCTGGATTCATCGTAAATACCTCCACTAAAAGCACGAGCGCTAGGATCTATTTCAAATTGATACCCATGAACCCTTCCATTGTTATAATCTTTAAAGCTATTAGATCTAAATTGCACACCCGTATTAATCGAAGGGTCAGCCAGAATTTCAAATTCCAAAATAAAATCACCGTAGCTTTTTTCGGTACATAAAAAACTGTTTGGGATATTAGTCTTCGTTATCCCCACAATTTCATTATTATCTATTATATATTTAGCGGTTCCATTTAACTGTTTCCATCCATCAAAATTCTGTCCATTAAAAAGTGTCACCCACTCACCTTCCTGTGCCTGTGAATAAGCTTTGACACCTATAAAGTTGACAAGAACAAGGCTCATTATAAAAAATAGTTTTGGCTTTAATTGTATCATAGTTTTATAAAAATAAATTATTTTAAATCACAGGATCGTGTGCGCACACGTAAAATTATGAATTTATATGAAATGCGCAAATTTATTAAGATAAAATAATAGCACAATCATTTTGTGTTTTTGCAATTAAGTATACTATTTGTTAAATGATTTTTAAGTTTGGAAACAATTAAAGGTATAGCAAAAACATGATGTATCAATAGGTACTGTTGATAGAATAATACACAAATAGATCTAGAATTTCTAAAAAACCAAAGTTACATATTGACAGAATAATTAAGAAAAATAGCAACGCTAACTATTTATAAACATATTGTCTTCAAAACATTAAAACAGTTGAATATGATACAAAGGATAAAAACAATCGTTTAAAAAAACGTTCTTAAAAACAAATACCCCTAATATAAAATATCAGGGGTATTAAAAAATTAAACTTATTTTGCTTTTTAATTAGGCATCAATATTAGCATAAATAGCATTCTTTTCAATAAAATCTCTACGAGGTGGCACTTCATCCCCCATTAGCATAGAGAAAATCCTATCGGCTTCTGTGCCATTATCTATTTGTACTAAACGCATCGTTCTAAACTCAGGATTCATAGTAGTATCCCAAAGCTGTTCTGCATTCATCTCTCCAAGACCTTTATAACGCTGTATTTTACTTCCGTCTCCAAACTCAGCTACAATTTCGTCACGCTCTTTATCACTCCATGCATATTGTTTTTTAGCACCTCTTTTAACTAAATACAAGGGAGGTGTTGCTATATATATATGCCCATTCTCTATTAATTCTTTCATATATCTAAAAAAGAATGTTAAAATTAAAGTTGCAATGTGACTACCATCAATATCGGCATCACACATAATAACTACTTTATGATAACGTAATTTAGAAAGGTTTAATTCTTTACTATCTTCTTCGGTACCTATGGTAACTCCCAGTGCTGTAAATATATTTTTAATCTCTTCATTTTCGAATACCTTATGTTGCATAGCTTTTTCAACATTCAATATTTTTCCACGAAGCGGAAGTATGGCTTGAAAAGCTCTATCACGACCTTGTTTGGCTGTTCCTCCCGCCGAATCTCCCTCAACAAGGAAAACTTCACATTTTGCAGGATCCTGTTCAGAACAATCAGATAATTTTCCAGGTAGCCCTCCAATAGACATAACAGTTTTACGCTGAACCATTTCACGTGCTTTCTGAGCAGCATGACGTGCCTGAGCTGCTAAAATCACCTTCTGAACAATGGTTTTTGCATCATCTGGGTGCTCTTCCAAATAATCCGTAAGCATTTCAGAAACCGCTTGACTTACAGAAGCCGACACTTCCCTATTTCCTAACTTTGTTTTTGTTTGTCCTTCAAATTGAGGTTCTTGAACCTTAACAGAAATAATTGCTGTTAACCCTTCACGGAAATCATCACCTGCAATATCGAATTTTAACTTATCCAACATTCCAGAACCATCCGCAAATTTTTTCAAAGTATGTGTTAATCCACGTCTAAATCCAGAAAGGTGTGTTCCTCCCTCATGGGTATTGATATTATTTACATAAGAGTGTAAATTTTCAGCATAAGATGTATTATAAATCATAGCAACCTCAACTGGCACACCATTCTTTTCACCTTCAAACGCAATAACATCTTTCATTAAAGGTTCTCGGGTGGCATCTAAATATTGGATAAATTCCTTTAACCCTTCTTCAGAATGAAACGTCTCTCCTTCAAATTCGCCATCTTCTTTTTTAGATCTTTTATCAACTAAATGAACTGTAATCCCTTTATTTAAATAAGCCAGTTCTCGCAAACGGCTTGCTAAAGTATCATAGCTATACTCTAAGGTTTGAGTAAAAATAGTAGAGTCTGGCTTAAAAGTAACCGTGGTTCCTCTTTTATCTGTATCACCAATAGATTTTACAGGGTACATGGCTTTTCCACGTTCATATTCCTGTTCGTAGATTTTACCTCCTCTATATACAGTTGCTTTTAGATGTTCTGATAGGGCATTCACACAACTTACACCCACACCGTGTAATCCACCAGATACTTTATAAGAATCTTTATCAAACTTACCACCAGCACCAATTTTAGTCATGACAACCTCAAGTGCTGAAACACCTTCTTTTTTATGTAAGTCCACAGGGATACCACGACCGTCATCTTCAGTAGTAATAGAATTATCTTCATTAATAATCACAGTAATATTATTACAGTGACCCGCTAATGCTTCATCAATAGAATTATCAACTACTTCATATACTAAATGGTGCAAACCTCTTGTTCCAACATCTCCAATATACATGGATGGACGCATACGCACATGCTCCATACCTTCTAAAGCCTGAATACTATCAGCTGAATAATTGTGCTTATTAAACTCTTCCTTTTCTTGACTCATATTATTATTTATCTATAAGTTAAAACTTGATTTTATTCCATAAAAAAATGACGCTAATGCATCATTCTTTGGATACTAACAAATATACGAAATCAACCTACCTTTAAAAAGCATTTTAGAGACTTTATACAATAATTATCAACAATTGTTAATTACTAAAAAACTCCTTAAATCGACTAAAAAGCACCTTAAAATGGATTTCAACTATTTTTTACATGATTGTTAAAATTAGAAAACATTAAAATCGTTTAGAGGATAAGTTTCAACTTTGCTCAAGGCAAGCTATATTAATTTCTAACAACTATTTATACTAAAAAATAAATCTTAGAAAAGAAATTCAAATAAATAAAAAACTTCTTTTCCCATTTATAACAACAAAATATTCTGTCAAGAATTAAACTTAAATGAATAATTATTGTAGAACTAATAAATTAATTTTAAGTTTTTTATTAATTTGACAATAAAAATATTAGATCATGAAAAATGATGTTTAGTAAATTTATTCTATATATATTTGACAACAGATAAAGTATTATGACAATAAATAACAACAATAATAATTTCAATAATCCTAATTTTTAGGATCGGAAGGTTATTGTTTAAATATATATAAAGCCTTCCAAATTTGGAAGGCTTTTTTTATTAATCTAATAAATGAAACCATGAGTAAAATTATGACAGTCGACATATTGTCGAGTATTAAAGGAGCTCAACCTTCTGAGGCAGTGAGCAAATTATTTGACGTGATTAAAAATGCACAAACAGCAAATGATACCCCCTTTAATAATCATCATAATAATGGCGTGTCTTTAAATAATTTGAGAGATGATGTAGTGATTGAAAGCTCTGCTTTGGAGAAACAAATCATTAAAGACAATTTCCCGAAAGAGAAAGATGACTATTTAGTAGTTTCTAAAGTTATAGATGCATAGGTTATGGAATCTCAAATACAACATATCCACCAACAATTGATGGACAAGAAAATTTCTTGTATCGACTTGATTCAGGAAAAATTAAGCTTGCTTAAAAAAAATACTCATAACACCGTAAACGCTTTACTAACCGAATTAGCTTTAGAACGAGCAGCCAAGGTAGATACCAAAATTGCAAATGGAGAAACTATTGGTTTACTTGAAGGGATTCCGTTTGGTATTAAAGATGTTTATATGCTTCAAGGCACTTATGCAACAGCTAGTTCAGACTTACTAAAAAATTATAAATCGGCATATACCGCCACAGCCATTCAAAAATTATTGGATGCAGGTGCCATACCTATTGTAAAAGAAAACTGTGATAGTTTTGGTCATGGGTCTTCTAGTGAAAACACCATTTTTGGAGCCGTTAAAAATGCTATAAATCCAGAATTAGTGGGTGGTGGTTCTAGTGGTGGCTCAGCCGTTAATGTGGCTAAAGATTATACCGTCTTTTCTATTGGTGGAGATACAGGTGGTTCGGTTCGCCAACCAGCTGGCTATAATAATGTATATGGTTTAAAACCAACTTACGGAAGAATATCACGCTATGGTTTAATGGCCTACGCATCATCAACAGATTGTGTTGGTCCTTTGGCAAAATCTGTAGAAGACATTCGCATTGTCTTAAATGTGATGAGCGGAAAAGATATAAAAGATCAAACAACTTATAATTCAGAAGGCATTGAAAAAGAAAATATTTTAAATGCAGCTGACATTAAAACGGTTGGTTATTTTAAAAACTTTATTGAAAGCGAAGCCATCGATACTCAAATTAAAGATGATTTTTTAGCATCGATCGAAAAAATAAAAGCAAATGGCATAAAAGTAAAAGAACTGGATTTCTTTAAATCTGATATTCTGGTTTCTACTTATTATACCTTGGCTATGGCAGAAACAGCATCAAACCTATCACGTTTAGACGGTACCAATTATGGTGACCGTATTGACAATAAGGATCTAAAGGAGTCTTATGCTGTGACACGATCCGAGAAATTTTCGGAAGAAACCAAACGAAGAATTGTCGGTGGGAATCAAGTATTATCTCAAGGGTTTTCTGATGAAATCTATTTAAAAAGTCTCGCTTTAAGGGATTTAATTTCTGAAAACTTCGAAAAAGATTTTAAAGAAGTGGATATTATCTTATCCCCCGTTACGCCTAGTACACCGCCTAAAATTGGAGATAGTTTAAAAGATCCTTTAGCCATGTACTTATCTGATGCTTATACGGTAGGTTTTAGCTTAGGACAACTACCTACCTTAACCATTCCTCAAGGTACGGAAACAGGTTTACAGGTTACAGCAGCAAAAAATAATGACGAACTCGTTTTGAAGTTTGCTAACTTCTTAAAAGATACGATATAATGGATTTGGAACAATTAGACACGGCATTAAAAGCCCATGAATTAGAATTGGTAATCGGACTGGAAACGCACGTACGATTAAATACCAAAACCAAGTTGTTTTGTTCTTGCCCAAACCAAGAAATAGAAACGCCAAACGAACATATATGTTCTGTTTGCACAGGACAAATGGGGGTTTTACCTGCTATTAATAAAGAAGCTATCAACAAAGCCATTTATTTTGGAAAAGCTGTAAAATCATCTTTTGAAAACGAAGTCATTTCCTGGGACAGAAAACATTACGAATACCCGGATAATCCAAAGAACATTCAAATCACACAGTTTCACAACCCCGTCATACCAGACGGACAAGTCTCTTGTTTTAGAAATGATGGATCTCAATTTACAGTTAATTTAACCCAAGTACATATCGAGGAAGACGCTGCTAAATTGATGCATGAAAAAACGGTGTCGTTAGTCGATTTTAATAAGGCCGGGGTACCGCTTATTGAAATTGTAACCGAACCATGTATTCGTCATATTGAAGATGCTTCAACCTATGCACAATACATTCAACGTATTGTTCAGAATTTAAAGATATCTGAAGCCAACTTGGAAAAAGGAGAATTTAAATCGGATGTTTCTGTATCGCTTCGTAAAAAACATAGTTATAATTTAAATCCACGTACCGAAATAAAAAACTTGAACTCGTTTAAGTTTATGGTAGAGGCTTTAAAAGAAGAAGTTGAAAAACAATTCAACTATTATATAGAGCATAAAGAGTTTCGACCAGATCAAACCACCGTTTTATGGGATGCCGATTTAAAGCAAACTAAAACGATGCGTAAAAAGGAGTTTGAAGCCGATTATCGTTTTATCTCAGAACCAGACTTACCTTTCGTTTCGATTAAAGAAGTCGTCGATACCATTAAGGTTGATACAAGTACCTTACCATACGCTGTAGAATCTATTTTAATTAAAGGAGGCGTATTACCACAAGATGCTAAATTTTTCACAGCAGATTCGTTACGTTCTGAAACGTTTATTGCCATAAATAATGCCCTTAAAGACCCTTCTTTTGTTGCAAAGACATTAGTGAACAATATTGGTGCTGATGAATATGCCGACATACACAGAATAGAACATCTTATTGAAATATTTAAACTATTCAGAGATGAAAAGATAACATCTGTATTGGTTCAAAATGCCATTACATCGTATCTAAAAGACAGGGATTTTGATTATAATAAGTATTTTAAAGATAATACCATCTCAGAATCACAAATTCAGGATGCTATTGAAAAAGTGATTTCTGAAAATGATGCTGTTGCAAATGATATTAAAGGAGGAAACCAAGGAAAAGCAGGTATTCTAGTTGGTAAGGTAATCGCTATTATTGGAAAAGGCGCCTCTGGAAAAGTAATTCGGGAAGGGATTCTTAGTCAGTTGCAAAGTTCATCTCCAGAAGTTCAGAATTCTCTAACAACCAACAACCAACAACAATCAACCAACAACCAACAACCAACAACCAAAATACAAGAAGAGATATTACCTAAAACCCCTATTGTTATAAAAGACGAATACAGAACGCATTTAATTTCAGATGTTTCTGAAGAAAATATTTCTGAAGACGTTACTTTTTCAGGATGGGTGTCAAGTGTTCGTGATCATGGTGAACTTATTTTTATCGATTTACGAGATTCCAGTAACGAAGTGTTTCAAGTACGTTTAAGTAGAGAGTCGTTCCCTAATTTAGATGAGCTGGTAAAATTAAAACCAGAATCGGTGATAACGGTCACGGGTACTATTGTTCAACGTAAAGAAGATGATTATAACGCTGCGTTGCGAACAGGTAAAATAGAAATGGAAACGGCTTCTTTAGAGATTTTAAACCTTTCTAGAACACTGCCTTTTGAAATAAAGAGAGCAACTAAAACAAACGAGACCACTCGTTTTCAATATAAATATTTAGATCACAGAAATAACGATGTTCGCAGGGTTATTATTAACCGTCACAAAGTCATTAAATTGATGCGTGATATTTTAGATGAACAAAATTTCTTAGAAATTGAAACACCTATATTAAGTGCAGGAACAGACGAAGGAGCCAGAGAATTTATAGTTCCTACTCGTAAACAAGCGGGCGCATTTTATACCCTACCACAAGCTCCACAACAATTTAAACAAATGTTGATGGTAAGTGGTTATGAAAAATATTTCCAAATTGCACGTTGTTTTAGAGATGAAGATTCTCGCGGTGATCGTCAACCGGAATTTACGCAGTTAGATTTAGAAATGGCTTATGCCAGTATGCAGCAAATTATAGATTTGAACACCAACATGTTCAATAACATCGTTAAGAAAATATATGGTAAAAAATGGATTCTACATCCGTTTGAGGTGATCACCTATAAAGAAGCGATGGACAAATATGGTTGCGACAGACCCGATTTACGTTTTGGTTTACAATTACAAGATATTACAGATATTGTAAAAGACACCACCTTTCAGGTATTTAGTAAACCCATTGAAGAAGGCGGTATTGTAAAATGTATTAAAGTATCTGCTGAAGAACAAGGAAAGAAGCGTTTATCTAAAGGACAAATAGAGAAGCTAACTGCTATAGCCCAACAGCACGGCTTAGGGGGTTTAGCATATATTATTGTTAATGAAAACGATTTGCAATCACCAATTATTAAGTTTTTAGGTGAAGATATTGCAACCGGTATTATTAAAACAACCAACGCTCAAGTTGGTGATATTGTATTTTTCTCTGCCGCAGACTATGTGACAGCAAATAAAGCACTAGACGCAGTTCGTCAAGAACTAGGTAGCATGTTGCGTTTAATAAACCCGAAGGAATTAAGACCTGCTTGGGTTGTAGACTTTCCTATGTTTGAAAAAACAGATGAGGGCCGTTGGACATTTACCCATAATCCTTTCTCTATGCCAGCTATTTATGATATTGACAAGCATATGAATGGCAATGAGAACGAAATCGGAAGTATTATTGCTCAACAATACGACCTCATCTTAAATGGTTACGAAATTGGAGGCGGTTCTGTTCGTGCTCACAAACCTGAAATTCTGGAAGCTACCTATAAAAATATGGGGTATAATAAAGAAGAAATGCTTAAAAGCGTTGGCACAATGTATAAATCTTTCCATTATGGTGCGCCACCACACGGAGGTATTGCCTGGGGGGTTGATAGGTTGATGATGATATTAGAAAAAAAGGCATCTATTCGTGAAGTCATGGCGTTTCCAAAAACAGGAACCAGTGAAGATTTATTATTCGGGGCACCTTCTTTATTATCAGATAAAAAAGTTGAAGAAATGAATGTAAAAGTGATGAAAAAATAATTTTTATATCCTTCAAAGTTTTAACTTAGAAAGCCGACATAATAGTGTCGGCTTTTTTTATGAACTCATTTAAACTTTTTCAATTGGTTGCAAAACGACTGATTTTCGCTTTAATCCAAAAAGTTTAAATGAGTTCTATACCAAAAACGTAAATTTTAACATCCGCAAGCGACTTTTATAAGAACCTTAACACAATTTACATTTATCTTTAAACGATTCTAATCTTAAACACTAAAAAAAAATCATTATGAAAAAATCAACATTTTTTACAACTATTGCTTTTGCTTTTATTATGCTATTATCTACAAATGTAGATGCTCAAAAATTCTCTAAACTAGACAAAAGCCCAATGGATGCAGCAGCATTTCCAGCTAGCTATAAAGACGCTAATAAACTTATTAAAATAGTTTATAGCAGACCTCAACTTAAAGGAAGAGCTCTTAGTGCGTTAGCACCAAACGGTAAGGTTTGGAGGCTTGGAGCTAATGAAGCTGCAGAATTAACGCTTTTTACAGATATGAAATTAGGAAATACTTCTGTAAAAGCTGGAACATATACTTTTTATGCGATTCCTGGAGACAAAGAATGGACAGCTATTATTAGTAAAGACTTAAACGTTTGGGGTTCTTATTTCTATAAAGAAGCAAACGATGTTGCTCGTTTATCTGTACCGGTAACGTCTGGAGAATCTGTAGAAGCATTCTCTATTGCTTTTGATGAAGCTAATGGCAGCATAAATATGCATTTAGGATGGGGAACGACCAGAGTTGCTGTTCCTTTTACTAAATAAAATCGGTTAGACGGTTAGACAAAATAAAAATGTTCCAATAATATAAAACTATTGGAACATTTTTATTTTGTAAATTGAATACTTCCACCTAACACCTAACACCTAATTTAAGGTATATTCAAATATTTATGTGTTTGAAGTGACACTTTCCATTTAGGGTTTGCCATAACATAATCTACAATTTCAGGTACAACCTTATCACGCTTACTCCATTCTGGTTGCAAATACAAGATACAATCTTTATTAACCTTAGCGGCTTGTTCTTCTGCAAAGCGAAAATCATCCTTATTATAAACAATGACCTTAAGCTCATCTGCATTATCATAAACTTCTTTAGTAGGTAACTTCATTTTTTTTGGCGACAAACAAATCCAGTCCCAGGTGCCTGTTAATTTATAAGCTCCAGACGTTTCTATATGTGTTTGAAGCCCTTTCTTTTTCAATTGGTCTGTTAAAATAGTCATATCCCACATTAATGGTTCGCCTCCAGTTACAACAATAGTATCACTATACTTTTCAGCATTCTCAACAATCTTAACAGTTTCAGTAGGGGGATGTAAATTCGCATTCCAACTTTCTTTAACATCACACCAATGGCATCCTACATCGCATCCGCCTATACGAATAAAATAGGCAGCAGTACCTTTATGGTACCCTTCTCCTTGTATAGTATAAAACTCTTCCATTAAAGGCAGCATTTCACCTTTATCAATATGCATTTCATCGGATTTTTTCATAGTTTGCAAAGATACATATTCCATTACTTATTCATTACATTTTGATTTCCAATTCGAATTTTATACCTTCGTTTTCGGATTAATTAAAAGTAAATAGATTCTCAATCTCTCTCAAGAATGAAAAAAATCGCCTATTCTGTAATGCTGTTATGCAGTTATTATAGCTTTTCGCAAGTTGGAATTGGTACTACTACCCCATCTTCTGAATTAGAAATTGAAACCACTAACACTGGAATTCCTGCCTTAGAGTTAAACCCACAATCTGCACCAACTGGTTCCGTAACCGGACAATTAGCCGTTATAGGAGATAAACTATTTATGTATGATGCCACCAGAGTGAAATGGCTTAGTACAGAAACAACTGCGCTTCAATATGGTTATGAAAATTCAGCAGATGATCAGGTAATCTGGTTTGGTGGAGATGTTGGTAATAATTCAGCAACAGATACTGCTTCAGGTGCTAAAATGCCTTTCGATGGGACTATTGTTTATATGACAATTGAGTCATCAGGAGGAAATGCTTCAAAAAGTTTTGAAATTGAAATCAACGGAACTGCTGTTCCAAATAATGCAGATCCTACTCTAGATGGAAGGTTTAATCTTTCTGGAGGCTCTTTCACCAGAACTACTTTTAACATAGATTTTAATGCTGGAGACTATATCATGTTAAGAGCCAGATCTAATGGTAGCGGCGTTATAGATCCAGCTGCAATCATTTGGGTAAAATGGCGTGAATAGATTAAGCTTTATAATTTACTAGCCTCATTTTTCACAATAAAACCTTATTTTTTTCTTCTTTATTTTTCCTGTATTTTTATGCAAAATTATAGCATATGGGGACTAAGGAAACTTTTTTTAAATATATAACTGAAGGCAATACGACTAAAGGTGATTTTATTCCGATAGGTGCTGCCATGTTAGATGGAGAAACAGTTACGGGCGCCCATGTAAAAATACCTTTAAAGACCATGAACCGTCATGGTCTAATTGCTGGTGCCACTGGTACGGGAAAAACAAAATCTTTACAAGTACTGGCTGAAAATTTAAGCGACAAAGGAATTCCTGTATTGCTTATGGATATTAAGGGTGATTTAAGCGGTTTAGCACAACCAAGCCCCGGGCATCCAAAAATTGATGAACGTCACGAAAAAATAGGGCTACCATTTGAAGCTAAACCTTTTCCTGTTGAAATATTAACACTTTCTGAACAAGATGGAGTACGTTTAAGAGCGACCGTTACCGAATTCGGACCTGTATTGCTTTCGAGAATTTTAGATTTATCTGAAACACAATCTGGAGTTGTAGCAGTCATATTTCAATATTGTGATGACAATAAGCTGCCTATTCTGGATATAAAAGATTTCAAAAAAATATTACAGTATGCCACTCAAGAAGGAAAAGCAGAATTCACCAAAGCTTATGGTCGAATTTCGACAGCATCAACTGGAGCTATTTTACGTAAAGTTGTTGAATTAGAGCAACAAGGTGCCGATTTGTTTTTCGGTGAAACTTCTTTTGACACTCAGGATTTACTAAGAATTGATGAGAATGGACGTGGTTATATTAATATTATCAGATTAACAGATATTCAAGATAGACCCAAGTTATTTTCAACATTTATGCTAAGTTTATTAGCAGAAATTTACTCAACATTTCCTGAGCAAGGTGATAGTGACAGACCCGAATTAATTCTCTTTATTGACGAAGCTCATTTAATTTTTAATGAAGCTTCAAAAGCGTTATTAAATCAAATAGAGAGTATTGTAAAATTAATAAGGAGTAAAGGTGTAGGCTTGTATTTTGTAACTCAAAATCCAACGGATGTTCCAGAAGCAGTTCTAGGGCAACTTGGTTTAAAAGTACAACATGCGCTTAGAGCTTTTACTGCTAAAGATAGAAAAGCCATAAAACTTACGGCACAAAACTATCCAGATTCCGAGTATTACGACACCACCGAAGTCTTAACATCTTTAGGTATTGGTGAAGCTCTAGTATCTGCTTTAGATGAAAAGGGAAGACCAACCCCTTTAGCCGCTACCATGATGCGAGCACCAATGAGTAGAATGGATGTGTTAACCGATGTAGAATTAAGCGCCTTACTTTCAAAATCCAAATTGGTAAAAAAATACAATAAAGATATTGATAGAGAAAGTGCTTATGAAATGCTTAATGAAAAAATAGAACACGCTGAAGCTGAGGAAGCAAAAGAAAAAGCAAGACAAGAAAGAGAGGCTCTTAAAAAGGCAGAATCTAAAAAACGTACTACCAGTTCCAGAAGAAAAAGTACTAGAATGAATCCTATTGTTAAAGTACTCACAAGTGCTACTTTTATAAGAAGCGTTTTTGGTATTTTAACTAAAGTATTAAAAAAATAAGTCAACAATCAATATTAACCAATACCTAAATCATTTTTAAATAATGTATAAATCATTTTTTAGTCTTATTATTCTTAGCCTCATATTTTCTAGTTGTAAAAAAGAGCAAAACCCTTTTGAAATTGGAAAGCAACATATTGGGTTATTGACAGATTCTACACAGGTTAGAGATCTTAAAAGTATTTTTGCTAAAGATTCTTTAGTAAGATTTACTAGTGGTGATGAATTTGCTGGTAGTAAAAACAATATAGAGATATTTGAAAAAGGCGGTGCAAAACTTTTAGTTCTCACCCCTAAACAAGCTTTAGACTCCACATCGGTTATTGAAAGCATTCAAATTATTGACCCTCGATATAAAACAGGCAAGAACATTACTACTCTAAGTACTTTTAAAGATATTTCGAGTACCTATAAAATTTCAAAAATAAATAGCCTCATAAACTCTGTTCTTATTATTGTAAATGAATTAAACGCAAGTTTTGTTATAGACAAAAAAGAGCTTCCTGCCAATCTTAGGTTTAATATGGATGTTAAAATAGAAGCAACACATATTCCTGATAACGCTAAAATAAAATACTTTTTCTTAAACTGGACTATGCATTAATAAACAAAATGAATCCATTCTTATCGAAACTATTAATAGATCTTGCCCGCAAAAGACTTGAAAAAAAACAAGTAAACAAGCCTGTAAGTAAAAAACAAATAGTTCCTCTGGTAAGAAAATTTCAAATTGAATTATCGCATGCGATTAAAGAATATCTTTTTATTACAATTGGTGTTTTTTCTGCTGGATTTGGTTTAAAAGGTTTTTTACTACCAAATCAATTTATTGATGGTGGAGCCACAGGTATTTCTCTTTTATTAGAAAATGTGACACCATTAAAATTAGGGGTATTATTACTTTTAGTGAACCTACCTTTTTTAATTCTTGCTTCTAAAACTATTAGTATCAAATTTGCACTAAAAAGTATTGCTGCCATTTCATTTTTAGCTGTAGTTGTACACTTTATAGATTATCCTACCGTTACAGATGACAAGTTATTGATTGCTGTTTTTGGTGGTTTCTTTTTAGGATTGGGAATTGGCATGTCCATGCGTGGTGGAAGTGTTATTGACGGCACTGAGGTATTGGCTATATTTTTAAGTAGAAAGCTATCATTAACTATTGGGGATGTTTTATTATTGATTAACATCATAATATTTTCTGTAGGCGCTTATATACTCTCCATAGAAACAGCTCTCTATGCTATTCTTACCTATTTAGTCGCAGCAAAAACAGTAGATTTTGTAGTTGATGGTGTAGAAGAATATGTTGGGGTTACCATAATATCAGACAAGCACGAAGCTATAAGGGTCATGTTAATCGAAAAATTAAGACGTGCTTGTACCATATATGCTGGCAAAGGTGGCTTTGGAAAACAAGGTAATGGTTACGATAAAGATATTATCTATACGGTTGTAACACGTTTAGAACTAGCCAAATTACAAACTGAAATTGATAAAATTGATAGAAAAGCATTTATTATTATGGGAATTGTTAAAGATTTAAAAGGCGGTATGATTAAGAAAAAACCCATGAAATAGTTAGATGTTAGATGTTAGATGTTAGATGTTAGATGTTAGATGTTAGATGTTAGATGTTAGATGTTAGATGTTAGATGTTAGATGTTAGATGTTAGATGTTAGATGTTAGATGTTAGATGTTAGATGTTAGATGTTAGATGTTAGATGTTAGATGTTAGATGTTAGATGTTAGATGTTAGATGTTAGATGTTAGATGTTAGATGTTAGATGTTAGATGTTAGATGTTAGATGTTAGATGAAAATAAATATTACGTGGAAGAAAAAAAATATACGATACAAAACAATCCGTTTGTTGTACCAACTACAGACGGAAAAATCATAAAAGAACATTTTGGAATAGCTTCCAACAGTAATTCACAAATTAGTATCGCACATATGAAGGCGCCTTCTGGATGGAGCGAACCTTTTCAAACACCGGAATTTGACGAATTCACCTTTATAATAAAAGGTAAAAAGCAATTCATTATTGAAGACGAAACCATTATTTTAGAAGCTGGCCAATCTATTAAGATTGAGAAAAATACCAGAGTTCAATATTCCAATCCTTTCACTGAAATATGTGAATATATAGCTATTTGTATACCCGCATTTTCTATAGACTTAGTAAACCGAGAAACTAAATGAATGCGTACTTTATAAAAATTATTGGGTTTTATATAAATTTAATAAGTCATTTTTCGTCAATATATGCTGCAAAATTGGCTATTAAGTTATTTTCAACCCCTCAAAAAGGGAGGCTTAATGAAAAAGAAAACCTGTATCTCGACTCTGCTATCCAAGAAGAAATCATTCATAAAAACATTTCAATCAAAACTTACTGTTGGAAGGGTGAAAAAGAAACTATTTTATTAGCACATGGCTGGGAAAGTAATGCCTATAGATGGAAAAGCTTTATCGAAATTCTAAAGCCTTTAAACTATACCATTATTGCTCTTGATGCTCCAGGACATGGCAATTCTAGTGGAAAATTATTTAATGCAATTCTTTATTCAGAATGCATACATGCTGTTGCTAAAAAATTTAAAGCAAATACTATAGTAGGTCACTCGGTTGGTGGTACAGCAACTATTTTTTCACAATACAAAAAACAGTTAGCATCTATTGAAAAAATAGTCTTGCTGGGGGCTCCAGCAGATTTTGTTGGTGTCTTTGAACGATATGAAACTATGATGGGTTATAATAAGAAAGTTTCTCATGCTATGGCACAGTATGTATTAAGAGAACTTAATCATTTACCAGCATACTATTCTGCTCCTGATTTCATAAAAGAAATCGAAGCAAAAATATTGGCTGTCCATGACAAGAAAGATAGAATTATCCCTTACACAGATGGACTAAAGTTCAAAAAAAACTACGAAAAAGTAGAATTTATTGGTACTAAGGGCTTTGGACATGGCCTAAAAAACGAAACTGTTCACAATCATGTTATTGACTTCCTAAACGCATAAAATGTTGTACTTTTGAAGCATGGAAGTACAGTTAAAACGTATTAATAAATTTTTAAGCGAGGTTGGGTATTGTTCACGTCGTGAAGCTGATAAACTTATTGAAGCAGGGCGTGTTACTATAAATGGTGTTGTTCCTGAAATGGGTGCAAAAATTGCTTCTGGAGATATTGTGCATGTTGATGGTGAAGAAATAAAAAACACCAAAGAAGGCTTTGTCTATATAGCGTTTAATAAACCTGTTGGAATTGTTTGTACTACGGATACTTCTATTGAAAAAGACAACATTATTGATTTTATAAACTACCCAAAACGCATTTTTCCAATCGGGAGATTAGATAAACCTAGTGAAGGTTTAATTCTTTTGACCGATGATGGTGATATTGTAAATAAAATTTTGCGTGCTAGTAATAATCATGAAAAAGAATATATTGTAAAAGTAGACAAACCCATATCGCAAACATTTATAACGCGTATGTCTGGTGGTATTCCGTTAGCTGAATTAAACAGAGTGACTAAAAAATGTAAAGTTGAAAAACTAAGCACCTACCAATTCAAAATTATCTTAACCCAAGGTTTGAATAGACAAATTCGTCGTATGTGTGAATATCTAAACTACGAGGTAGAAACACTTAAACGTGTTAGAATCATGAATATTAAAATGGACATGCCCATTGGCGAGTACAGAGAATTAACAAAAGAAGAATTTGATGAGTTAAATAATTTGATTAGTAATTCTACCAAAGAATATCAGGAATCTCCAAAAAGAATAAAAAAATAAATTCTTAACTATGAACAGCTTAACATCTCCTTTTCATTTAGCTATACCTGTTCATAACCTCTCGGAATGCAGAGATTTTTATAGAGATATTTTAGGCTGTAAGGAAGGCAGAAGTAGTGATTGTTGGGTGGACTTTAACTTTTTCGGTCATCAATTAGTTATTCATTACAAGCCAAAAGAAAAAGATAATATGCATACCAATTTAGTAGATGGAAAGGATGTCCCCGTACCACATTTTGGAGTCGTTCTACCATGGGATGTTTTTCATGTTTTTTCGGAACGTTTAAAAAAACAAAACATTGATTTTATTATTGCTCCTTATATTCGTTTTGAAGGTTTAATTGGGGAGCAAGCAACCATGTTTTTTAAAGACCCTTCAGGAAATGCTCTGGAGTTTAAATCCTTTAAGGATATGGGGCAACTGTTTGTTAAATAATCATTCTTATTTAAAGAAATATATAGTCGTTAAAAAAAGGACGAAAAGACAAAAAAGAAGCATGACTAAAAGATCATTTAATTTTTTAAGTCTGGCAAATTCTTCAAATATCGATTTACTTTCTTCAGGAGAGTCTGTCATTTTATTCATAGCATTTATTTACAGATAATTATAATATATTATAACTAAAATTAACTACTAATATTATCTATAGAAATTAAAATAATGCGAAGGTGAATAATTTAGGTCTAAAAAAGGATTTTTAAGTATTAAAGGATTCTTATTTTGAAGTTTCTAGAGCTAATAAATCTAATTTCATCAAAACAAACCACTTTACACGATATTCAAGAGGCCTAAAAAGTAATATATTTTGTTTCTCGGTAATATTTAGAATGACACTTTTTGGACAACCTCATATCTTTAATGAAACATCTTCTTTAGGAGGGTTTAAAAAAAGTTAAAAATTCTTTTTTCCTACTTCTTGCCAAATCAACCTCTGTATTATCTATTAATTGAATCTTACCTCCTCTTCCATTAATATATCCTTTTACACATTTCATATTTACTATATTAGACTGATGCACTCTAAAAAACCCATAATCCTTTAAAAGTTCTTCATACTCTTTTAATGTTTTGGCTACCAAAAGTCGTTTTCCATTTAAAAAATAAACATAAGTATAGTTACGTTCTCCTTCAAACCTTAAAATTTCATGATAATTTACAACTTGAAACCCATTCTTATAGGGTAATAAAATTTGCTCATGTTCATGATTCAATTGATGTGCTTTAAAAACACTGTATTGCTCCTTATTTACAGCTATTTTTGAAACTTTAGATACTGCTCTTTGTAGTTCTTCTACATCTATAGGTTTTAACAAATAATCTAAAACACTAAACTTAATTGCTTTTAGGGCATAGTTATTATATGCAGTTGTAAAAATAACATGAAACGTATGCCTATCTATTGATTCCAGTAAGTCGAACCCATTTTCAAAAGGCATTCGTATATCCAAAAACACTAAATCCGGATGATACTTTTTAATTAAGTCTCTGGCTTCATTTGCAGAAGCAGCTTTTCCTAAAACCTGAACTTCTTTACAAAATAAACTCAACATGCCTGATAAGGTTTCTAAGGCCCCTTTTTCATCATCAACTAATATGGCTCTTATCATTAGAAATCTTTAGGAAGTTTAATTTTTACTATAGTTCCTGTTGGTTCTTTTAAATCCTCAACAACAACCTCTATATCCTTTTTATCGTTAGTGTTCCAAACAGATTTTAATCTTTTTTTGGTTATAATCATTCCGGAATTTTTATTCTTCATACTCTTTTTATTCTTTCTACCTAGTCCATTATCATGTATACTACATAATATATGTTCTTTAAATTCTTCAAAGTGAATATTAATTTCTTTATCTGTTTCCTTTTCACTTAGCCCATGAATAATAGCATTTTCAACAATGGGCTGTATAAACATTGGAGGGATTTTAACATTATATATATCAATATCATGAACCACAAAATTTAAAACAATGGGATTATGAAATCTAAGATTTTCTAAATCTACATAATTACGAATCACCTGAATTTCATCATCTATAGAAACAAATTTCATTTCTGAATGCTCCAGCGATGCGCGGATTAATTTTCCAAACTTGTTAAAGTAATCTAAAGATGTTTTAACATTGTTTGAAATAACAAATTGTTGAATAGAGTTTAAAGCGTTAAAGATAAAATGTGGGTTAATTTGATTTAAAAGTGCTTTTAATTCCATTTTATTACGCTCTTGTTCTAAATCGTCATAAGCTATCGAGAGTTCTTCTTTTTGATGTGCAATAGTTCGAGTTCTTTCTTCTACAATATGTTCTAATACAAGTTGCTTCTTTTTCATTCTGGAACCATACCATTTAAAGCTCCCTATAATTAATAAAATACTTAAAATAATATAGCTATTAATTGCCCAAAGGCTAAGCCACCACGGTGGAGAAATTGAAAACTTATATTGTAGTGGTTTACTCCATTGACCTGATTTGCTAATTGCTTTTACATTAAAAGTATAAGTTCCTGGTGGTATATTCCTATAATCAGCTTTATTTTCACTACTTAGAATACTCCACGCTTCATCTAAACCATCTATTTTATAGGCATACTCAATACTATGGGGTGCACTCCAATCTATACCAGCAAACTTAAAAGTTAAATGATTAAAATTAAATGGTAATTCTAAATGTTTAGGATAATTGTGAAAATTTTCAACCTCAGCAGCACAACCCTTTATTTTATTTAAAAAAGGTGTCGATGTATTATAAATGGTATCACTCAACAAACTATAATTAATACTTTTTTGGTTAATGTCTATAGTGTTTAGCTGAATTGATGGAGCGGAATCTATCAAATTAAAACTATTGAGGTTAAAATTTATAACACCGCTAATAGTACCAAACCACATATCGTGATTTTTATCAAAGAGACTACTATTTGCATAAAATATAGTGGACTTTAATCCGTCATTTTTTTGAAAATTTGTAATGTACCCATCAATAGATTTCATTTTTACATCATCATCAACTTTTGCAATCAATTCTTTATCTAAAACCACGCAATTCAAACCTTTGCTTGTTCCCATCCATATATTTTCTTTTTGATCTTGTAACAAAGACCAAACTATGTTATTAGATAAACCATCGTCTTCAGCAAAACTTTTTATAGTCTTTCCATTATATACACAAACACCTTTGTGAGTACCAAACCATATATTTCCCTTCTTGTCTTCTAAAATAGTCCAAACTATATCACTTGGTAGGCCTTCTTTTTGTGCATAAAATGTAAACGCTTCATTTTTGTATTTGCAAACTCCTCCACGGTTAGTAGCTATCCATACATTTCCTTTTGTATCTTCTAAAATATCCCAGATTACATAACTTGAAAAACCTTCTTCAAAATTATAATTTACAAATTCTTTACCGTCGAATCGATCCAAACCTCCCATTTCAGTACCAATCCATATATTCCCTTCTCTATCCTCTAAAACACTCCATACCATATTTTCTGATAAACCAGAACTCTTATCATATTGCGTAAATACTTCACCATCAAACTTAAATAATCCTTGGCTAAAAGTACCAAACCAGATATTTCCTTTACTATCTTCTGTTAAAGAAATGACTTTTTTAGCCACCAATCCTTGCTCTTCTCCATAATGGATAAAGTTAGAGCCATCATATTTAGATAACCCACCTCCATATGTACCAAACCAAATATGTCCTTTTTTGTCTTCATAAATTGAGAAAACCTGTTCAGTAGGCAATCCTTCATTTTTTGTATAATGCAAAAAAGAATTGGGATTAAACTTAAAAAGGCCAGCTCCTTCCGTTCCTCCCCATATATTATTCTTACTATCTATAAGTAAATGTCTAATTTCATCATGAGGGAGCCCTTCTTTTTTAGTTATATTATAAATTGTTTTTCCATCATATCTTGATAAGCCTCCTCCATGAGTTCCAAACCAAATATTATTATTTTGATCCTCAACTATTGAGATTACTTTATTATGTGTCAATCCTTCTTTAGTTGTAATTTTTTCAAGCGAATGCCCATTATACCTACATGCCCCACCGTAAGTCCCTATCCAAATCTCCTTATTTGAAGCTTCATAAACAGATAAAATCCTATTATCTGGTAATCCATTTTCTTTTGTTAAAGAATAAAAGGATTCTCCATTATATATACTAATACCAGAGTTCTTTGTAGCAAACCATATATTTTTATTTTGATCTTCTACCATGGATACGACGTCGTTACCAATTAGCCCAGTACTTTTTGTATAATGTGTAAAGATTTCACCATTATATTTTACCACGCCGTTTGCGGTTCCAAACCATATATTGCCAGCGCTATCTTCTATAATACTCCAAATAGTCCTATCTGGAAATCCATTTTCATCTGAATAGTGAGTAAAGGTCTTACCATCATATTTAGTTACCCCTCCGGAATAATGACCAAACCATAAATTTTGCTTGCTGTCTTCGAATATCGTCCAGACATAGTTATTAAATAAGCCTTCTTTTTCTGTAAAGTGTAAAAACTCTACGCCGTCAAATTTGCTAACACCTCCTCCATAATACCCCATCCATATATTATTTCTAGAATCTTCAAAAGAATAAACAACATATGATGAGTTCAAACCTTGGTCTACATCCATCCATTGAATGTCTAAAATAGCATTGTCTCTATATAATGGTTTCTCTGATTTGACTGGCTTCGGAAAAAACACGGTACTTTTATTTCCTTCTAGTATCGTATCTTTTGGTAGAGATACGTCATTTTCTCCATGTTTTATTAATTTCTGATTAAGAGACACTAAAATGGTTTCTATATTTTTTATTTTTTTAGGAGTATTTTTTGATTTTACAATTTTCGGTGGTTTTTTAAGTTTTGTTTTGGTTACCCCTGATTGATTCAACAACGTTTTTTTCCCTTCTAACTTAATAGGGATATTTGTTTGCAGCGTATCACCTGTTATTAAAACTTGATAATGATCATTGTCAATATCTTCTTGTACAGAATTTAATTTACTATCGCTGCTATTTCCGCAGGAAATTAAAAATAAAATCGATAATAAATAAACCCATTTAAAATTTCTCATTGCTGCTAAAAATGTCATAAAAATTTATTTTATTAAATCACAAATAACCTTCTCTTATATAAAAAGTAAGTTTTAAACTACTTATAAAGGCTGGAAACGCCCTTTAATCCTCATATAAGTCCCATCTGATAAATTTACATATAATCTTATTAAGTACTAACTACCTTCATATTTAATAGCCATAAAAATGACTCTCTAAAACTAACAACTATGATTAGAACATTAATTATAGAAGATGAAACTATATCCAGTAATCACATCGTTGATTTGTTAAACAATTATTGTGCTGAAACATTTATAATAGAAGCAGAAATAGAAAGTGTTTTAGGTGCCATAAAATGGTTTATGAATAATGACGAGCCCGATTTAGTATTTATGGACATACATTTAAGTGATGGTCACAGCTTTGAAATTTTTAATAAAGTAGACATTAATTGCCCCATAATATTTACAACAGCTTACGATGAATATGCTATTAAAGCATTTAAAACAAACAGTATTGACTATTTACTAAAGCCTATTACACAAGAAATTTGTGATCAAGCAATATCAAAGTTTTTAAAATTAAGACGATATCATGAAAAAGTTGGTTCATTAAAAATAAATAGTGTCAAAACAAATAAAGAACGGTTTTTAGTAAAATTGGGTAATAAATACACACCATTAAAAACTGAAGATATTGCCTATTTCTACAAAGATGATATTGTATTTGTTAGATCTTTTAATGGCAATAGCTACCCAATAAACAGTTCTTTAAGTACCATTGAAAATTCAATAAGCACCAGTACTTTTTTTAGGGCCAACCGGAAAATTATAATCAATATTAATGCCATAGAATACCTTGCTCAATATAAACCCGGGCAATTAACGATTAAAGTTAGTCCTAAATTTGAAGAGATTATTGTTTTAAGCCAGGAGAGGTCCTGTTCTCTAAAATCATTACTAAATTGTTCTTAAAATGTTAATTAGGCAATCTACTCTACAACTTTAGAGTCTAGAAAAGGGACCCACGCTTCATAGAAATCCTTCTTTTCATCAAAAACAGGTTTTAGATCTGATAAGCGGTCATACTGTTCATTTATATTTTTTAACCCTATCCCAAAAGATTTATACTTGGAATCTATTCTTTTGTTAATATTATTTGTAACCAAAATACCTTCGTCTTTAGATGCAATAGATATAATTAATTTTTTATTTAAATAAAGTGCATTATGTTTAAATACATTCTCTATTAAAATCTGTAAAGCAAAGGGAACAATATTTTTTTTCAGATCCTTTTTAGCTACATTGTAATTAATAACAAACTTATTATTAAAACGAACCGCTTGTAAGAACTCATAGTCTTTAATAAAGCATAATTCTTCTTTTACGGTAACGGTTAACTTGTCTCTAATTTCTAAAATATAGCGATAGGTACTAGCTAGTTTTTCTGTAAACTCTTGTGATTTTCTTTGGTCAATATTTATTAATGGTGCTAAAACGCTTAAACTATTAAAGAAGTAATGGGGGTTAACCTGATTTTTTAGGACTTCTAATTCTGACTTGATTTTGTCTTGTTTAAACTTTTCCTTTTCTAATATGGCTTCTTGAAGTTTTTGTTCTTTTTCTTTTCTTTTAGTAATGTCAATTACAACAGCTAAAGCGTATGTTTCGTTATTAAACTTATGATGATTTAAGCTAATTTCTACAGGGAATTCTGTTTTATTTTTATGTAATGCAAAAACCTCAACGCCAATGCCATGAGGCCTTTTTCTAGGGTGCTTTATATAATTATCTCTTAATCCTACGTGCTCTTTTCTTTCTTTAGCTGGTATAAGAATTTCAATTTTTTGCCCTATTAATTCTGATTGCTCATATCCAAACATTTCTGTTGTAGTAGGATTAATCATCCTTACCACACCATATTTATCAGTTAAAATCCATGATTCTGTAGCCGTATTAAAAATAGTTTTAAAGAAATCATCAACATATAAGTTAAGATCATCTGCTCCAGAAATCATAAGTGTTAGGTTTTAATTAATTTAACAATGTCTCCTCCAAAATTAACGAAATAAAAACCGCTATTTATGTTATCATTAAATTGAATATAAAAACTTATCAAGTCACCTTTTTCTGTCTTTTCTATACTCGTACTTACCTCTTCTCCCAAAACATTATAGATCACAGGATAAGCTTCACTAGATGTATCTAAGAAGTTCTTTGACTTTTTAATTTTAAGCTCTAAATAATCCTGAACTGGATTAGGAAAAATTTGCATATTAATGGAAGATATCCTTTTTGTATTTAATACATTACCTAAATAATTAACATCAAAATATGCTCTTAGGTTGATGTTTTCACTATCTGAAGTCTTTTTATTATAAATTAAAAAAGAAGCTACGTCTCCATGCATACTAACAATACCATGTGAAGCCTCGGTTTTAAAATTAGATAGTAAGTATCCTATTTTAAAAGTACCTATCCCCGAATTGGCGCCTGCAACCGACGTATCGACTCCATTTATAAATGATGTTATATTTCCAGAGACATCTCTATGTATTTCAATCAGTTGCCATTGATTTAATAACACCGCATTTGGTGTTGTTATAGTAACTACCGGACTAGGGGGCACTGTATTTCCAACTCTAAGTTTAATCGTATTATTAGACACTTTATGTGTAACATAATGAGCTCCTAAACCAAAATACGACCAATCCCCTGTTGTTGTTTGGTCGGCAGGTTTTGCCAAAAGAAAAACAGAAAATGCGCCCGTTAAACTAATAGCATCTGCGCCTTCTATCTCAAGATATTTATCTTGCTTAAATTTATAATTACCCATCCCATCGTCTCCATAGGCAGGGCCTCCCCTCATACATGGTTTTCCGTTTATACAGTTACTAATATAACATGGCTTCTCTTTATCATCTTGCCCAAAATTTCTACCACTAGTATATTCTGGTGGGTTAAAACCTCCACTTGGCATATAATCGGATTGGTCTAACCATCTCCTTACACATCCTTCGCCACAGCTATTTGATACATCGCAATACTGTTCTGTAATTATGGCGCTTTCTGAATTTGGGTGATTCAAACAAAAATCGGATTCGCATGTTGCTACATGATGACTTTCACTAATATTAGCACTTTCAACGAAAAAGACTAAATCACTAACATCCTTTGGCTTAAATTGAGCATGAACTTTAGTAGACGTTAAGACACCAATAAGAGAAATCCATATTAAAACTGAAAATAGTAATTCGAATGTTGCTTTCCTCTTTTTTAGGATTTGCAGGTTTTTCTCTATTTCTTTATTTCTTCTTTTATAAAAAACGATCTCATTATATAAATCTAATGGGTTTTTAATTCTTAGATTATATCTAGAATATGTAAAATTTATTTGGAGTTTATTTTTGGTTTTCATTTTCCTGAGTTATTTAAGTTTAACACAAAAAATCTTACCTGACAAAACAATGGAATAATAAACGAGTCTATTTTATTTAAAAACTATTATCAATCATATTTCTTAAATAATTCAATTCTTTGATCGTATACTCTTCTAATTTCTGTCTATAAGTTTTTTTTAATTTGTCATCAAGTAAAGCATGTTTTATATTTCTTTTGTAATCATACTTTATACTTCTAATGGTGTGTCTTAGTTGCAATAAAGAGCTTTCAAAATTCTTTAATCTTATTATTTTTTTATCTGCCTCGTTAAGCTTCATTTTTTATACTTTTTATATAATTATTTTTATTTATTAGTTTAAATCTTGCCATACCATACCATTATAAACTCTTAGTTTATGTGTAGTAACATCATAATATATATCTCCTTCTGAAGGGGCAACTGGTGCTGATACTGCTGGTTGCATGTTTAAAGAAGTATCTACTTTAACGTCTCCACCTACATTTAATGTATGAGTTAAACTTGGTATAGTAGAGTTTATACCTAACATATCACTAGCAAAATCACCGCCTATTAATGGCGTTGTAGAGTTACTATTTTCTATATATAACCTCTCTGAGTTAGTTTCTGAAAATCCTGCTTGATAACCTATAAATATATTTTTAGATGCTGCTATACCAGTATTACGCCCAGCTTGGTGTCCTAACATTACATTATTAGCCCCAGACACATTACTATAATTTGCTTCATTACCTAATAATACATTATTACTACTAGATGCATTAAGATACCCTACTTGATACCCCATTCCTATATTATAACCTCCAGAATCATTCCCATATAGGGCATCATACCCTATCCCTATATTATAGGATCCAGACGTATTACTGTACATAGCTTGACGCCCTAGCCCTATATTATGACTTGATGTGTTGCTATATAATGCATGATATCCAATACTTACATTATAACTCCCAGATGCATTACTATACAATGCTCTTGTACCCATAGCTATATTGTATTCTCCATCAGTATTATTATATAGAGCTCCTTCTCCTACAGCGTTATTATAATTTCCTGTAGTATTGCTATACAAAGACTGACTACCGAATGCTACATTAAAATTACCATGCGTATTAGAGTACAACGCTTGGTATCCCAAAGCTTGATTGTCACGCCCTGTTGATATAGTTCCAACATTAAGGTACATGGCTTGGTCTCCAATAGCGACGTTTTGTAACCCCAAAATATTACTGTTTAAGGTTTGATACCCAATGGCCACATTTTTCTCTCCACCAACATTACTCTTTAATGCCTCAACTCCTACTGCAACATTGGTTGTTCCACCTACATTAGATGCTAATGTATTTGTACCTAAAGCTATATTCTCAGTTCCTGAATTACTACCTAATGTTGCGCTACTGGCGAGTGCATTTTTCCCTAAAGCTATATTCCTATTTCCTGTTTCATTATTTATTAAAGCATTATGCCCTAATGCTAGGTTATTAACACCACTAGTATTGTTGTATAGTGTATGAAACCCTAAAGCTGTATTACCTATACCTCCATCATTTGAATATAAGGCTTCATGCCCTACAGCTACATTTTCATCACCATCATCATTGGTTATTAAAGCTCTTGATCCCATAGCAACATTTCTAAGTCCAGACGTATTAGTCTCTAAGGCTGAATAGCCTAATGCTACATTATCATTAACCGTTGAGTTTCTTAGGGCGTTGTGCCCAATAGCCACAGTGGTAGCCCCTGTACTTGAATATAAGGCATTATTACCAATAGCAACACTTTGATTTGATGTTGTCACTGAATATAAAGCACTATGCCCTATAGCTACATGATGTTGACCGTTTGTATTGGAAGTTCCAGCCAATTCTCCTATAAAAACATTTTGTCTAAAAGGAAATACCTTCGTATTCTCACCAGCATTATTACCAAGAAATACTGAACCTGTATTTTTTACTTCTATTTGCCCTTTTGTAGTAATACTTACTTTTATAACATTATTAGTTCTAATATCTAATTCTTGATTATCTGTGGTTCCTAAAAAATGTGTTCCGCTAGTCGTACTAATATTTCCTGTAGTATACCAGTCGATATTAGTTGTTTGCGTCGTAAGAATACGTACCCACGCTGTACTATCCCAAAAATAAAACCCAGGAGTAACATCAGCTACCGTTGCCGTATTAAATACCAAAAGTCCTTCTACTTCTGTTCCTGTTATTGTTGACGAATCTGATAAAGACGTTAAAGCAACTCTAGGAATTAACAATCCTAAATCTGAGCTTGAAATATCTAATGCCGAAGAGGCGTCAGGAGAATTTGTTCCAACACCTATTTGAGCATAAGAAAATATGCTACATAAAAAACTAAAAAATGTTAAGTAAATGATCTTCATAATTTATTTATTTAGAAATGGGGTGGTTTAATCCAAGAAGCTTTGACTCGTCATTATTAATCATTTTCCTCTGTTTCATTAAGCTTCTCATATTTATATACTATGCATCATTATATAATGATGATATGTCTTTTAATGTAAATCTTGCCATACAGTACCATTATAAACTCTTAGTTTATGTGCAGCTGCATCATAATACACATCACCTTCAACTGGTGTTCCTGGTGCTGTACCAGGTTGAATATTTAATAAGGTATTTATTTTTACACTTCCGCCTACTGTTAATGTATGGGTTGTTCCTGATATTGCTGTATTGATTGCCACTCTATCATTAGCAAAATCCCCACCAATTAATGGTGCTGTAGTATTTGAGTTTTCTATATATAATTTATTTGAAGTAATATCGTTATAACCAGCTTGATGACCTATAAACACGTTTCCTAAAACAGAAGTAAGACCTGAACCAAAACCAGCCTCATAACCAATAACAACACTATTCCCACCTGTTCGATTATTATAATTTGCACGATAACCAATGATAATATTATTAGCTCCTAAAGTATTATTTACACCAGACTCAAAACCCATAGAGATATTATTGGCTCCTAAAGTATTTTCTCTTAACGTTGCAAACCCTAAAGCCAGATTGTTAGTCCCCATCGTAGTTTTACCTAATGCATTATTCCCTATAGCTAAATTATTATCAACCGTTGCTGAAGCTAAAGCTTGAAACCCTATAGCTACATTATGATCTCCAGATTGGTTATCTTTTAAAGCTTCAAATCCAGAGGCTATATTATAATGGCCATCAACATTGCCTAATGCAGCACTAGAGCCTATAGCATTATTGTAAGTGCCTAAACTGTTATTAGCTAAAGCCTGACTACCAATGGCATTATTTTCAGTTCCAGAGTCATTGAGATATAAAGCATGGTACCCAATACCATTATTTCTAGTTCCGCTTATATTATAATGTAAAGCTTCATCTCCAATAGCATTATTTTGAGTTCCATCTACATTATCGAATAAAGTTTGAAACCCTAAAGCTACATTCTTGGTTCCTATTGTATTATCATGTAATGCTTCTTGACCAACCGCCACATTATTTGTTCCTGTTAAATTACTTGTTAAGGATTCTACACCAACTGCTATATTACTACTACCAAGTGTGTTGGCAACAAGAGCATTTAAACCTACGGCCACATTATTACTACCATCAGTGTTACTAAACATGGCACGATAGCCTAAAGCTAAATTATTATCTCCCTCTTCATTGTTATACAATGCGTTAAATCCCAAAGCACTATTACCGTTACCTATGGTATTATCTAAAAGAGACCTCTGTCCTACACCTACATTTTCACTACCTGATTGGTTATAAAATAATACCCCCCTACCAACTGCAACATTACTAGACCCCGTCATTGTGCTACCAAACCCTTCTAAAGTAGCATAACCTAAAGCTACATTATCTACACCTGTAGTATTATACCTCATAGAGTCATATCCAAGTGCTACGTTTCTGGATCCTAAATTATTTAACAAAGCTCTAGAACCAATTCCAATATTACGATCTCCAATATCATCGGTATCACTATCAGTACCATTTCCCACATTATCATACATTGCTAAATATCCTATTGCAATATTGCTTGTTCCTGTAGTATTTGAATATCCAGCATTAGAGCCGACAAATATATTTTGCCTATTAGCTAGATCATCATTTTCACCAGATTGATAACCAAGAAACACAGATTCTCCCGTATTTACTGTTTCTATTTGACCTTTAGTAGTAATTCTTGCTCTAATTACATTATTAGTTCTAAAATCTAAATCTTGACCATCTGTAGTTCCTAAAAAATTTGTTCCACTTGCAGTTCCAGAATTTCCTAATAAGCCCCATCCTGTTCCTGAAGTAACACCAGAAAAAAGACGATCCCAACTAGAGCCATTCCAAAAATAAAAACCAGATGTAACATCAGATATTGTAGCCGTATTGTAAACTAAAAGCCCTATAGCTTCTGTACCAGTAATTGTTGATGTATCATTTTGTGACGCTAATGACACTCTAGGGATTAACAGCCCTGAGTCTGTACTTGTTATGTCTAAAACCGATGAAGGATCGGGAGAGGTAGTACCTATACCGACTTGACAATAAGTTAATAAAGAAAATAAAAGACTAAAAATTGTTATGTAGGTTGTTTTCATAACTGTAAAGTTTTGGGGTTATATACCGAAATATAGACACAGTAGAGAAAATACTGAGGTTCATATGTGTTGAACACAAATATTTAGTCCATGAAATGCATTTTTTTACGTTTAAAGTGAAATCGCTTGATATTACTGGGTTTTTTAAGGTTTTTCTTACTTTCGTTTATTCGTTATATCAAATAGCCCTTTAAGAAATAAGCAATTTATTTATGGGAAAAGTAGATTTTGTAATCTAATTTAATAAAGATTTTAAATGACTTGATTTTTCCTGACTCAGAATGATGAGTTCCTCAAATTTTGGTTTTACTTTAAGGACTAATTGGCCAGGTTTATATTGAGAAAGGTATTCTATGGCATTAATATTTACTAATATTTTTCTATTGACTCTATAAAACATATTGGAGTCTATAGAGTTTTCAATACTAGATAATGAGTTATTGATTGGATAATTATTACCATCAAAAGATCTTATAAATACAATATCATCTTTATAAAAATAAGCAATGTCTTCTACCTTAAGAGGCGTATATTTATTACCTAACTTTACTAAAAACCGTTTCTTATACAGTTTTTCCTTATCCAAATTCAAAAGACTTACCTTTTCATTTTCTATTAATTGAGATCGTTTATCTCTTCTTATTTTCAGAAATTTCATGATAGCCTGATAAAAATCTTTTTCTGTAATTGGCTTTAATAAATAGTCTATGCCATTTGTTTTAAATGCTTTAATGGCATATTCGTCATATGCTGTTGTAAATATTATGGGACAATTAATGTCGACTTTATTAAAAATTTCAAAGCATAAACCATCACTTAAGTGGATGTCCATAAATATTAAGTCTGGACTATCATTATTAATAAACCATGAAACTGCATCAATTATATTATCTATTTCTTTTTCTACCCTAAATCCTTGTGAACAATATTTACTTAATAAAGAAACTATATAATTGCTAGAAACACTTTCATCTTCTATCACAACTACTTTTACCATAGATTTAAATTTTTTTATATTCAGAGCTCATCTTGACTTTTCCTATTTCCTAAAAAAGTCAAGATGAGCTCTCATTGTAAAAGCATTAAACGTATGCTTTTGAGGCATAAAGTAAATTTAAGACTACTTATTCAATACCTACATTTATTCAAGCCTCAAAAAAGGTTCTTCAGAAGACATATATTCCATTTCGTGGTTTTTGAACTGTAAAACACAAAAATCAAACGCTACATTTGAATGTATCATGACTACATAAATGATGCTTATTATAAATCTTTCTAATCCCAAATCTTATGAAACGTTTATACTCTTTATTACTATTAATTACTGTTAATAATTTATCCTTTTCACAATTATCAGTAAGAAATGATGCTTATGTTTTTATAAATGATGAAGTTGTCTTTGTTGAAGATGATATTAATCTAAATGAAACAAACAGTAGCATGTATCTGCGCAGTGAAGCGCAAGTGATTCAAGGTACCGGTGTGACCGGAAACTCCGGTGTTGGTGAACTAAGTGTTTATCAGGAAGGTAATGTAGGCGAATACGAATACAATTATTGGTGCTCTCCTATTGGTAGTAAAACCAGTAATAATGTAAATAATCCTTTTGGTGTTACGCTTTTTAATGATGTGACCGGCCTTATAACCTCAACACCTGCAACTGTTGTCCATTTACCTGGATATAACGGTACCTCCAGCCCGTTGGTCATTGAAGATTACTGGATCTGGAAGTTTATTGCTTCTGATGAATATTCTGAATGGATACATATACGGGGTAATACCACCATAAACCCTGGGGAAGGCTTTACCATGAAAGGAACTGTCGGATCTGGTGATGCACAACGATACGACTTTAGAGGAAAACCCAATAATGGTACCATCAGTGTGAGTGTTGATAACAACCAGCTTTCATTGGTCGGCAATCCATACCCCTCTGCCTTGGATGCCCTGGCTTATATACATGATCCGCAAAACGCTGCCGTAATTACAGGTACTTTACAATATTGGGAGCAAGACCCTAGTGTGAACTCTCACCACCTCAAAGACTATAATGGAGGGTATGCCACCTATACTATCAATGCGACGGGTACTGTAGAAACTTCTATATCTGCTGTTTTTAATACTTATAATGGTGATGGCAGTATTAATGTTGCTGGAACCGGAACCGGTAGTAAAACCCCTAGACGCTATATACCCATCGGACAAGGGTTTATGGTCGAAGGCACAGCTTTAGGTGTGGTTAGAGCAAAAAACAGCCATAGAATATATATAAAGGAAACACATGCTGATAGTGAGTTTTTTAAAAATTCGAATACTAAAAACAAAGCAAAAAAAACCACCGATGGTTTTTCAAAGGTCCCCAGCGATTACAAGCGTTTTAGGTTAAATGTTGACTTTAATGATACCTATACAAGACAGCTGGTCGAAACTTTTCATGGTTCGGCTACCGATGGTTTTGATTACGGATTGGAATCTAAGGTAAACGAGGATGAAACTTTGGCTTCGGATGCGCTTTGGTTTATCGATGGCATACCTTATGTGGCCGAAGCATTGCCTTTTGACCCTTCGCTAAGAATTCCTTTGACTATTAAAGTAAATAAAGAAACCCTTATTAGAATTAGAATTGCGGACATTCAGAATTTTGAAAATGATCAGCCTATTTATCTTCATGATACAGAAAACAACACATTTGTAGATTTAAAATCTCAGGATTTTAATATCAATCTTGATACCGGTAATTACACAGATCGGTTTAAGATTGTTTTTGGGGAAAACAGCCTGAACACTACTGAGGTCAATCTGGAGGACTTAAGGGTATTCCAAAACAACGCTATTGCTCAATTAAAAATTTCAAACCCAAATGCTTTAAACATAAAAGCTTTTAGCTTATTTGATGTTGCTGGTAAGGAAGTCCTGAACAAAAGAGTTCTTGATTCAAAAAAGACATACAATTACTCTACTAAATCACTTAGTGACGGTGTGTATATTGTACAAGTAAACTTAGACAATAATCAGGTGTTTAACAAAAAGATTGTAGTAACTAATAATAAATAATATTCTTAAGTAGTTTTGAAGCTGTGAAGAGTCTCTTATAATATAATGGTTGATTTTACAATAAATAATATAAGATTCTTCACTACGTTCTGAATGACAAGATATTATATATTATGTCTCTCTCGAGCAAGTAATGTATTTTTAAGCAACATAGCAATTGTCATTGGTCCTACGCCTCCTGGAACAGGTGTAATGTAGCTCGCTTTTTGACTAACATTAGCAAAATCGACATCTCCAACTATTCTATATCCTCTTGGTCTGGTTTCATCTATAACTCTTGTAATCCCAACATCTACGATAACGGCATCATCTTTAACCATTTCTGCCTTTAAGAAATTAGGAACTCCTAATGCTGAAATAATAATATCTGCTTGTGATGTGATTTGAGTGATATTTTTAGTATGGCTATGTGTTAAAGTTACTGTAGAGTTTCCAGGGAATCCTTTGCGACCCATTAAGATACTCATAGGTCTACCTACAATATGGGAACGCCCAATAACAACGGTATGTTTTCCTTTGGTTTCTACACCATAACGGTCTAGCAATTCCAAAATACCAAATGGTGTTGCCGGAATAAAAGTAGACATATCTAAAGCCATTTTACCAAAATTTGTAGGATGGAAACCATCTACATCTTTATCTGGATTAACAGCCAATAATATTTTTTGCTCATTAATTTGTGGAGGTAATGGCAACTGAACTATAAAACCATCAATCTCAGGGTTTTCATTAAGTTCTTTTATTTTTTCTAATAACTCTATTTCACTCGTCGTATTAGACATTTGCACCAAAGTAGATTCGAAACCAACGCGTTCACAAGCCTTCACTTTACTACCAACATAGGTTAAACTTGCTCCATCATTACCAACGATGATCGCTGCTAGATGAGGCACTTTTTCCCCTTTGTCTTTTATTTTCTGAACTTCAGCTGCAATTTCATTTTTAATATCATTACTTACTTTTTTTCCGTCTAAAATTGTCATTGTTTAGTGTTTGGTTGTTGGTGCTTTGTTATTGGTTGTTAATGAAGTTTTAAAAATAACTCCAATCTCTTCTGTCTTCTGTCTTCTGTCTTTTGTCCTTAAAAAACCTAACGCATCCCCTTCATCATTTGCATCATTTTTTTGCCTCCGCCTCCTTGCATCATCTTCATCATCTTACTCATTTGGTTAAATTGCTTTAATAACTGATTGATTTCTTGAACAGAAGTTCCCGAACCTTTTCCTATACGTATTTTTCTACTTGAATTTATAATCGACGGATTGCTTCTTTCTTTAGGTGTCATAGAATGAATAATAGCTTCAATACCTTTAAAAGCATCATCATCAATATCAATATCCTTCATCATTTTTCCAGCACCAGGAATCATACCCATAAGGTCTTTCATATTCCCCATTTTCTTAATCTGCTGAATTTGCTTCAGGAAATCATCAAAGCCAAATTGGTTTTTAGCTATTTTCTTTTGAAGTTTACGTGCTTCTTCTTCATCAAATTGTTCTTGGGCTCTTTCAACTAAAGAAACAACATCACCCATCCCAAGAATACGATCTGCCATACGCGATGGATAAAACACATCAATGGCTTCCATTTTTTCTCCTGTACCAATAAACTTAATGGGTTTGTTTACTACAGATTTTATAGAGATTGCCGCACCACCACGAGTATCGCCATCTAATTTTGTTAGTATAACACCATCAAAATTCAATACATCATTAAAGGATTTTGCAGTGTTAACCGCATCTTGCCCTGTCATAGAATCTACAACAAACAATGTTTCTTGTGGTTGAATAGCCTTGTGAATGTTTGATATTTCGGTCATCATAACCTCATCAACAGCTAAACGACCTGCAGTATCAATAATGACTACATTATATCCATTAGCTTTTGCATGGGCAATACCTGCTTTAGAAATTGCAACAGGATCATTATTTCCTCTATCACTAAAAACCTCTACGCCTATTTGATCTCCAACAACATGCAATTGATCGATCGCAGCTGGACGATACACATCACAGGCCACTAATAATGGTTTTTTAGTTTTCTTATTTTTAAGATAATTAGCGAGTTTACCAGAAAAAGTAGTCTTACCAGAACCTTGTAAACCGGACATTAAAATAACACTTGGCGTACCAGAAAGGTTAATACCTTCTGCATCACCTCCCATAAGTTCAGTTAACTCATCTTTTACGATTTTAACCATTAACTGACCTGGTTGTAATGTTGTTAAAACATTTTGACCAAGCGCTTTTTCTTTAACTCTTTTGGTAAATTCTTTGGCTATTTTAAAATTAACATCGGCATCAAGCAAGGCACGACGAACTTCCTTTAAAGTTTCAGCTACATTAACCTCTGTGATGCTTCCATGTCCTTTTAAAACGTGTAAGGCTTTATCTAATTTATCGCTTAAATTATTAAACATAATTTACTTTTAATTTTAAGAATGGCAAAGTTAATGATTTGAAGCGTATTAATAAAGTGGCTTATTATAAAAAATGGAATAAAAAAAGGCTATCAAATTGTATAATTTGACAGCCTTATAAAGGAAATATAGCTAATTAACCTAACTAACCGAAAGATAAGTTTTTCCTTTTTTTAATCAAAAACATAATTATTCTTTCTTTTCAAGAACCAATATGCGTTCTATTGCACCACTGGCATTGTAATCTTTTAATTCAATTCTATTAGGAGAGATTTCTTTAATTCTCCACCTGTGGTTTAAGTCATCAAATGGGGCATTATTTCCGAAAAACAATCCAAGATTTAAACCATCTTTTCTATATGATAACCAAGACCCGCTAAAAACACTCTCATTAGGATCGGTTACTTTTACTCTACCCGTTTCAATAAAGTCTAAAGTGTACATAAAGAATTCTTCTGTTTTATTTACATCTCCATCTTCATATAAAGCTACTTCCCATTCACCAGTAATAAGTACATCATCAATATAATTTAAATCTTCATCAGTGTTAGGACAATGTCTCTCTAAGATCATTTTATTATTAGCATTTTCAAGTTTAATTAAACCTGGCTCTAAGAATGTAATTAGCCATTCTAATTTTAAATCTGGCCTTCCTTCAAGGGTAATGCTTAAACCTATTCCAGCATTTCTTACTAATACTTCATAAGTTCCTTCAACTAACTCACCGTTAACTCTAATTTTAACAACATTTTCTGGTAAAAACTTTAAAGGAGTCCCTATATAATCTTTTTCATTATCCGCACCATCAACACTTAATCGTGCCACTCTCCATAAACATTCTTGTAAATAGTTTTCAACTCTTTCCTTAGTATGATCTATAACAACATCACAGTTTTTCTTCATGATGATTCTGTTACCTCCAACTTCATAAAGTTTAATTTTACCATATTCAATATCATACACAACCCACTCTAAAGTAAAATCTGCCAGTGTATCAAATTCTAACTTTAAAAGTGCTCCTCTATCTGTTACACGAGTACTCCATGTTCCTGTTAAAACATCTCCACCTCTTGCACGCATTACAACAACATTATCTTCTTTAAAGTTTAAAGCATACTCTTTATACTCTGCAGTATTATCCTGATTATTTCTTTTAAACTCATGAACAACCCAAGGGCATATTTTTAAATACTCATCTAAACGCTCTTTAGTAAAATCGTCATCACCATAATCATTATCATCATCTTCATCGCAAGTATCTTTTGCTTCTCTAATAGTGCTTTCTAATTCTTCATTATTATTTACAACAGTAGTAGAACCATCTGCATAAATCATAGTCACAGGAAAATTAAGACTCGCGAAAACATCGCCTTCTTTTATACGCTTGATGAAACGGTGTAATTCTCTATCATTTTCAATGGTGATAACATCTATAACTTGAAATGATGTATCATAAACTGAAAAAGATATTGGGTATTGAAAATCAATACATTCAATATCATCATCCGCTTCATTTTCACCTCTGCATTCTTCGATTAAATTTTCTAGGTCTTCACGATTATTAAGAACAATCTCTGAGTGATCGGCCAGAACAATAGTAATAGGGAAAACAATCTCTAGTTTGTCATCATCATCTTCAAACTTATTAAAGATCGCCTCAATGACTTTATAATCTTCTTTAGAATCAATAATAATTTCAAGACCATTAACAATAACGGTTACTGGTAATTCAACAGACAAACAACTTGCTTTATCAATAATGTTATCCGCAGATCCGTCCTTAGCAGACGTGGCGCTAATAAAACTTGTTAGCGTAGAATTAGCAACAAGAGCTTCACTTTCAGCAGGCGGTGTAATATCTATTACTTCGTCTTGACATGAAGTGAATAATAAAAAGGCAAAAAAAGGTATTAGTAATAATGTTCTCATTTTAGATTTCATGATATTTAATTTTGGGTTAAACATAGCTTTTTGAATATAAAACAGGATAACTTTAAAAATTCCTACCCTGTGTTTTCTTTTTTTTTAATTTAGCTGCACTAACCACCAATAATACATGACGAAACAACTACATGAAAACATTTGCGAAGAGCGTATATTTTCCTCCATTTTTAATAAACATTCTAAAGATTTACATAACTTTCTATACTATAAGTTTGGCGAACTGCTAAACCCGAAAGACAAAGTGCAGGAAGCTTTTGTTAAACTTTGGGAAAACTGTGCAAAGATTTCTCCAGAGAAGGCAAAAAGTTTTGTGTTTACTACTGCCAATAATTTAATGCTAAATGAAACAGCACACCAAAAAGTTGTTTTAAAGCATCGGCAAATCAAACCTAAAATGTCTACCAATGAGAGTCCTGAATTTATAATGCAGGAGAATGAATATAACGATAAGCTACAAAAAGCACTGGCTAATTTAACCGAAGCACAGCGTGTTGCTTTTATGATGAATAGAGTTGAAGGAAAACGTTTTAAGGAAATTGCAGAACTTTTAGACATTTCTACTAAAGCAGTTGAAAAACGTATTTATGGTGCTTTAGATAAATTACGGAAGGACATTAAAGAGTTGTAACGTGGTTGTTAATTGTTGGTTGTTGGTTGTTGGTTGTTGGTTGTTGGTTGTTGGTTGTTGGGAAATTAAATTTTTGGAATTTGGTTTTTAGTTTTTGTATCTTTTATTTTCTCGCAAAGACGCAAAGCCGCTAAGTAAAACTGAACACTGAACACTGAAATTTAAGCTTTTTGAAAAAAAAATTAAAATCAGGGTAGGAAAAAATAAAAGTTAACTGTTATATAGTTGTATAAGAAATCATGAACAGAGAAATTTTAATATCGAAATGGCTAAATAACGATCTAAATGATCAGGAACTTGAAGCGTTTAAAATGCTTGAAGATTATGATGATTTAGTGAAGTTAAACGAAGGCTTACAAGCTTTTAAAGTAGATGATTATAACACTTCTAAAGAACTAGATACTGTTTTAAACACTATTAAAAGCAGTAAAAAGCAATCAACTTATTGGTTTAAGCCATTAATGCGTGTTGCAGCCATACTTGCTATTTGTTTTGGCCTATATTATTACACGACTACTTTAGATACTACTATAACTACGGAGTTTGCTCAAAAAACAACCATAGAATTACCAGATGCTTCTAGTGTCTCCTTAAATGCAAAATCATTATTAATATTCAATAAAAAAGATTGGAAACATCATAGAGAAGTAGAACTTAATGGTGAAGCCTTTTTTAAAGTTGCTAAAGGGTCATCATTTAAAGTAAAAACAAAAACAGGGCTTATTACTGTTTACGGAACTCAATTTAATGTGAAACAATGGAACCATTATTTTGAGGTTATTTGCTACGAAGGTTTAGTTGGCGTTACTTACAATTCTCAAGAAAGAAAGTTAAATCCTGGTGACAGTTTTTTAATTATCGATGGGAAAATAATTGCTAAAGAAAAAGAAAACCGCTCACAGCCTTCGTGGTTAAGTAACGAAAGTACCTTTAAAAGTTCGCCTTATAAAACAGTTATCGCTGAATTTGAAAGACAATATGGCGTTGATATTACTTTAATGAATATTGATTCAGAGCAACTGTTTACAGGTAGTTTTGCTCATGATAATATAGATGTGGCTATAAAAGCAATTACCTTACCTTTACATGTAACTTATAGTAAAACAAACAATACTATAATATTAAAACGTGAATAGAAAAGGTATTCTTTCTCTTTTTTCTATATTATTTTTTTTGAATGTTACTAGCCTTAAAGCTCAAAGCATTCAAAAAGAAAAGCAATCACTTTTGGTTATTTTAAATACTCTTGAAGCACGTTACGACATCAGTTTTTCTTACGCAGACGAAACAATTAAAGATAAAGAAGTTGCCTTACCTAGTGAAGACTTAACTTTAGTTGCTCTCTTAGAATTTCTAAAAAAGAAAATCGAACTCGATTTTGAATTATTAGATAGTCGCTTCATAGCCATTAAACACTTGGAAAAAGAAAAGGGCGACTTCAGGGTACAAAAACTTAAAGAGGTTGTTGTTACTAATTACTTAACTAATGGTATTACCAAACTAAATGATGGTTCTATTACTATTAAACCTGAATCTTTTGGCATTCTTCCTGGCTTGATAGAACCCGATGTTTTACAAACTATTCAAGCCCTTCCCGGTGTTTTAAGTGCAGATGAAAAGATATCTAATATAAATGTTAGAGGAGGTACGCACGATCAAAATTTATTATTATGGGACGGCATAAAAATGTATCAATCTGGACATTTTTTTGGACTCATTTCTGCCTTCAACCCACACACAACTAAACGCGTTAATGTGTACAAAAATGGTACTAGTGCTAAATATGGCGATGGTATTTCGAGTATTATAGATATAGAATTACCAGATGATATTGATAACGAGTTTAAAGGTGGGATAGGTTTTAATTTGATTAATGCCGATGCTTATGCTAAAATTCCATTATCAAAAAAAACAGAACTGCAACTATCAACACGCCGTTCTGTGACTGACCTGATTGTAACACCTACATATGACCAATACCTTAAACGTGTTTTTGAAGATTCAGATTTTAGCCAATCTAGTAACAATACCATCTCTCAAAATGAGACGTTTTATTTTTATGATATTACAGCAAAGTTCTTATATGACATTTCTAAAAAAGACAAAATTAGATTTCATTTTTTTAACGTGAATAACAACTTAAATTACGAAGAATTATTAAGTAATAATGATAGAAATGAAGCTTTAGACAGTGAACTATCACAACGAAATTCGGCCATTGGATTAACCTATACAAGAGACTGGACTAATAAACTTACAACAACGTATCAAGTCTATGTTTCTAATTATGATTTGGATGCTACAAATTTTGACGTTTTTAATGACCAGCGGCTCATTCAGGAAAACGAAGTATATGACGGTTCTTCAAAATTTGATATTAATTACAAGCACAATCGCCAATTAAAAATAAATGGCGGCTACCAATTCTCTGAAGTTGGTATTAGTAATTTAGAAGACGTTAACAACCCTGCTTTTAGAAGCTATATTAAAAATGTTATTAGAAGTCATGCTATTTATGCAGAAACATCGCTTTTATCGAATAATGCCAAAACCAATCTAAAAATAGGGGGTCGTTTAAATTATATAAACAAGTTCAAATTATTTTTAGCAGAACCTAGACTAAGATTTAGTCAACGTTTTTTAAATAATTTCAAATTCGAAGTATTAGGTGAATTTAAACATCAAACGACTTCTCAAATTATCGATTTGCAAAATGACTTTTTAGGCATTGAAAATCGTCGATGGGTATTATCAAATAATAATAGTGATAACATCGTTATTAATGATAAAACGATCTACCCTGTTCCAGTGGTAAAAAGCAAACAACTATCGGCTGGTGTTCATTATAACAAAAACAAATTATTAATTAGTGCCGAAGGTTATATAAAAAAAGTAGATGGTATTATCACAAGAAGTCAAGGGTTCCAAAACCAATTTCAATTTATAAACAGTATAGGTAGTTATGAAATTCAAGGATTAGATTTCTTATTAAACAAACAGTTTGGAAATATTATAAGCAGCTGGTTTTCTTATTCTTATAGTAGTAACAATTATATATTCCCATCTCTAAACGATGGTAAAAAGTTTCCTAATAATGTAGATATCAGGCATACATTTTCTTTTGCCGGAACCTATACACAAAAGGCTATTAAATTAGCATTGGGACTCAATTGGCATTCTGGAAAACCTACTACACTTCCAGATACAAATGATAATCCAGATGATCGAGTTATTACTTACACTGCTCCTAACAGCAGTAATTTAGATGATTATTTACGGGCAGATTGTTCAGCTACTTATGCTTTTAATATTTCTGATACTGCACGAGCAACTCTTGGTGCATCCGTTTGGAATGTTTTAAATAAAAAAAATATTATAAATACGTATTATACTTTAGATGAAAATAATGAGATTAATACTGTTGAAAATGAGTCTTTGGGTATCACACCTAATATAAGTTTAAGAATCTATTTTTAAATGCTTATTTTTGTAATATGTTGTCCTTAAAAAGAATACAAAATATATTTAGCTATCTCGTTTTACTAATTACTTTAGTATCGTTTTCGGGGTTTACAAGTATTTCTTCTAATTACGAAAAACCACAGATCGAACTTCCTGTTAGCAAATATAGAAGTAGTCAATCTACAGTAAAACAACATAACCCTTTTACTAAAAAGTTTAAAAAGTTTAAAAAAGTAGCATACAACCAGTATCTTGTTTTTAGTTTTAAGTCCTTACTAAACATCCATACTTTTAACTTTAATATTACTTTAAAATCTCAAAAAGAAACTATTTTACAGTTTGAGAATTACAACAATCTTCTAGAGCAAAATCTTATTGCTCAAACACATACACGTAATTCTAAAAGCGTCTTCATAGAGTAAATCATTCTACTACCTGTTGTCAACACTCTGGCAATATTTCAATTTAATTTTTAATCTGTAACATCGTTTCGATGCTACATTTACTATTACCCATAATGAAGACTTTAAAAAAGGCATTAAGGCTTTTCGCTTTAATACTCATGATCGCTTTGGCATCTGTATTACCTGTACCTATAACTTTTTATAAAAAAGATAACCTTCCTAAATATACTATTGAGCTTGTTGAAAAAAAAGATGATGATACTGAAAGTGAGGATATTAAAGAGGTTTTTTGATTTTATCAAAAAACAACTTGATTTAGTTTATTTTCAGCTAAATATTTACACCTTATTGAAAATATGAGTAGAATATTAAAAGAAAGTCGAAGCTGTTATTATAGATGGCTTAGATACAGGTTTTCAAATTAAGTTTTATAAAAACGCCTTTAGACTCGTGAGTATTTATGTATATTTGGGTGTATATACACCCAATTATATATACACCAATGCACATATCCATACGTTGTAGCCAATTTGAAAAAAGCATTTGAACCAAGAATTAAAAAATACAGAAAAACGGAAAATTGAACTATTAACAACTAAAGAATGGTTCACTTTCTTTATTATTCCTGTTAATCCTAACTCACGTTTGAATTCAAAAAGTGCAAACCAAATTGAATACGAACGCTTTGAAAGATTTGGATTTGAAAAGAAAATGGAACAAGCAGATACTGCACGAATTGCTGGAGTTTTGTTTTACTTTTTTATAATCTTAATTGCAATTATTATTTATTACATAAAATTATGAGTTGGTCAATAGTTTTATTTAACTCAAACGAAAGGATTCCATCTGACTTGGATTTCGAAGAAAATATTCTCAAACCGATTTTATTTAGTGATATTCTGGAAAGGTCATTTTCAGAAATTAAATCGGACGAAAATCATAGAGAAATAAAAGGTCCTGATTTTTCGATTAACTTTTTCATTGATGACGAACCTACTGGAACAAAAATGCTGAATCTTTATGGAGAAAATGGACTTTTTGAACTGATTGAGTTAGCCAAAAAATATAAATGGCAAGTTTATGACACAAGTTTAAATGAATTTATAGATTTAGAGAATCCAAAAAATAACGGATTTGAAAATCACAAAAGATACGCTGAACAAATAATAAATCGGAAATAAAAACTGGCTACAACACCGTGTTCTATGAAAATCACGATCTGATAAGTCACAGGCTTTACAGAACAGAATCATTGTGACACAATCAAAACCACATCCTTTTCAGAAACATAAAATCCTAACACCTTAAACCTTTTTTATATTGCAAACTCAAATAGCTGTAAAATATTTAAATGAAAAACCTAAAAGAAGATTTAAAGAAAACAATTGATCTTGGTGATTCTGATTTAGAAAACATTCTCTCTAAATTTCAACCAAAATCGTTTAGGAAAAATGAGAAAATGACATCCTTTGGAAAGATCTCTAAATATTTTAAGTTTATTGACAGCGGACTTCTACGGGTGTACTTTATTGATAAACAAGCAAAAGAAATAACCATACAAATTGGAATCGAAAACATGTGGATAGGTGACATTCATAGTTTTTTAACCCAAACTCCTAGCCTATACCACATAGATATTCTTGAAGATACCACCATTTTACAAATTCATAAAACCGATTTAGAAACTTTATTTTTACAAGTGCCTATCATGGAGCGTTTTTTTGGACTAAAAGTCCAACGAGCTTATATTTCTCTTCAAGAACGAACCCTCCATCAATTGAATAAATCGGCAGAGGAACGTTATTTAGAATTCAAAAGGAAATATAATCATATAGAATCCCGTGTTCCTCAGTATATGATTGCTTCTTACCTTAATATTAGCCCCGAACATTTAAGTAAAGTCAGACATTTTTTAGCAAAAAAATAATTTCTTAATCTAGATTAAGGTTTTTGATTCAAGGAGTTTCGACTTTTGCCTTATGAAAAATCGAGAACTAGGTTTTATTGAATTTATTATATTAGTAGCACTCCTCATGGCATTGGTATCGGTCACCATCAATATGTTATTACCTGCCTTTCAAGATATTCTAAACGACTTTCAATTAAAAGATAAAAACAAAATTCAGCTAACTGTTTCTTTGCTGTATTTAGGCTTGGGGTTTAGCCAATTATTTTACGGAACCTTATCAGATACTATTGGACGAAAACCGAGTATCTATCATGGCTTAATTCTTTTTCTTTTAGGGTGTATCATTTCTTATGTATCCAACAATTTAAGCATTTTACTTATAGGACAGGTACTTCAAGGTATCGGTTTAGGAGCTCCAAGAGTGATAAGCGTAGCAATTGTCAGAGATAAATTTGAAGGACGAAGAATGGCTAGAGCCATGTCTTTTATCATGGTGATATATGTACTCATGCCGATTGTCTCCCCTATCTTAGGAAAGTCTATAATAATGATTAGTAATTGGCGAATTTTATTTATTATATATATCGGTTTGGGAATTTTGGTATTTCTATTATTCAAATATAGAATGCCAGAAACACTAGCTCCAGACAAACAAAAAAGCTTTTCGTTAAAGCATCTTTTCAAAGCGACTCAGGAAATCCTTAGCAACAAATATTCATTTACATATATCCTTATTCTTGGGTTATACTCAGGAGTATTTATCACATACCTCAACCTATCACAAGCTATTTTTGAATTTCAGTACCAATTAGGAAATCAATACCCATATTATTTTGCCTTTTTAGCTTGTAGCATTGGCTTGGCTTTATTTATCAATGGAAAATTAGTATTAAGTCTGGGTATGAAATTATTAACGGAAATTGCGATTCTTAGTAGTCTTTTTACAGCGATCCTTTTTTTTAGTATCAGTTATTTTATCCAGCCTTCTTTATGGTTATTTATAGTATTTATGTTCGTACAACTTTTCAGTTATGGGTTATTAGTTGGCAACTTAAATGCATTAGCAATGCAACCTTTAGGGCATATCGCAGGACTAGGTGCTTCTGTTGTAGGTGCCATATCCACCATTATATCCGTTCCGATGTCAATTTTTATTGGTAGTTTTTATAATAATACGACTTCTCCTATAGTTATAGCGTATTGTTTTATCGGAACCATGTCATTACTTATGCTTAATTTTATTAATCAACAATTTTCATATGGAAAACTTAATCGTTAATAACCTATTCGAATTCTATAAGCTTGTTGGCACTAGTAGTCAGTTTCTTAATTGTACGCAGCAATATTGTTATGTAAA